>JBBRVX010000189.1:0-10565 GCA_038246475.1 Thermomicrobiales bacterium | reverse complement strand
GTTCCTGCGCTCAATGCCCGTACCCCCGCTTGAATATCAAGAGCGCGTCCAAGCAGGGGCAACTCGTGAGACTGTAGGCCCTCCATTGATGATCCTTCGAGCTCAGTCTCTGCGTCTGATCCGCCCTGATGAGTTGCTATCGGCACTCCCTGCGGACCTTCAGTCTCGCGATCACACCACTGCCGCGCTTGATTTCACAGACCTGAGTAGCCAAACGAAAATTACTGACCCTGAAGCTGCCGTACAGCGAATGCTTGATGAGCAGGGAACCTTGCTAAAGGCACTTACGCAACAAGAAGGAGATCTTGTTTTCCACGGACTCGTAGCGATTCCTCTCGCTTTTTTAGTCGGCTACCTCGTTGCGGATCGTCGCCCCGTTAAGCTCTTTGATTACCACCCAGATGTCGAGTCCTGGACGTGGCCAGAGGACCACGAGATAAGCCCTCCGCTACAAACGTCCGAGCTGCCTGCTCAACGCGTGAATACGGAGGGTGATGTAGTCATACGCGTTTCTGTAACCTTCCCTGTTTTACCCGAGGCAACGGGGGTGATTGTGCCAGCGCCAATAGCGGCTATTGACCTATCCGTCCCGGAGCCTCAGCGCAATCTTATCAGGAGTGAACTTCAGACTAGAGACTATGGGCGGGTATTTCGCCGCGCATTGGATCAAATCGTACGAATCTTGCCGAATACCACTCGTATTCATGTTTTCTATTCCGGTCCTGTTTCGTTAGCCTTTCACATGGGGCAACAGGTGTCGGAAAACATACATCCGCCGGTTACAGCCTGGAACTATGGACGGGGCTACGATTGGGGAATTGATTTAGAGGGCATCTCGCGTGGAGAAACGGGAATTGTTCATCCCTCTTAATGCCGAATCAACAGCGGCGACGGCGACCGCATGGGAAAGGTTTGACCTAGCCTCAACGTTTGGTCCACGCATCATGAATGCCCGTCGTCGTTGGGCAACGAAGCCGCTGTCGAAGCCGGTCTTGAAAGCGTCAGCGAAGGAAGAAGGCCAAAAGTGCCAGGGCTACCCCGAACATTCCGAGGAAGCCAACTTCCATCCATCGGCGGCGCCATTGCGCTTCGGCTAGCTCGCCTCCGCCTGTTAGCACAAAGAAAACTCTTACAACTGTAATGACCAGAAAGGCGGCTCCCGCCCATGCAAGGACGACGAGTGGCTCAGTTGATGTCGGCATGTGATATCTCCAAATACTGAAACGACGTGCTGCGAGGATTTGGACTCCCAAGTCTCGCCTACTATGTTACAATTGTACCACCACAAAAGATTCACGTGTAACAAAACTCCAAGTTCTCGATGAGGAGCCATTCAATGAACATTGCTCACGGCCTGGGTGCCCGCCTCCGTCAGGCCCGTGAGCTGGCGGGCTTCAACCAACACCAATCTGCCGAGGCCACCGGTGTCGTACGCGAGGTGATCTCCTATTGGGAGAACGACCGGCGGGTGCCGGGCCTCGCCCAATTGCGGCGGCTGGCCGAAGCCTACGGTGTCACCGTGGACTACTTCCTTGGGAACGAGGAGGAGTCTGAAGCGGCAGAGGAGCACGTCCTTCTCTATCGCGGCCTCACCTCGCAATCGCCGCGCGCGAAGGCCGCCGTTGGGCGTTGGCTCGCCTTTCTCGACGACTGGGCGGAACTGCGCGCGGAGTGCGGCGATCCGCTTCCAGGCCGGCGCACCGCGCCGCGACGGGAGTGGCGGTCGCCCCGTGCCATCACCGATACGCGCCTGGCGCCCAGGCTCGCCAGTTCCGTGCGCGAGCACTATGGGCTGGGCAACGATGCCATCCCCGACCTGCTGGCGTTTCTAGATCAGCAAGGCGTGCTCGTCTACCGCGTTGCGCTCGATCCGATCGGCAATGGCGAGGGTGTTTCTGGCATCTTCTACAACCATCCGCGGCTCGGGTATTGCATCTTCGTCAATACCTGCACGACGCCCGGCCGCCAGACCTTCACCCTGGCCCACGAGTATGCCCATGCGCTGTTTCATTATCAGGAGCGCGGGCTGGTCAGCCGCACCCGCGATCCCGACCGCAAGGAGCGCTTCGCCGATGCCTTTGCCGCCCACTTCCTGGCGCCGGGCGGAAGGCTGCACGAGTTGGTCGCGGATGGCCCGGATGGCGGCGAGGTCAGCCCGTTCGACGTCCTCCGCCTCCATCGTTACTTCAGGGTGAGCTATGCCACGATGCTCAATCGGCTGCGCAACGAGGGGTTTCTGGGCCAGGAGCAATACGACCTCTATCGCGGCTACAGCCCCAGCGCGCTCGCCAGGAGCATGGGGCTCGACGGCGCAGACTATTCCCCGTCACAGGGTGACGATGGCGTCACCCTGGCCACCTACCCGACCTCTGTCCTCGAACGCGTGCAGCGGATGATCCTGGAAGGTGACCTGACGCCGGCTGGGGCGGCGGAGCTACTGAATGTGTCCCAGGAGGAAATTCTGGGCGAGTTGCTCAAGCTCGAAGGGGCCACTAAAACGGAAGAGCGGGAGTTCGCGGAGCTACCAGAACCGGTCACAGTCCGGCGTAAAGGGCGGAACGCCAAGGCGTAACTCGTTGATTGACCAATTCGTCGCTAGGCGCGCGGGCAGAGATAGAATCGTAAAATCCCGGATAGCGCGCACAGTTGGGCGACTATCGCCCTGAGCAGATCAAGCCAGGGCTTGACAGTGTATGCAAGTATTGGCTTAGTGGGAGCGAGATGCCTCCGCGACCGTTGGTGCTCGTCGGTTCGAGTCAGGATGATTTGAGAGAGTTCCCGGGCGAGGTCAGGAAGGTCTTCGGCGTGGCCCTGTTTGAAGCGTAGTTGGGCAGCACACACGGTATCGTCAAGCTGCTGTAAGGATTTCCAGGCTACCGGGTCTATCAGGCGAGCGAGTCGTTTGATGGGGACGCCTACCGCGTGGTCTACACCACCAACGCCGAATGCGTCTTTGTTCTCCATGCATTCAAGAAGAAATCGACCAAGGCGAGGGCCACTCCGCAGCCGGACAAAGATCTGATCTCGCGCCGGCTCAAGGCTATCGAGAGGTCCTGATACGAAGGAAGATCACATGAGCGACGAAGCAGAAATGACACTGACGCCAAGCTCCGGCAACGTCTTTGCCGATCTCGGCCTGCCCGATCCCGACTTGCTCCTGGCCAAGGCGGAGATCGCCATTGCTATTACTGGCATCATCCGCGAGCGGGGTCTCACCCAAACGGCGGCAGCGCAAGAACTTGGGGTTCACCAATCCCGGGTTTCCGCGATCACTCGTGGCCGGCTCGACGACTTTTCGCTGGAACGGCTGATGGCCCTGGCCCGGCGGCTCGGCCAGGATATCGAGATCAGCATGTCCCCAAGCGCCGAGCCAGCCCGGCAAGGCCGGATGATTGCGCGGCGGCACGAGGAAGTGCTCGCCACGTCCGACGGTGCGAGCCAAACAGCCGGCGTCCGATTCAACTAGTCACCGAGGCGTCGTCTAGCGCAGCCCGGAATTGCCGCAGAGGAATACGCGTCGTTGCTAAACTGCCTGCCAAACGAGGAGGCATGCACGCCATGGTCAGCAACCCCAAACCCATCCCCGTCACCGCCGAAACTGATCTCCCGAGCCTACTCGATGATGCGGCGCAGGGGCCGGTGCTCCTGGAGCGGAATGGGGAGCGATTCAGGATCATGCGCGAAGACGACGACATGGCCTACGAGCCGGATGCGGAGCGGGTCCGGCGCATCCTCGACGAAACGATCGGCAGTTGGGCAGACCTCGACATCGACACGATGATTGCTGCCATCTATGCAGCGAGACGAGCGGGTTCGCGGCCACCCGATCGACCCTGATGTACATGATCGACACGGATTGGATCATTCAGGCCCTCGGCAACCGGCAGCCCGCGGTGCAGACGCTGCAGCGGTTAGCTGGTGGCCGGGTCTTTGTCAACACCATTACGCTCGGTGAGGTCTACGAGGGGCGTCTGCGTCGCCCAATCCAGAAGCTCACCTCGCGGTCTTCCGTCACTTTCTCAGCGCCGATCACACCCTCGCACTCACTGATCCCATCATGGAGCGTTTCGCCGAGCTCCGCGCCTACCTGCGCCGTCGCGGCCAGCTCATCCCGGACTTCGATCTGCTCATCGGCGCTACCGCGCTCCAGCACAACCTGACGCTGCTCACCTTCAATCGCCGCGATTTCGAGCGCATTCCACACCTCGCGCTCTATCAGCCAGGTTGACGCGTCGCCATCGCCACAGGCGCCTCAAGGGGCAACCGCGGGGTCGAACGCCAGAGCCCAGCGCGAGCGCTCGGCCTCGATAAAGGATGAGACCGCCTCCATGCGCCGCTCCGGCACGCTCCGGCCATTCGCGGGAAGCTGACGCCGAGGGCATAGCTCCGGGGCCTCAGGCATCTCGCCTTGCAACTCGCGCTCGTCTGCTAACGAGATGCGGCGCAGCTCGGCTGTCCTTTCCGGTCCTCTTTGGTGCCATTCGGGCCTCGTCATGAGGAGGCCGATATGTCCACACCGTCGCCAACCACTGAGACCATGAAGATCTCCGAGGTCAAGCAGCAGTTCAATCGCCTGGTCAACCGGGTTTATCGCCACGAGACACGCATCGTCGTGGAGAAGAGCGGTATCCCGGTGGCGGGGCTTGTCTCTGCCGAAGATCTGCAGCGGCTCGACCAGCTTGATCGCGAGCGCGCCGAACGCTTCAGTATCCTGGAGGAGTTCGGCGCGGCATTCAAGGATGTCCCTGCCGAAGAACTGGAACGCGAGGTCGAGCGGGCGCTGGCTGAGGTGCGTGCCGAGCGACGGGCCGAACGAGTGCAGGCTGTCGGCGCCAAGGCGTGATCCAGGCTGTTCTGGACACCAACGTGCTGGCATCCGGGTTCGTGGGATTTGCGAGCGCGGAACGAGCGCCCGGTCGCTTGCTCCACCTGTGGCGAGCACAGCGCTTTGCGCTCGTTGTGTCGGACGACATTGTGACTGAGCTCGTCAGGACGTTTGCAACGCCCTAATTCCGCCGGAGCCTCACACCAGAGCAGATCGCGGCTGCCCAGCAGTTACTGCAGGAAGAAGCGACGCCCACGCCGATAACCGTGCATGTGTCCGGTGTGGCGACACATCCCGAAGATGACCGGGTCCTTGCCGCCGCGGTCAGTGCTCAGGTCGACTATCTGGTGACCGGGGATAGAATGTTGCAGCAGCTCGGCACGTATCAGGGCGTCAGGATGCTTTCCCCCCGCGAGTTTCTGGATCTGCTTGAGACCGCCGGTGCGAGAAGACATGGGTCGTGACGACGCCCGCGTGTGGAATCCTGCGAGATTGCCTGCCCCCGGTCGACTCCATACGGCAGAAGCGGTTTCAGTACGATGTCGCGAGGGACACGATCCCTCTTGCCGGCGAAAGGATCACTCTGGCGTCGAGCAGGCGGCAGCTCGTTGGCCGTGCCAATCGTTAGGCCCGGCCCGATGACGATCGCCCCGCTTCGGCAGCCTCATCGACGACGGTGTCAACCAGGGCGGCGTTCCCAACGTGGCATCACTCGGCTGAGGCCGAGGCCAGAGACGAGCACGACCCCGCCCAGGATCAGGCCCAGGCCGGGCAGCGCGCCGGGCGGCGCCGCTTCCCCCAGGAAGAGGGCGCTCCAGAGGATGCCGAAGATCGGGATGAGGAAGGTGACGCTAGAGGTGTTCACCGCGCCCACGGCGGCGATCGAGTGGAAGTAGAGCAGGTAGGCGAGCGACGTACAGAGCAATCCCAGGCCCAGGATCGCCAGCGCCACGGTCGAGGTGACGGGGCCCGGACTTCCCCCGCCGGCGACCGTGGCCAGCCCGAAGGGGGCCAGCACCACCGCGGCGCCGAGCTGCTGCCCGGTGGCCGCTCCGAGGGATGAGACGCCGCTCAGCGATCGCTTGGCGTAGACCGAGGCGGCTCCGTACGCCAGCGAGGCGGCGAGCATCGCCACCACCGCCAGCGCGAACCAGCCATCGGTCGTGCCCGGGTTCCAACCCACCAGCGCGGCGACCCCTGCCATCCCCAGGGCGGCGCCGGCCAGCGTGCGCGGCGCGAGGCGCTCGCTCGCCCAGGCCGCCGCCACCAACGTGGTGAAGAGCGGCGTGGTGGCGTTCAGAATGGCCGCCAGCGAGGCCGTCAGGTGCAGCTCGGCAAAGGCGATCAGCCCGTAGGGAATGGCGGCGTTAGCCGCCCCCAGGATGAGAAAGCGCCGGTCGAGCGGCGCCAGCTCGCCCTGGCGGCGGCTGAGCGCGGCCCAGGCCAGCAGCCCTCCAGCGGCGATCACGACCCGCAACAGCGCCACCACGACTGGCCCCAGCGGCGCCACGGCCACCCGGATAAAGAGGTACGAGAGGCCCCAGATGGCGGCCAGGAGAACGAGGACGCCCACATCTTTCGCCCGCACGACGCTCCCTCTCTACGCTCTTTCGTGGCCCCCGCCCCGTCTGCCGCCCATCGTGGCGGCCATGGCCGGAAAAGGCTCGCTCAGGTCGGGCCGCGGCGGATTAGCTGGAGAGCTCGGGGGCGAACCGGAAGGCGACCGAGATGCGGTTCCAGACGTTGATGGCGGCGACGGCCGTGGTCAGCGCCGCCAGCTCGCCCTCGCTGAAGACGGCGCGAGCCGCGGCGAAAACGTCGTCGGGGACGCGCGTCTCCGCCAGCAGCGTCAGCGCCTCGGTCCAGGCCAGTGCCGCCGCTTCCCGCTCGGAAAAGATCCCCGCCTCGCGCCAGACCACCACCAGCGTGAGCTTGTCTCGCGATACGCCGAGCTTCAGGGCGTTGCCGGTGTGATACTGGACGCAGTAGGCGCAGCCGTTAAGTTGCGAGGCGCGCAGCTTGATCAGCTCGAGCAGATCCGGCCCCAATTCGCCGGCGTTGGCGGCGTCGCCCAGGGCCTCGGTGGCCGCGTATGCGCCGGGCACGAGCCGCGAGAATTGCTCGCTTTCCATACGAGGCGGGGACTGGAGCATGATCGACCTCCCGTGACTACTACTGGCGGCGATAATATCAGTGCTCGAATATTCGAACACTGATATTATAGGGAGAGTTTGACGTGGATGACAATCGGCCACCGCCAATTCCGGAGCCCGGCGAGGGCAAGCGCGGCGAACAGGGCCACCTTGGCTACCTGCTGCTGCAAGCCAGCGCCGCGTCGCGGCTGGCGACGGCCCGCGCCCTGGAAGACCTCGATGTCACGCAGCCGCAGTTCCTGGTGATGACGATGGTCAATGCCTACCCCGGGGCATCGGGCGCCGAGGTGGCGCGGCTGACGGTGTTGA
This sequence comes from Thermomicrobiales bacterium, assembly GCA_038246475.1. Lineage (GTDB taxonomy): Bacteria > Chloroflexota > Chloroflexia > Thermomicrobiales > UBA6265 > JACCXM01. The sequence goes on along the minus strand of JBBRVX010000189.1, from coordinate 3,278 downwards.
CGCCGCAGACCATCAGCCTGATCGTGGCGAATCTGGAGCGCGCTGGCCGGCTGACCCGCGCGATCAGCCCGGAGCACGGCCGCATCCAGCGCATGGAGCTGACCGACGCGGGCCGGGCGTTGCTGGCGCGCTGCCGCGAGCGCACCCAGGCCATGGAAGGCCGGCTCACGGCGGCGCTGTCGCCGGACGAGGAGCGGATCATCCGGCGCTGGCTCGTCGCTGTCGCCACCCGGGAGTCGAGTCGCGACGGCAGCCTGGCCAGCGACGGCTAGCGAGCCAGTGATGGCTGGCTCACCGCGGCCCGCACCGTGCCGAACCACGGTACACCCCGATCGGCATCCGCCCTGTTTCCGGCAGGGATGTCCGCCGTGGGGCCATACTTGACAGACAATCTGAGCTGTCACCATCGTCGAGAGGAGCACGCCCTATGGCCCTGGCCACCATTCCCGGGTACCCCCGCATCGGCAAGCGCCGCGAGCTGAAGAGGGCGTTGGAAGGCTACTGGTCGGGCAAGCGCGGCGCCGTCGAACTGGACGAGGTGGCCGCCAAGGTCCGCCAGGCGAACTGGCAGGCCCAGGTCGCGGCCGGTCTCGACCTCGTCCCGGTCAACGAATTCTCCCTCTACGACGGCATGCTCGATATCACCGCGCTGGCCGGCGCCGTGCCGCCGCGCTTTGGTTGGAACGGCGACGCCGTCGATCACGATCTCCTCTTCGCCATGGCTCGCGGCAAGCTCGGCGATCCGCCGGCGCAAGCCCTGGACATGACCAAGTGGTTCGACACGAACTACCACTATCTCGTGCCAGAGCTCTCCCCGGAGCAGACCTTTCGCCTCGCGGGCGACAAGCCGTTCGCCGAGCTGGCCGAGGCGCAAGCGCTTGGGGTGCCCGCCAAGCCGGTGCTGATCGGCCCCATCACCTACCTCCTGCTGGGCAGGATGCATGACGGGGGCGGCTCCCCCCTCGCGCTCCTCGATGCCCTGCTGCCGGTCTACGTCGAGGTCATCCAGCGCCTGGCCGCCGGAGGCGCCGGGTGGATTCAGCTCGATGAGCCGGCCCTGGTGCTCGACCGCACGGCGGAGGAGCTCGCGGCTGTCTCCCGCGCCTATGCCACCTTGGGCGAGGCGAAGGGCGCCGCCAAGCTGCTGGTGCAGACCGCGTTCGGGCATGTTGGCGAGGCCTACCCCACCCTCGCCGCGCTGCCGGTCGACGGCATCGGGCTCGATCTCTCCGGGCGCGGCCGGGAGAACCTCGCTCTGATCGCCCGGCATGGCTTCCCCGGAGAGAAGTGGCTCGCAGCGGGCGTGGTCGATGGCCGCAACATCTGGACGAACGATCTCACCGCGTCGCTGGAGCTCCTGCGCCGCGTGCAGGAGCAGGTTCCGGGAGAGCGGCTGATGGTCTCCGCCTCCTGCTCTCTGCTGCACGTGCCGTACGACGTCCGCGCCGAGGACGATCTTCCCGCCGAAATCGTGCCCTGGCTGGCCTTTGCCGAGCAGAAGCTGGCCGAGGTGGTCACCCTCACCCGCGCCCTCAACGAGGGTGAAGCGGCGGTTGCCGATGCGCTCGCCGCGAACCGCGCGGTTATCGCCGGCGCCGAATCTTCCCCGCTGCGCGGCAACGCGGCGGTGCGTCAGCGCCTCGCCGATCTACCGCTAGACGCCGCGCACCGCGCCCTCCCCTACGCCGAGCGCGCCAATTTGCAGCGCCGCCGCCTGACCCTGCCGCTCCTGCCGACCACCACCATCGGCTCCTTCCCGCAGACCGGCGAGATTCGCACCGCGCGGGCGGCCGCTGATGCCGGCGACCTCGCCCCGGAGGCGTACGACACGTTCCTGGAGGGGCAGATCGCCGAGGTGATCGCTCGCCAGGAGGCGGTGGGCCTCGACGTGCTGGTGCACGGTGAGCCGGAGCGCAACGACATGGTGCAGTACTTCGGCGAGCAGCTCGACGGCTTCGCCTTCACCCACAACGGCTGGGTGCAGAGCTACGGCTCGCGCTGCGTGCGGCCGCCGATCATCTACGGCGACGTCGCTCGTCCCCACCCGATGACCGTCCGCTGGGCCCGGTTCGCCCAGGATCAGACGGCGAAGCCGGTCAAGGGGATGCTGACCGGGCCGGTGACGATCCTCAACTGGTCGTTCGTGCGCGACGACCAGCCGCGCGAGGCAAGCTGCCGCCAGATCGCGCTGGCCATCCGCGACGAGGTGGCCGATCTCGACGCGGCGGGCATCGCCATCATCCAGATCGACGAGCCGGCCTTGCGCGAGGGGCTGCCGCTACGCCACGCCGAGCAGGCCGACTATCTGCGCTGGTCGGTGGAATGCTTCCGCCTGGCGGCCGCCGGGGCGCGGCCGGAGACGCAGATCCAGACCCACATGTGCTACAGCGAGTTCGGCGAGATCTTCCCAGACATCGAGGCGCTCGACGCCGACGTGCTTCTGATCGAGCACGCCCGCTCCGGTGAGGAGCTGCTGGAGGTCTTCCGCACGGAGGGCTACGCCAAGGGGATCGGCCCCGGCGTCTACGACGTGCACAGTCCGCGCATCCCCGACGTGCCGGAGCTCTCGCAGGCGCTGCGCGCCATCCTCACGGTGCTCCCCCCGGGGCAGGTCTGGGTCAACCCCGACTGCGGCCTGAAAACGCGCAAGCCGGAAGAAGTCTGGCCCGCCCTCGAGAACATGGTCGCCGCGGCGAAGGAGGTGCGGAAGTGGGTTCCGGTGATGACGCCCGCGGACTGAGAATGGAGTACGGCCAGCGGAATGCGGTCTCAGTTTTCCTCCGTTGCCCCCGCGATCTGGCGACCCAGATCGCTCGGATCGAAGTAGGCGTGGAAGCGCACGATCTGACCGTCGTTCATCTCCAGGATGCTGACGCCGTCGTAGGATATGGGGGTCCCGGCCGCGCTCGTGCCAGTCGTGGACCATTCCAGCGCCGCTCGGCCGTCGCCGGTGATGACATTGCGAAAGGTGGAGGAGATCTCCCCGAAGGTCTCACGGTAGGTCGTCCAGAAGGCGCGGGCGCCTTCCGGTCCCGTGAACTCATGGGTCGCCACGATGTTGCCGATCGTGCTTTCCGGCGCGAAGAGGGCAACCAGTCGCTCGGGGTCCTTCTTCTGTTCGAGTGTTTGCAGCGCCGCGATGAACGTTTGCGTCGTTTCGTCGTCGGTCATGCCGGCGCCTCCATTCACATCAGTGGTGTCGCGGATGCGGGCGTTGTCCGCCCGCTCCTGGCGATGGCGTTGCACGCGGTATGCCATCGGGCATTGGGAAAGGGGCG
>JBBRVX010000188.1:0-10606 GCA_038246475.1 Thermomicrobiales bacterium | reverse complement strand
TTCCGCTGGCTGGCGGTGTGCATCTCGCCGAGGCCGGCAAACGTCACAAGAACGTGACCCGCTCCTTCTTCAACACCGGCCAGATCGCCATCCCCAACAACGGCATCGCGACCCCCTACCCCGCGCCGATCCAGGTGAGTGGCTTCAAGAAGGGGAAGATCAAGGACATCGAAGTCGTGCTGCGCGACTTCAGCCATCGAAAGCCGGATGACGTCGATATCCTGCTGGTGGCTCCAGGCGGCCGCAACACCCTGATCATGAGCGACACTGGCGGCAACAATCGCGCCGACAATCTGACCCTGACCTTCGACGATCAGGCCCTCTCCGGGTTGCCGCTCACGACCCAACTCGTCAGCGGAACCTTTCGCCCCACAAACGACAACATGATCGACAATCTGCCGGCCCCGGCGCCGGTGACTGGCTCGGTCGTCGCCCTCTCCGTCTTCAACGGCAGCAACCCGAACGGCCAGTGGCAGCTCTTCGTGCGCGACGACAACCCGATGGAAAACGGCGAGATCACCGGCGGCTGGTCGCTGGAGATCACCGCAAAGGTCAAGGTGAAGAAGCATCGACGCCGGTGACGGAGGACGGGGGACGGAGGACGGGGGACGGAGGACGGAGGACGGGGGACGGAGGACGGGGGACGGAGGACGGGGGACGGGGGACGGAGGAGATCGCCGATAGCCTATCGTCCCATCACCCATCACCCATCACCCATCACCCATCACCCATCACCCGTCACCCGAACACCCACGTCCAGCCTCCTCAGCTCTGGCCGCGTGAACTCCCGCTCCAAGGCCACGATATCGAGATCGACCGTGGCCAGATCGGCCAGGCAGACCTCGTCTCCGGGCCAGCCGCGCAGCGTCGAGATGCTTTTGAGGTAACCGTGGCATTGGGTGCAGGTTTCCACCTTGCGCGACTCGCCATCCTGATCGGAGACGAGCGCCGAACGATGCACCGCCCCGATGGCGTCGCAATAGGGGCAACGGATGCCCGGCTGCGCCCAGTCACCCCCGCAGCGGCCGCACCGCAGCCGCCGCGCCCGATCGAGCCCGCGCAGTTCGGCCAGCAGCGGCCAGCCGCCGCAGACCGGGCAGTAGCCTTCGCTCCAGTGAGCCTCGACAGTGGGGCCGAAGCGCCGTCGCAACGCTTGCAGCAGCGGCATGGCCATCAGCTCGGCGGCGACCGCGAGTGCGTCTGGGGAAACATCAAGCGTGTCCGCGATGGGCGCCAAGCCATCGCTGTTGGCGTTAAGGGACGCTTGCAACAGCGCGCGTGCATCGAGAGAGGCGGAGCGGGCGGCCGCGGCGAGTGACGCCGCCTCAGGACTCGTCGCCCCGGCGAGATGCAGCACCCGGCGCGCCCATGCGTCGAGACGCCGCCCATCGATGGGAATTTCTGCCCCAGCCAGCAAGGGTGCGTCAGGCGAGCGCTCCACGCGGAGGCGCGTGTGCGTCGCGATCGTCTCCCATTGGGTGTCGTGGACCTCCTCCAGCACGGCGGTGAGCAGCGCCAGCAACGGAGCCGTTTCCGGTTGCGCCGCGAGGAGGGCATCGATCTGCCGGCGTACGCCCGGCGAGAGCCGGCTGCCGGCATTGTCGCGGTCAGGCCGTGATGTCTTCGAGAGCCGATTCACGAAAGGGACGTGTCCTCGCTGGCGGCGCTCGGTCCGTCATAGGGCACGTCGTAAAAGATCCGCTCGAAGCGGTCAGCCGGCGCCAGCAACTCGATCGAGCTGCCATGATTTCCGGGATCCGCGCCTGGTTCGCCGCGCACTCGCGCCGTTTCGGGCGAAAGCGAGCAGCCGCCGAGGATCAGGGCCATCGCAACACCGGCGCCGATCAGGCGCAGGCGACGCCGGGCGAGCGGCGAGGTTGCACTCACCTGGCGCCACCACCGTGACCCCACCGGAGTATGCTCGGCCATCTCAGACCGCCTCCGACGAGAGGATCACGACGGTGCGCAGCAGGAAGCTGCCGAGCAGCACGAGAATCGCCGCCACCGGCACGGTCGCTGTGCCGAGCGCGCGAGGTCGCGCGTAGAGGAGCATCGGCGCCAGGATGCCGAGCAGCACCACGCCGACGATCAGGATCGCGCCCCAGGCGCCACTCCAGACGATGCGCACGATGCTCCAGATGGTGGCGGCGATCACCGCGAGCACGATCAGTTCCAGCACCGAGCTGTAGCGCTCCATCTCCTCCAGCCAGCGCACCGTGCCGGGATGGCCGCGCTGCCAGCCGAACAGGATCATCGCCGCGCCGCCGGCCGAGATGCCGGAAAGGAGGAAGAGGATGCTAATCCAGGCGGTATCGCCCCAGAGCGGCCGGTTCGTGCCGGTCAGCACGAGGCCGGTATAGCCCGCCAGCGCCGAGCCGGTGAGGATGCAGCCGAGCGCAATCAGCTTCCCCAGCACGCCCTCGCCGAGTGCCGCCAGACCGCGCGGCAGCTTGCCCGCGTCGGCGAGCGAGGCGGCAACGGCGAGGACGACGAAGAAGGAAAAGCCGATCAGGATCCAGACGCCGAGCGAAAGGGGTGAGTAGAGCTTGAACATCGGCCCGCCGCTGTTCGATTGCCAGAGCATGTGCCAGAAGCGCTCCGGCCGGGTGAGATCGACGATCAGGAGCGGCCCGCCCAGGATGATGGCCACCAGGGCGATCAGATAGCCGATGCGGGTCATCGCGCGATCGAGCCGGTTGCCGAGCAGATCGAGCAGACCGGAGAGAAACGCCGCGCCCCCGGCGATGCCGCCCAGGAAGAAATAGACGACGATGTACCAGCCCCACTCGGGCGAGAGGGTGAACCAGGTATTGGACGGCGGCGCGACTTGCAACAGGAACGTCTGGAAGCTCATCGCCTGTCCCCCTCTTCCCCCCTAAGCGCAGCGTCCCCCCCTAAGGCGAAGCCGTCTCCCCCTTCCCCCCTATCCCCCTCGCGCGCAAACTCATCCATGCGCCGCTTGCGGAAGGCGACGACGCCGAGGGCAGCCATGCCGAGGGCGCCGGCTACCCCGATCCCCGATGCCGCCGGGAGATCTTTGGATGGCAGCTTGGCCTGCGCCGGCAGCCCGTAGACGTGTGGCTCGTCGACAAGGAGGTAGAAGGAGTTCAACCCGCCCAGAATCGAATCGTCGGCCCCATATAGATAGGCGTCTTCGGCGCGGCCTTCCGCCTTTGCCTGGGTATTGAGCTGCTCCACGCGCGCGGCGGCGTTGGTCTGCAAGTCCTCGATCGTGCCGAACTGGATGGAGTGGGTCGGGCAGGCCTGGGCGCAGGCCGGCGGCAGGCCGCTTTGCATCCGGTCGTAGCAGAGGGTGCACTTCATCGCCGTCTTCGAGAGCGGGTTGATTTCGATCACGCCGAAGGGGCAGGCGGCGATGCAGTCGCGGCAGCCGTTGCAGACATCCGCCTGGATGACTACCGTGTCGAACTCGGTGCGGATGATGGCCCCGGTGGGGCAAACTTCCAGGCAGCCAGCCTGCACGCAGTGCTTGCAGACATCGCTCATCAAGAGCCAGCGGCCGTCGCTGCGATCCTCCGAAAACTGCTCGATGAACTTCACATGGCGCCAGTTCTCGCCGTTGAGATGCCGCGTGTTGTCGTAGGAGTCTCCGCTTAGCTCGAACAGATCCGCCGAGAGGCCGTTCCAGCTCTTGCAGGCCACCTCGCACGCTTTGCAGCCGATGCAGAGGGTGGTGTCGGTGAAGAAGCCCATGGGGACGCTGGGGTAGGCCCCCGGTGGGGCCAGAGTGGCGCCCGATTGCGGTTCCGGGCGCGGCGGTTCGGCGATTGGTGTGGCGGCTGGAGTCGCCTGGGTGGTCTGCGCCATCACGCCTTCTCCAGATTGCAGACGAACGCCTTGGCTTCATGAATCGAGACGTTGGGGTCGCCAACCATCAGCGAGAGGTCGTTCGTGACCGCGCCGGTGACGAGCCCCTGATAGCCCCAGTGCCAGGGCAGCCCGACGTGATGCACCGTTTTGCCGCCGATCTGCATGGGGCGCATGCGCCGGGTGACCAGCGCCTTGGCGGTGATCTCGCCGCGCGGGGTGATGATGCGGGCCAACTCGGTGTTGGCGATCCCCTTTTCGCCGGCCAGCTCCGGGCTGATCTCCACGAAGAGCTCCGGTTGCAGCTCGGCCAGCCAGGGGAGCCAGCGGCTCATCACCCCGGAGAGGTGATGCTCCGTCAGGCGATACGTGGTCAGCACGTACGGATAAGCCGGGTCGCCGGCCGTCGCCGCGACATTCCCCTCGACGTTCCAGGCCTTCAGCACCGGCGAGTTCTGCTGATCGGGGTAGAGCGCGTTCACGGCGGGCGATTCCATCGGCTCGTAATGCGTCGGCAGCGGACCATCGACGAGGCCGGTCGGGGTGTAAAGCCACCCCTTGCCGTCCGCCTTCATGATGAACGCGTCGGTGCCGCTCTGGGCATCGAGCCCGATGCTGTCCGGCTTGGCCTCGGCGGTTGGCGGCTTGCCGACGGGGAAGTCGGGCACATCGGCGCCCGTCCACATGCCTGGTTTATCGGTGGCTGGGTTCACCTTCTCCGCGTCCCAGGATATCCACTTCTTCTCTTCCGACCAAGGCGTACCGTCCGGTTTGGCCGAGGCGCGGTTGTAGAGGATGCGGCGGTTGGCCGGCCAGGCAAAGCCCCAGCCGAGGTTGGCCGAGCCGCCCCCTTCCGGATCGGGCACGCGGGAGGCCGCCTTGAGGTTTTCGATCCCTGGCTTCGGGAAGACGCCGGAGTAGATCCAGGAGGCGCAGGTGGTCGAGCCGTCGTCCTTCAGCGCGGCGAAGCCGGGCAGATGCTCGCCGGTATCGGTCATGTAGCCGTTGATTTCGCGCATGATCTTCAGCGCGCTCGGCTCGTCCTTGATCCGCCACTGCGCGACTTCCTCGTCGTCGGGCGCGAAGTCCCAGGTCAGATTGATGATGCCCTGGTCGCGCGGCTCGCTGCTCCCTTCGTAGAGCTTCTTCAGACGGGTGCCGAGGTGATAGGTGAACCAGATGTCGGAGCGGGCGTCGCCCGGGGGATCGACCGCCTTGTGGTGGTACTTGATCAGCCGCTGGGTGTTGGTGTAGGTGCCGTCCATCTCGGCTACCTGCCCGGAGGGGAAGAAGAAAACCTCGGTCTGGATATCCTCGACCTTGACCGAGCCATCGACGACCTCCGGCGCCTTGTACCAGAACGCGGCTGTCTCCGTCTCGAAGTTGTCCTTCACCACCAGCCAGTCGAGGTTGGCCAGGGCTGAGCGTTGATACTTCGCGTTCTGGCCGCCCACCGCCGGGTTCTGGCCCATGGCGAACATGCCCTTCACGCGGCCCTCGGCCATGGCGATCATCATCGGCATGTGCGAATGGTCGCCGGAGATGCGCGGATGCCAGCCGAGGCCCCAATCGTTCTCGACGGTGGCGGCGTCGCCGTACATCGACTTGAGGTAGCTGACGAAGAACTTGGGCATGTTCGCCCAGTAGCCGGTCGGCAGCGTCTCGGCCTTCAGATAGTCGGTGACCGTCTGGTGATTCTTCAGCACGGTCGGCGCCGGCATGTAGCCGTGGATGGAGTGGTAGAGGGTGGGGACGTCGGTGCTGCCCTGGATGGTGGCGTGGCCGCGCAGGGCGACGATGCCGCCGCCGGGCCGCCCGATATTCCCCAGCAGGAGCTGCAGCGTCGCCGCCGTGCCGATCATCTGCGGGCCGTAGGTGTGCTGCGTCCAGCCGACGGCGTAGCAGATGGCGGCGGTCTTGTCCGGCCCGGAGTTGTTCAGCAGCGTCTCCGCCACCTCGACGATCTTCTCCCGCGGGCAGCCGGTGATCTGGGAGACCATCTCCGGGGTGTAGCGGGCGAAGTGCTTTTTGAGAATCTGGAAGACGCAGAAGGGATCTTGCAGCGTGCCATCGAAACGGGGGGTATTGTCCGGCAGCAGATCTTTCACCAGCGGATCGAAGGGCGGACCGGGGGGTACCGCATCCTCTTCGCCCGGCTGGCCCGACTGCACGCCTGTCTCGCCCGATTGCGCGGTGTTCGCGGTGCGCCCCTGATCGCCGACGGGCGCACGGTCGTACTGCCAACTATCGGGCTTGTACTGGCCGACGAAGCCGTTCAGGCCCCACGGCCCTTCCTTATATGGCCCCAGCCCGGAGAAGACGCCGAGGGGCTTGTCCGCCGCCTCGTCCTCGGTGTCGCGGAAATCGGGATTGATGATGGTGGCGGCATTGGTGTAGGTGGTCACGTACTCCTTGAAGAAGGGCTCCGTATTCCAGCGCTCGGAGTTGATGACGTAGTTGATGACCCCGCCCAGGAAAGCGATGTCGCTGCCGGCGCGCACCGGGGCGTAGATGTCGGAGACGGCGGTGGTGCGCGTGAAGCGCGGATCGGCGTGGATGATCTTGGCGCCCTTGAGCTTGGCCTGCATCACCCAGCGGAAGGCCACGGGGTGGCACTCCGCCATGTTCGACCCTTCGATCAGGATGGCGTTCGAGTGAACCAGGCTGCCCGGGAAGGTTGTTGCCGCGCCGCGGCCGAGTCGCACCCCCAGACCGGGGACGCTAGAGGAGTGTCATATGCGAGCCTGGTTCTCGATGGGAACGACCCCCAGGCCGCGCATCAGCTTCTGCTGGATGTGGTTCCACTCGTTGTCCATCGTGGCGCCGCCGAGCGAGAAGATGGCGGTGGTGGCCATCTCGATCTTCTGCACCGGCTTGCCATCGGCATCCTTCGACTCGTACGTCTCCTGGAAAGTCTCGTCGCGGGTCTTCCTGACCCGTTCGGCGACCATGTCCATCGCCTCTTCCAGCCCGATCGTTTCCCAACTGGCGGCCCCCGACGCCCGGTAGAGCACCTGGGTCAGCCGGTTGGGATTGACGTGGAGCTGGTAGATGGCCGCGCCCTTGGGACAGAGGGTGCCCTGGTTGATGGGGGAGTTGGAATCGCCCTCGATGTCGAGGATGGCGCCATCCTTGACATAGATCATGGTGTCGCAGCCGACGGCGCAGTAGGGGCAGACGCTGGCGTACTGCCTGGCCTCGGCGATGCGCAGCGACCAGGCGCGGGCGTGGGCCGGCTTGAGGTCGATGCCGAGCGCGGCCATGGCGGAAAGCGCCGTGCCGGCCAGACCGCGGCCGAGCAGACCGCGCCGGGAAAGGACAGAGGTGACCATAGCGTCCTCCGGACTTCCGAACGGTCCATGCGCCGCGCTGGGGAGGGGAAGCCGGCAAAGCGGATGCCAGGCAGCGGCGCGTGGCTACTGGCGGCATCGTATCACTTGCGGGCTGGCGGTCAAGATGGGCGGCTACGGATTTGACGTAAAGTCGAACCTTCTGCTGGGCAGCGTTATGCATGGACTTGCATAACGATGTCATTGCAGACGCCTGGCGTTCAATGCGTGGTGGTCGCTTCGCCGGAGGCTGAAAGCCGTCCGGCGGGATCGACGGAAGCCCCCTGAACGGGGCTGACGTTGGCGTTGGTGGCACGCTGTATCGGGGTCGCGATGCAATCGACGATCATCCCGCGCGAGCTGACCACGCGATGTCTGCCCGAAAGGGGATGCATATGGCCTGCTGGCGGTTCGGTCGTGCCATCATGATCTATTGGGGCGACGGCGGTGAGCCCGCGACATCCAGGAGCCAGCGTGTGAGCGTCGGGGTCATGATTTTCCCATCACCGTGACGCAACGGGCTCCAGCAAGGGCTTGATGTCGACGATCGGCGTGCCGTCGAGCGCCTCCAGGTTCCGCACCAGCATCCTGACGCCGTCGATGGCCAGGATGCGCACCGTGTGCAGCCCGATCGGGTTTGGCCGATCGGGGGAACGCGTGCTGAAGACCCCTTGCGGTGGCCGCTCCCGATCGCCACGCGGGTGCACGACGAGAACGTCGCGGCTGGCCCGATCCAACCAAGTCAAGAGGATGATCTCTGACCCCACCTCGAGGTCGCGCAACCCCGGCCGCATCGCCTGATCGAACACCAGCCAGGCGTCGGGCGCGCCTTCGTCGCCTTGCCGCGGCGCGGCGTTACGGTCGATGAGCGGGGATTCGACCCGGCCGATGGGGTGAAGCTCGTACCGATCCATCATCTACCTCGCGTCGAATGACTCGGAGCGTGCCGAGTAGCTCGGCACGCTCCCTCTCTCCAGCGCACTCGGAACGGGAGGCCAGGGGGTGAGGGTCATTCCCTTTCTCAATCGCCGAGGACCGCGAGGTCGAGGCCGCGCACGCGCTCGGGGTCGGCGATGGCGTCGATGGCGACGATCTTGCCGTCCGCGATGGTGAAGTCGAGGACCATCAGCAGCATGCCGCGCGGGGCCACGATGACGCCGATGGCGCCGTTGACGAGGGCCGGCTGCGCGGCGCGCGCCCCGCCCTTGGCCGCCCGTTCGGCCACGGCCACGGCGCCGCGGATCTCCAGCGGGACGCCCGCGGGCATGGCGGCGGGATCGGAGCGGAGGACGACGTCGGGATCGAGCACCGCCAGCAGGGCGGCGAAGTCGCCGCCGCGGGCCGCCGCCAGAAAGGCGTCGACCACGGCCCGCTGCTGGGTGAGATCGGCGCCGGGCGCCGGGGTCCCTTCCTCCCGTTCACCCACCCCGTGCACCCGCCGCCGCGCCCGGCTGGCGAGCTGCCGGGCCGCGGCGGGCGTGCGGTCCACCACGGGAGCGATCTCGTCGAAGGAGAGGGCGAACATATCGTGCAGCACGAAGGCCAGCCGCTCGGCGGGGGTCAGCTTTTCGAGCACGACCAGGAGGGCCAGCCCGACCGAATCGGCCAGCAGCGCTTCCTGCTCCGGGTCGCTGCCACCTGCCTTACTCGCGAGCTGGTCGGGCGGGAGGGCGTCTAGCGGAGCTTCCGCCGCGACGTACGCGAGCGCAGCATGTCCAGGCAGACGCGCCCCACGACGGTCGTCAACCAGCCGCCCAGGTTCTCGACGTCGCTCGTGTCGGAGCGGCTGAGGCGCAGCCACGCCTCCTGCACGGCGTCGTCGGCCTCGGCCAGCGAGCCGAGCATGCGGTAGGCCACTCCGCGGAGGTGCGGCCGGTTGCCCTCGAAGCGCTCCGCCAGCCAAGCTTGTTCCTGTTCCTGTCCGTCCATCGGCCGCATGCCCTCGTCGCGTGTCGTCATGGTCGTGACGAACGAAACCCGGCCGATGTGACAAGGCAACGCATCCCCGGCGCTCCCTCAGACCTGGTGATCATCGTCGCCCGCCACGGCGTCACGCTCGCGGTCATCGTGCCGCCGAGATGGTTGCTCTGTTGCCGGCAACCAGCCCGCGCATCGTTCCCGGAACGAGGACGCCAAGGGTACGGCTTGGCGGCCGCAGCGCCCACGACGCCACCGCGAGCGCCGCGAAGGAAAGCGTCCAGACGACATGCTCCGTGCCGCTGCCGCGCGCGATGTGCGATGCGGCGGCGCCCGTCATTTCAAAGACGATGCCGGCGTAGGCCCATTCCTTGAGGCGGGGGAAGCGGGGCACGAGGAGGGCGAACGCCGCCAGGACTTTCCAGAACCCGAGGATCGAAACGAAATACAACGGGTAGCCAAGCTGCAGCATGCCCTCGACCGTGGCACCCCGCTGGGCGAGATCGGCCACGCCCCCGGAGAAGACCACGAAGGCGAGGAGCGCGGTGGTCACCCAGTAGCTGATCTGTTGCACCTTTCCGTTCATGGCTGTTTCTCCTTGCGGTCACGCATCCGCGTCGAACTCTGTCTCTGTCATGGACATGACGAACGAAACCCGGCCGTTGTGACGAGGCGGCGCATCCCCGGCAGCACGCCGGGCGCGGCGAGGATGGACGCCGGCACAGGCGTCATGTCAGCGATCAGCGTGCCGTCGTGATCGTGGCCCTGTTTCCGGCAGCAAGCCTGGGCGTGGTTCCGGGAAAGAGGTCGCCAAGGATGCGGCCTGGCGGCCGCAACGCCCACGATGTTATGGCCAGGGCGGCGAGGATGAGGGGCGCGACGAACTGGCCGGTCGCATCGGCGATCAGAAAATACGACGCAATGGCGCCGGTCAGCTCGAAGATGATCCCCGCGTACGCCCATTCCTTGAGCCGGGGCAGGCCCGGCGCCAGCAAGACGATGCCGCCCGCCAGCTTCCAGACGCCGAGAATCATCAGGATGTAGACCGGGTAGCCGAGGCCGGTGACGACGTCGACGACCGGCGTGCCGCTGAAGACATTCGTCCGCCCGTGCGTCAGGTCCATCACCCCACCGGCCAGGGTCTCCAGCGCGATGAGGGCGGTAGCCACCCAATAGCCGATCTGTTTCGCTCTGTTGGCCATTGCTCCTCCGATCACACTCCGCGTCAAATTCCGTCATGGCATTGACGGAGGCAATGTGGCCGATGTGACGAGTGACGGAGGACGGAGGACGGAGGACGGAGGACGGGGGACGGGGGACGGAGGACGGGAAACGGGTGATAGGGTGATAGGGTGATAGGGTCATAGGGTGATGGGCACGGTGAACGGCGCGGACGTGGGACACGGACGCGGGCAGGACGCGGGGCAGCGGGCGCCGGGATGCGCGAGGCAATGGCGGCCTCGAAGCGCGAGGCAATGGCGGCCTCGATGCGTGAGCAGACCACGAGGACAACGAAACGATGAAAGGGAGAT
>JBBRVX010000187.1:0-10649 GCA_038246475.1 Thermomicrobiales bacterium | reverse complement strand
TTCGCTGGCAATCGCCAACGCCAGGCCGCTCTCGTGCAGCGCGGCCTGGGCCTTGAGCCGAGCGGCGTCTCGCTGCGATCCCGCTCGCGCCACCTCGCGCGTGAACGTTCCAAAGCGATCCGTGTCAAACGCCTCGGGAACAACCACGCGCAGACCAAGGCCGGCATGAACCGATGGCGCGATGACCTGTTCCTTGCCATGTTTGGTTCCCAGAACCGCCGTCCGGCCCTGGAACGACGAATCCGAGGCAGCAACCCGTTCCATCCAGATGGGGGATGAGCGCTCCAAAATGGCAAAGTCGTACACGCCTCGTGTCCTCATCATCACTCGGAAATGTCAACAAAAAGTCTCCATTTCCAATCTAACCCACCGACAATGTACGGTTCGGCGCATCCCTTGGTCAAGTGCGGCCGCGACCCGCACGGAGCGAGTGGAGACAAGGAACTCGCCCCCGCGGGTTCGACACGATGAGCGTTCACGACGGACCGGCGCGCATACGTCGTGGAATCACTACTCGGGCGTGCCCTACGCGGAGACAGCCAGCTCCGGCAACAGCGCCAGATCGTCCCAGTTCGGCCCGGCCTTCACTTCCGTTTCCAGCGGAACGGAGAGCTCGGCGGCGCTTTCCATCGTTTGCGTCAACAGGCGAGCGGCAGCCGGAACGTCAGGTCGATCGACTTCGAGAACCAGCTCGTCGTGCACCTGCAGAATCAGCCTGGCCTTCAGCCCCGAGCGCGCCAGCTCCCGTGCGAACCGATTCATGGCGATCTTCATGATGTCCGATGCGCTCCCTTGCAGCGGCATATTGATCGCCATCCGCTCCGCCGCGGCGCGACGTGAATAATTGGCCGAGGTGAGGTCCCCCAGAATCCGCCGCCTGCCATAGATCGATTCCACGTAGCCATGCTTGAGCCCGAAGCCGAGCGTCGCGTCGAAGTATTCCTTGACCCGGGGCAGATTCTCCCAGTACTGATCGATGAAGCGCTGCGCTTCCTGGCGCGGCAACCCCGTGTCGCGGGAGAGTCCGTGCGCCTGCATGCCGTAGATGATCCCGAAGTTCACCGTCTTGGCGAGCCGCCGCATGTCGGAGCTCACCTCTTCCCGCGGCACGCCATGGATCAGCGCGGCCGTCACCGCGTGAATATCCTCACCCCGCGCGAAGGCTTCGACGAGGAATGGTTCACCGCTCATGTGCGCCAGCAGCCGCAACTCGATCTGCGAATAATCGGCCGCCACGAGCACGGCATCATCGAAGAGTCGGTACTCCGGGCGATGGTCGGCGACGATCGCCCGTCTTACCCGCCGCCCGAGCTCGGAGCGAATGGGAATGTTCTGCAAGTTCGGGTTGGTGGACGACAGTCGCCCTGTCGCGGCCACGGTCTGGTTGAACGACGTATGGACCCGCCCATCCGAGGCGCTAACCTGCAACGGCAGGGCATCGACATAGGTCGACTTTAACTTCGCCAATGTGCGATGTTCCAAGATGAGCTCAACAATGGGATGCTCGCGTCGAATATTCTCCAACACTTCGGAATCGACCGAGTAGCCGGTCTTGGTCTTGCGCCCCGATTTCAGCCCGAGCTCCTCGAAGAGGAGCGGAGCGACCTGCCGGGACGAGTTCGGGTTGAGTTGCCGGCCCGCCATCTCGTTCAACTCGATCTCGACCTGCCCCAACCGGGTGGTGATCTCTTCAGATAGCTCCGTCAGATAGGGCACATCGATCGCGATGCCGGCTTTTTCCATCTCCGCCAGCACCCGCACCAGCGGTTGCTCGATGTCGTACAGCAGGTGATCCATCCCGGCTTGATCGATCTCCGGCCGCAAGAGATCGGCCAGCTCGAACGTCACTTCCACGTCGGCGGCAGCGTAGTCCCCGGCCTCATCGGAGTCGACCAGGTCCATGGTGAGCTGGTTTCGTCCACTGCCTATCAGCGCCACGATCTCGGTCATCTCGCGGCCCAGCCGGGTGAAGGCCAGGTCTTTCAGCCGCAGCGAGGTCTCCCCGAGCAGATAAGCGGCGATCATCGTCTCGAATCCGAGATTCGTCAGGACATAGCCGTGGCGTTCGAGCACCGCCATGTCGTACTTCGCGTGGTGGGCGTAGCCCTCCAGCGCGTCGTCGACTAGCAACGGCTGCAATGCGGCTTTCACGTCGTCCGCGGAAAGTTGATCGGTGTTCCCGGCCGCGTGACGGAGCGGCATGTAGTAGCCCTCTGCCGGACCGACCCCCACGGCAATGCCGACCAGCTCCGCGGCCAGCGGATCGAGCGAGTTCGTTTCCGCGTCAATCGCGTAGCGCCCAACTTCGCGGACGCGCTCCACCAGGAGCGCGAGATCTTCGGCCGTGCGGACGATGGTCCGTTTGGATGCTGGCCGCTCCACCTTGGGCGCTGCCGCCCTGATGTCCTCTCGCCGTTCGGGCAAGCGATTCGTCAGGGTGCGGAACTCCAGCTCCTGAAAGAGCGAGATGATCGCCTCCCGATCGTAATTGCCGACATGACTCCGGTCGAGATCGATGTCGATGGGAATGTCGCGCACGATCGTTGCCAGGCGCTTGCTCCGCCGCGCCTCGTCCGTGCCCGCGGCGAGGGCATTCTTCGCCCGTGCCGGGGTGATCTCTTCGACATGGGCCAGAATCTGCTCGATGTCTCCGTACGTGCCGATGAGGGCCTTGGCGGTCTTTTCGCCAATGCCGGCCACGCCGGGAATATTGTCGGACGTGTCGCCAACCAGGGCCTTGTAGTCGGCGACGAATTCGGGTCCGAACCCAAAGCGCGTCCGCACGCCTTCCACATCGTAGTAGCGCAAGTCGCCAAAGCGCTGCGCCCCGGGCAGAACAACCCGCGTATTCGCATCGACGAGCTGCAGCAAGTCGCTGTCGCCGGTCACGACCAGCACCTTCAGGTCACCCCGTTCACCACAGCGCCGCGCCAGACTTCCGATGACATCGTCAGCCTCGTAGCCCTGGTGTTCCTCAATCGGGATGTTGAGCGCCTCGATCAACTGCCGCACGCGGTCGATCTGTGGCCGCAGATCGTCTGGCATCGGTCCCCGATTGGCCTTGTAGTCGGCGAACTCTTCTTCGCGAAACGTCTTGCCCCCTTCGAGCGCGATGATCGCGTGATCGGGCCGCTCCCGGTTGAGCACATCCAGCAGCATCGAGGCAAAACCAAAAACGGCGTTGACCGTCTCACCCTTCGAGGTGGTGATCTCGTTCTTGATGGCGTAATACGCGCGAAAAATCAGTCCGAAGCCGTCGATCAGGAGCAGCGTGGGGCGAACGTCCGGCGGCGCGTCATTCCCGGTCTGGAGTATGTCAGTCACGTAAAATCCTCCTCTAGCCGCGCCAAGTATCGCCTATGGCGAGGTGTCCGTACGGCTCACCCGCGTACTGCACTGCCACGACGCGTCTATACTCCGCAAAAGAAAAATCGTCTCAGGATGGTGTGCCCGCGCTGTTTGAGATGTCGAGCCCGGACAGGAGTGCTGCTCAACCATGGATCCAGGAGCCGTTCAGGCTGTTTCCCGCCTGATCGGTGATAACGTCGAACGAGTCGTTGTCGGCAAGCGGCACGAGGTGCTCCTCGTGCTCGTTGCTTTGTTGTGTCGTGGACATGTTCTCATCGAGGATGTTCCAGGCGTCGGCAAGACCGTGCTGGCCAAGGCGATCGCCCGCTCCATCGGCTGTTCATTCAAACGCATCCAGTTCACGCCCGATCTGCTGCCAAGCGATGTCACCGGGGTGAACGTCTTCAATCAACAGACCAGCCGCTTCGAGTATCGACCCGGTCCCGTCGTCGCCCAGCTCGTCCTCGCCGATGAAATCAATCGCGCCACGCCAAAAACGCAGGCCGCCTTGCTCGAAGCGATGGAAGAAGGGCAGGTGACGGTCGACGGCACGACCCACCCGCTCCCCGATCCCTTCGTGGTGCTGGCCACCGAGAATCCGATCGAGTATGAAGGCACGTTCCCCCTGCCCGAGGCCCAGCTCGACCGCTTTCTGATTCGCATGTCGATGGGTTATCCCGGCCGCGCGGGCGAGCTCGAAATGCTGGAGCGCCAGCACCGGACGCATCCCCTGGTTGGCCTGCAGCAAACGGTTCGCGTCGAGGACCTCATCCGCGCCCAGGCGGCGGTGAAAGAGGTGCACGTCGCCATGCCGGTGCGCGAATACATCGTCGGTCTGGTGGAAGCGACGCGCCGGCACGACGACGTCTACCTCGGCGCGTCGCCACGCGGTTCGCTCGCGCTCTACAACGCCACGCGCGCCTGGGCCGCTCTGCATGGCCGAGAGTTTGTGACGCCCGACGACGTCAAGGTGCTGGCTGAGCCAACGCTCGCGCACCGCGTCATCGTCAATCCGGCGGCGCGGATCAAGAATGTCGATAGCCGCGTTGTGATACGTGAGATTCTCGCCATGGCGCCGGTGCCCGGCGCGCAGCCCGTCAGTCCCGCCGCGACGCGTGGCTGGGGGGGCCGCCAATCGGGACCCTAGAGAGCAGGCGCGCGTGAACGCAGTCAAGATCATCGTGCTCTTCGGCGCCGTCCTCGTCATTGGGCAGGTCACGAACTGGAGCGTTGCCGATCATCTGGCCATTGCGCTCCTGGTCATCCTGGTGATTTCCTGGCTCTGGACGCGGGTCAGTCTCGCCGGGGTCACGGTTGTGCGGCAGAGCGGGGCCGACCGCGCTCAGGTCGGGCAATCCCTGCGGGAGACGCTCGCGGTGCGGAACTCCAGCCGCCTCGGCAAGCTCTGGGTGGAGTTGCTCGATCGGTCGTCGCTCCCCGGCCACGATCCCGGCCGCGTGGTCGGTGTGCCGGGCCGTTCGGCGGTGGAGTGGGATACGCGGACAGTCTGCGTGCGTCGCGGCCGCTATCATCTGGGGCCTGTCGAGATCCGTTCCGGCGATCCGCTGGGCATCTTTTCGAATCGCGTCGTGTTTCCTGAAACGCCGGAGGTCATCATCTATCCCGCCGTCGTCGAGCTACGCGAGGCCGGCATTCCCGAGGGCGCGCTTTCCGGTGGCAGCGCGTTGGAACGGCGTACGCCTCATGTCACCTCAAACGTGGCCGGCGTGCGAGATTACCTGCCCGGAGATGCCTTCAACCGCATTTCATGGTCGGCGACCGCGCGTCTCGGCCGCATGATGGTCAAGGAGTTCGACCTCGATCCCACGGCGGATGTCTGGATCGTGATCGACCTGGAGCGTGCGTCGCACGGACCCGCGACGCGGCCCGTCAATTGGGCCCCGGATGATCGCGGCCACTGGCCGCCGGAAGCGTGGCTTGATTCGACCGAGGAATACGCGGTCACGGTGGCCGCCTCGCTGGCGCAACGCTTCCTGCGTGAAGGCCGCAACGTCGGGCTCATCGCCTCCGGTGCGCACCTGGAAACGATCCCGGCCGATCGCTCGGACCGGCAACTCGTCAAGATTCTGGAAAGCCTTGCCGTGGTTCGCGCGGACGGGGAGCTTTCCCTCCCCGAATTGCTGGTGGCCGAAGGCCGCCGCTTCGGACGGCATGACTTCATGACTGTGGTCACCGCATCGCTGGATGAGCGTTGGGTTGCGGCCCTGGCGGAAATCGCGCAACGGGGCGTGCGAGCTTCCGCGGTCCTCATCGAGCCGGAGACGTTCGACGCGGGGCCTTCGTCCTTGCTGATCGTCAGCGCGCTTGCCGCATCAGGCATTCCGGCCCATCTCGTGAAATATGGCGAACCGATCGCTCGCGCCTTTTCCAGCCATCTCTTCACCAACGGAAGAGCGTTTCATGGTTAGCATCGCCCATCCGGCGCCTCCGGCATCGCGGACCCGATGGCCCCTCTGGCGCGCACTGCGCGGGCTGAATCCCGCCGAGGGTTGGGCCAGCGTCCTGCTCCTCACGGTCGTGCTGCTGGCCACGGCGTGGACCGTTGCCCGCACCGAGATCGCCCCCGATGGGGCAAGCATGGCGACCCTGGCCATCGGCGGTCTCCTGCTGGGGCTCATTCTGGCCAAGATCAGAACCCCGGATCTTCTGGCGCATCTCATCGCGCTCTGCAGCGGCCTCCTTGGGTCGCTGCTGTTGGCCGTCGAACGCATGCCGCTGGCCGAAGGCGGCCGCATGGCGCGCGTCAACGCGCTCGGAGCGCTCGCGGTTGAATGGTTGGCCAAGGCCCAATCGGGGGCGCCCCTCGATGATCCGCGCCTCCTGGCGATCATGTTGGGCGCTGCTGTCTGGCTTGTCTCCTACACGGCCGCCTGGGTCCTCTTTCGCCGGGGCTGGCTGACCACGGCGTTGGCGCTGCCCATCGTCATCGCGCTCGCCAACCTGGGGTATGCGCCCGAGCAAGGCACCCTTCCCCTGCTCGTTATCGTCGTGGCCAGCACGCTGCTGGCGGCGCGCCACGCCGCCTATCGCCGCCAGGTGGAGTGGTCCCGCGCGCGGTTGCCCTATCCGCGACGCACGGTCTCTCGCTTTCTCGTCGGTGGGATCGTCATCGCCCTCTTCGTCGGCGCGTTGGCCTGGACTGTTCCGCTCTCGTCCCGCGACAATCTTCTGGGCGCCGCCTGGGATCGTCTCAGCGAGCCGCTGGCCGAGGTCACCGAGCGCTGGAACGACCTCCTGGCACGGCTCCGAGCTACTGGGGATGCCGGCGGGGGCTCGTATTCCGCGTTTGGCGAAAGCTTCCGCCTGGGCGGGAATCTGGAGCTCTCGGACGATCCCGTGTTGCTGCTGGAACCAGCGGGCGGCCCCATGCGGCCTGCCTATCTCGCCGGCCAGCGCTACGATGCCTACGACGGTCATGGCTGGACGACAACGGTTGACGAAACCTTCGAAGAGATCGGCGCGAACGGCCAACGCTATTCTTCCCGGCTGAGCTTCCGCACCGGTCAGGGTGTCCATCTGTCGCCGGAGGTCACCACCGGCCGATCTCAGGTCAAGGCCGATCTGACGGTGTTGCGGCCAAAGGGCGACCTCCTTTTCACCCTCGATACCTATCTGACCGCCGACCGCCAAACGAAAGTCCAGCTTTCGTGGGTGCAGCTCGAGAACCAGCCCTTCTCCCTCTCCCCGGATGCTCAGGCGGAGCTTCCCATCGAAGTGCTCCGCATCGCAACCCTGGTTTCGCGAGGAACCTATACGCCAGCGATCGATGGCGTCAGCAGCGCCGATTCGCCGCTGCCCCTCGATCGCGTGCTGGCCGCCGATGTGCAAGCCGAACGCGAGTTCCTGCGCACGCGCTTTCTCGACGTCAGTTGGGATGTCGGTCCTGATGGCCGCGCGGACACGCTCCGGGTAACGGGCCAGTCCCCGGTTTACGACGATGTTGAAGCGGTCTTCAGTCAGGATCCCATAGCTCAGCGTGACTCCTACGCCGTCACCGGACTGGAGAGCATGGCCAGCGCCGGCCAGCTCCGTCAGGCCTCGACCGCTTATCCGCGTTGGGTAACGGATCGCTACCTGGCCCTGCCTGATACGGTCACCGATCGCACCCGCCAACTCGCCGCTGAACTGGCGAGCGGCCAGCCCACGGCATTCGATACTGCCAACGCCGTGGAGGAATACGTGCGTTCCACGATCGCCTACAACGAAAAGATCGCGGCGCCGCCAGACGATCAGGACGTCGTCGACTACGTCCTCTTCGAAAGCAAAGAGGGCTATTGCGAGTACTACGCCTCGGCCATGGCGGTGCTCCTGCGGGCCGAAGGCATTCCAGCCCGGGTGGTCGGCGGCTACTATCCGGCGCCCTTCGACGCTGCCGAAGGCGGGAATCTCTACCGCGAGAAGAACGCGCACCTCTGGGTCGAAGCCTTCTTCCCCGGATTCGGCTGGATTCCCTTCGAGCCGACCGCAAATCGGGATGAGCTGCAATACGGCGGTGTTGC
Source organism: Thermomicrobiales bacterium (assembly GCA_038246475.1). Lineage (GTDB taxonomy): Bacteria > Chloroflexota > Chloroflexia > Thermomicrobiales > UBA6265 > JACCXM01. The sequence goes on along the minus strand of JBBRVX010000187.1, from coordinate 2,781 downwards.
GCCACTCCCCGAACAGCCCGCCCAGAACGCGCCCGAGCCCACTCCTGTCCCCCCGGTCGCGGAGCCCACACCCGCGCCGCCGGCCGCCGAGCTCCCCGCAAACGAACCTCCCCCAACGCCGAACAGTCCAGATCTCGGCCGCATCGCGGGATGGGTTGGCGTTGCGCTCCTGGCCCTGATCGTCGTTGGCTCCGTCGCGGCGGCCTCAGCCTGGTTTGCCGGACTCCGCGGCCTCTCGCCGGTTTCCAGTCTCTACGCGCGCGCGCTACGGGCCGGAACCTGGCTCGGGGTCTCCCCGGCGCCATCGATGACGCCGCATGAATATGCAGAGCGGGTCGGCCGCTTCGTGCCCTCGGCGCAGGGGCCGGCCCGCACCGTGGCCGATCTTTACACCACGGAACGCTACGCCGAACGCCGCCCGGACGGAGAGGAAACCCGCGCCGCCCGCGCCGCCTGGAGCGATCTGCGCGGGATTGCCCTGGGCTCATTGCTGCGACGCCATCGCGGAAGGAAGTCCCCTTGAGCAGGTCGGTCGCGTCCACACCGGGTGTCGTCCTCGTCGCTGGGGCCATTAACACCGATCTGGTCGCCCGCGTGGAAAAGTCCCCGGACGCGGGTGAAACCGTCACCGGCTCTTCCTTTGCCATATTCGGCGGCGGCAAAGGGGCGAATCAGGCGATTGCTGCCGCCCGTTCCGGCGCGCCCACCGCGATGCTCGGCGCGCTTGGCGACGACGACTTTGGCCGTGCCCGGCGCGCTGATCTCGATGGCGAAGGGATCGACACCGGCTCCGTGGCCCGGAGCGAAACGGCCTCGTCCGGCGTCGCCCTGATCGTGGTCGAGGAGCGTTCGGGCCAGAACCGCATCTCCTACGTGCCGGGGGCGACGCTGACGATCCGCCCCGCGCAGGCCCGCCACGCGGTCAATCGCGTCCAACCGGCCGTGGTGCTCACCACGTTGGAACCGACCCCGGAAACGATCGACGCGCTGATCGAGGCCGCGCGTGCCATCGATGCGAGCGTCGTACTCAATGCTTCGCCGGAAGCCATTGGCGCGCGCCCGTTTCTCGATCGCCTCGATGTCCTGATCGTCAATGAAGTCGAAGCCGAGGACTTGCTGGGGTATCGAGTCAGCACGGAAAACGGCGAGGCCGCCGCTGCCGCCCTTTCCAGGCTCGGACCGGCGACCGTGGTCATAACGCTCGGCGCGGCCGGCGCGGCGGTGTTCCATGCGGGGACGTCGACCTCATTTCCCTCCTCCGTGGTGAAGGTCATCGACACCACCGGAGCGGGAGACGCCTTCACCGGCGCCTTCGCCGCCGAGCTCGCTCGCGGCGCCGATCCCTTTACAGCAGCCCGCAGCGGCGTCGTCGCCGGTTCACTGGCGACCACCGTTTCCGGCGCTTATCCGAGCCTGCCTCGACGTGAAGCGATAGATACGCTGCTTGGAGCAAACATTCAAATTGATGGACGCGCTGTGGAGTAGCGTAGGTGAAGGTGCCTGGAAGTCCGGTTTTCAATTGAGCGAACTACGACTTCGCTCCATTCGGGCTTTCCAGTAGAGTCGTGGCAACCCCCAAACGTCTGGCCACGGCGGAAAGTCGCTTATCTCGGGTCCAAAACGACCCGCCGGGCGTTAGCATGACGCTCGCAAGCAAATGGCAATCGACGTACCCAATGCCGAGTCCAAAGAGGTGATGCCGTTCGATGAACTCAAGCACCTCGGCGTCGGAAGCCAACGCCGTGACGGTGAGCTTTTTGAGTTCGCTCAAGAAATGTTCACGGTCTCGAAGATTGCCTACCGCGAGCTCTCCGATTACATACGGATGGATCAAGACGTTCGCGTCATTGAGGAGCGAGGTAAGGCTTGAATCGCCAGCGCGGATAAAATTGACCCAAATCGATGTATCGACCAGGATCACGCCGGTTCGGACCGGCGTCGAGGTGGCACTTCAAGATCAGGCTGGGTCCCGCCCAGAAGGGCCAATCGACGTGAACTCTCGCGCGCAATAAGCGCTTCCAAGGCTTCACGCAGCAGCGCCGATTTTTCCTTGAGCCCAGTGTATTCCTGAGCCTTTGCGAGCAGCTCATCATCGAGAGTTACTGTGGTTCGCATTGTGTTGCCTCCTTCCTTAACGCACAGATTGTAGCATCAGCTGATGTCCGTTTTCATGCGCGATGACAGACGGCGCGGCAGATCCTTTGCGTCATCAAACACGTATTGAAAACGATAGAGAAGGATTGGAGCCGCCTTGTGGGAGCTATCCACCATTTTGTTATGGGCGGGAAAATCGAGTCAAGCGCCGCATTGGCGCCCGCGATGCCGGGTTTGCGTTTGGTGGCGGAAGGGGAGGGATTCGAACCCTCGAGACGGTATAACCGCCTACGCGATTTCCAGTCGCGCGCACTAGGCCAAACTATGCGACCCTTCCAGACGAGCTATCAGCCATGAGCTATCGGCTATCGGCCTCCTGCATTCGCCAATCGGCGCAATGTAACGATCAAGTCGCCAATGGCATTGGCAATGAGTGAAGGCCACAGCCCCAGTGCTAGTAGCTGATAGCTGATAGCCGATAGCTCATGGCCCACTCGGCGGAGAGGGTGGGATTCGAACCCACGGAGGCTCAACACCTCACCGCTTTTCGAGAGCGGCACCTTAAACCACTCGGACACCTCTCCGCGGGCGATTGTACCAAAGAGTCGGGCGACTTCCCAACGTTATCATTCAGTTCGCAAAAGAAGACTGGATCACAGGAGAATAAAAAAACCGCCCCGGTCTTAT
>JBBRVX010000186.1:0-10752 GCA_038246475.1 Thermomicrobiales bacterium | reverse complement strand
GATCTCTGCGGCGCGGCGGCCATGACCGCGGTGAAGATGACGGTCGGCGCGGGGTGGGCGCCCGATGCGCGCGATCTGTCAGATTGCCGCATGATCATCCTCTGGGGGCATAATCCGGCCAGCACGTCGCCCCACTTCATGCCGTTCCTGCGCGAGGCCCAGCGGGCCGGCGCCCACGTCGTCGTCATTGATCCCCGCCGCACCACGACCGCGCGGTCGGCGGACGAGCATCTGCAGCCGCGCCCGGCCACCGACGGCGCCCTCGCCCTGGGGCTGATGCAGGTCCTCTTCCGCGATGGCCTCCACGACGAAGCATGGCTGAATCAGCATACGGTCGGCTGGGAAGCGCTGCGCGAGCGGGCCATGGCGTACCCGCCAGAGCGCGTCGCCGGCATCACCGGCATCGCGGCTGAGACCATCGAGGCGCTGGCCCGCCGCTACGGTACGACCAAGCCAGCGATGCTCAAGTTCACGGACGGTATTCAGCGCCATGGCAATGGCGGCCAGACCTGCCGGGCGCTCTCCTGCCTGCCGGCCATCGTGGGACAGATCGGCGTGCGCGGCGGCGGCCTGATGTACTCGACCTCCGGCTACGTCGATTGGGATGACGAGGCCTACGGTCACGCTTCGGAATGCCCGCCCGCACCCCGCTTCGTCAATTACAACCGGCTCGGCGCGGCGCTCACCGGCGAGGTCGCCGGCCCGCCGATCAAGAGCCTCTACGTCTTCTCCGCCAATCCGGTCGGCGCGAACCCGAATTCAAGCCTGATCATCGAGGGGTTGCGCCGCGACGACCTCTTCACCGTCGTCCATGAGCAGTTCATGACCGACACCGCCGAGTACGCCGACATCGTGCTGCCGGCGACGACGCAACTGGAGCAGACCGATCTGCACAAGCCCTACGGCCAGCGCCATTTGCAGTTCAACCACCAGGCGATCGAGCCGCTGATGGAGGCCAGGAGCAACTGGGAGGTGAGTCGTCTGCTGGCCACGGCCCTGGGCTACGAGGAGCCTTGGCTGCATCAGGAGCCAGAGGAGGTCTTGCACGAGATCATCGAAGCTTCTCGGGCGGCGAACCCGACGTTGAATGGCATCACCCTCGAACGGCTGCAAGAGGAGGGCACGGTTCCCCATGCCCTGCCTGATGGCCATGTCCCCTTCGCTGACGGCCGTTTCCCGACGCCGTCCGGCAAGGTCGAGCTGCGTTGCGAGCGGATGACCGCGCTCGGTCTCGATCCGCTCCCCGACTATGCACCGCCGGCCGAGTTCGAGAGCGGTCTGTCTGTCGACGATTTCGGCCATCCGGCACTGGTGCTCATCAGTGGAGCGGCACATCATTTCGTCTCCACCACAATGGCTAACCAGCCGGCCCTGCTCGCCAAGGAAGGAACCCCATTCATCGAGATCAACCCGCACGACGCGGCATTGCGCGGCGTCATAGACGGCGAGGACGTGATCGTCTCCAACGAACGCGGTTGGTGCACTCTGCGCGCGGTTGTGACGGACGACGTCATCCCAGGGGTGGCGGTCTCGCCGAAAGGTCGCTGGGCCTCGCTCTCGCCCGACCGCCGCAACGTCAATTGGGTGACTCCCGATTCCATCGCCGATCTGGCCGGGCAGAGCACCTATCACTCCAACCTCGTCCACGTGCGGCCGGCCGCAGCAGACCCACTTGTGGCGAGGACCGAGCCAACTCTTTCCGCCGTCGCGGACTAACCGAGGAGGAAGCCGCCATGAGCGTCCAAATTCGCCCCCTCACCTACGACGACCTGATTACCATGCCGGACGATGGCGTGCGGCGAGAGATCATTGGCGGCGAACTCGTTGTGAACCCCGTGCCTACTGCTGGCCACCAGGATGTCGTCGCCAATCTTCACGTCCTGCTGCGCACCTATGCACTCGCATCGGGCGGACACGTCTACCTCGCCCCGTTCGACGTCCGCCTGGGACGGTTCAACGTCGTTCAACCAGATCTGCTCTATCTCTCGCCGTCGCGCCCGCGCGTTTCGTCGGAGAAGCATGCGCTTGAAGGACCACCGGACTTGGTTGTGGAAGTGGTCTCACCGGGGACCGGATGGAGTGATCGGACGTGGAAGATGGCGCTCTATGCCTCATCTCTGGCGCCAGAGTATTGGATCGTCGATCCGGTCTATCGCTCAATTGCGGTGAACATCCTCGAAGGCGACGACTATGCGATGGTCGAGCCAGACGCCGATGGCTTGATTCCCTCGCGTGAGCTCCCGGGGCTGTTGGTCGATCCCGCGGTGGTCTTCGCCGGATTGGACTGAGATCGCAATGAATGAGACGCGGACATTCGACGCACCCGGAAACTCAGCACCCGTGCTGTCTCGCCCCGTCACCTACGACGATCTATCTCTGATGCCGGATGATGGATCACGCCGGGAGGTGATTGGAGGAGAGCTGATCGTGAATCCGGCCCCGCGCCGTGCGCACCAGGAAGTTTCCGCCAACCTGCATTGGATGCTGCAGCAGTTCTTGCGAGCCTCCGCGGCGGGCCGTGCCTACGCGCATCCAGTCGATCTGTACATTGGCCCTCACGATGTCGTGCAACCCGATCTGATCGCCATCCGCGCGTCGCGTCTCGATATCTATCACGCGGAAGGTGTTGTTGTGGAGCCGCCGGACATTGTGGTGGAGATCATTTCACCTTGCAGCCAGCGTGTCGATCGGGTGCGGAAGATGGCGCTCTACGCCCGCTTCGGCGTCCCCGAGTACTGGGTGGTCGATCCCGAAGAGCAGTCGATCGAAGTGAACGTCCTGGAGGATGGCTCTTACCGCGCCGTTCAGCCCGAGGCCGACTCCAGCATCGCATCGCGCCAGTTTCCGGGGTTGCAGATCGATCCCGCACAAGTCTTCGCTGGCGTCTAGCGTCGAACTATGAATGGGTAGCCCACCATGAGCGTCCAGCTTCGCCCACTGACCTACGACGATCTGTCGCTGATGCCGGACGACGGGTTGCGCCGGGAGATCATTGGGGGAGAGCTGATCGTGACTCCGGCGCCAAGCCCTGGACACCAACGGGTGTTGCGATCTCTCTTTCGCTTGATTGACGATCACGTGCAGCGAACGTCGATGGGCGAGGTCTTCTTTGCGCCAGTCGACGTCTTGCTGAGCCGGTTCAACGTGGTGGAGCCAGATCTCGTCTACCCCTCCAGCGAACGGGGACGGGTGGCGGACAGGGCGAAAGGGATCGAAATCACTCCTGACCTCGTGGTCGAGGTGATCTCCCCGAGCAGCGGTGGGACCGACCGGGTGCGGAAGATGGCTCTCTATGCCAGCGCCGGGGTCGCCGAATACTGGATCGCGGACCCAGCGACGCGCTTGCTCGACCTCTACGCCCTCCAAGGCGACGATTACGTGGCCATCCCGTCGGAGAACGACGGCAGCATCGCCTCGCGCGTTCTGGCGGGGTTCCGCGTCGATCCCGCCGCGGTCTTCGCCGTCCTGGATTGAAGTGAAATCGGCATTCCGGCGTTTTGGTTGACTCTTCCGCCAGCAGTGTCTTCCTCACTTCGTGTTGGATCGGATGGTACGGATCGAGGGCAATTGCGTCGTTAAGCCGCTCCATTGCCGCGGCGCGGTTCCCGGAACGGATCAGCTCATACGGAATCCGGGTGATCAGTTCCGCGCCCAGCCGCCGCCCTCACCCCCTAACCCCCTCTCTTCCCCTAGCCCCGTCGGGCCGGGAGAGGGGGAACTGCGCTCCAGCAGACCGGGATTCCGGCACTAATCAACCGTATTCCGTATCATAGGCGTCTTTGCGCAGCAGATGCGGATTGTCAGGAATTGGCGGTGACCAATCGGCTGGCGCGCCCGATCTCTCGTCAAACACCCGGGCGAGTTTGCCCCGCAGGAAGAAATCGGGATGATGGATGCCCGGAGCCGGCGGCTGCTTCTCCGCGCGGCTTCCCTTGCCGCCCCAACCCGTCGTCAACGCGATGAAGTGGGCCACGACGTAATCGTCCGAGGAAATGTCGACGCCGGGGGCCCAGGCGATGTCGTGCAACCACCAGCGCGCGTCGTCCGGGCAGCGATCGGGTTTGACCAGGTACTTGGGCGTCTTGAACGCGGGCTCGTCGCGAATCCAGAAGAGATCGCGATAACGCAAGAGCCGATCGGGCAGTACAGCGGTGTTGACGATGATTTCGGAGTCGAAGCGGACCCACGCTGTCTCGGCGTTCCCGAAAAGATCATCGATCCTGAGGCGGGGATTGCGCTGGATGATGAGCTCATCGGTGTCCGCGACCAGGACGAGATCCGCCCGTTCCAGAAAGCGGCGCCGTTGATGCTCCAGGCGCGCCGACTCTGCCCAGCGGTCCTTGAGCTGATGCCAGAAGAGCTCGCCTGTCGCTGGAATCGTTGCATGCGGGGGTTCCATCGGATACGGCCAGGGGAGCACCACGACGACTTCGATGCCGGGCACGCCCGCCAGCGCGAGCCGGACATCCTCGACGCTGTACGCGGTTGACCCATTGTCGTAATGCACGACGGCGTCGAAGCCAAACTCCCGCGCGTGAAACCACGCCCAATCGACGAGCCACGCGATGGGGTCGTTCTGCGCCCGATTGGTCAGCACGCGGCGGCCGGCGAAGAGGGACGAGAGGTTCGGCTGCACCGCGATGACCGCTTGCTGGTTGCCGAACGACACCAACAAGGCCGATGTGTTTGCGTCTGCCATAACCCGGTACATGTCGCCATGAATGTGGCCCCGCGAGGGGAGATACTGGGCTGCAAGCTGTTGGCCCGAGGTCAGATCCTGAAACTGAACATCCACCTCAGGATCGAAATGGCTCGGCAGATGAGGGCCAATTGCCAGGATGCTCGCCCCCTGGTGCTCACGAAAGACGTCATAGAAGAGGGTAAGGTGGTCGAATCGCCGCTCGAACTCGCGGCCGCGAGCGACGGCCGGCAGGATTGGCGTTCGGGCTCGATTAAGACGGGGGTCGATGACTACTGGTGAAAGGGCGACATCGAAGGTCGCGGCGGTCAACGGGTTCGCTCCCCGGGAGTCCCTGCGAGCGATTCTGTTCCGTACGCCCGCGGCCCGTTGGCTTCGCGTGTGCGAAGCGTCGTGAGGGCAAGGCCGGCGTTCGCGCGTGATGTCGTGCGCATTACCCGATGGTAGCATCGCTGGCGGCGGCTACCTGGAGATGGATGGCAATGGATTCGATCTGCGTTTTTTGCGGCTCCCGCGATGGAAACAATCCCGCCTATATGGCCGCGGCGTGGGAAACCGGAGCCGCGATCGCGCGGCGCGGATGGCGGCTGGTTTTTGGCGGTGGACACGTCGGGATCATGGGCGCCCTCGCGGACGCGGCGCTGGCCGAAGGGGGTGAGGTTGTCGGTGTTATCCCGCGGGCGCTCCTGGCGCGGGAGGTCGCTCATCCCGATATCTCGCAACTCCATGTGGTCACCAGCATGCACCGGCGCAAGGCGTTGATGTCGAGTTTGTCAGATGGATTTCTCTCGCTGCCTGGCGGGTTCGGCACACTGGAAGAGTTTTTCGAGACCCTCACCTGGGCCCAACTCGGCATGCACGACAAGCCGTGCGCGTTGCTGGATGTCGCCAGCTTCTGGGATCCGCTACTGGCCATGCTCGCGGCCTCGGCGGCCGAAGGATTCGTGACGGCCGATCATCTGGAGCTCATTCTGGCAGACACGAACATCGATGCCCTGCTCGATCGCATGGCGGCATACACGCCTCCCCATTTCGAGAGATCCGATGCAGATCCGCGGATGGATGTATTGCCGCTGCATTCCGCGCGCTCGCCAGAATCGGCCAATGGCGAAGAAGCACGCCCGCGGAGCGAAATGCACCGCGCCTGAAGCCATCCAACGCGGCGCGTCGGAACCGTACTTGGCAGGCACTCGTATACTCTGCGACGAAGTCGAATCCTGCCCTCGGACAATTGGGCATTCATTGAGGCCATTCCATGCGTACGCTCCTGACAAAAATCTTTGGCGATCCCAACGAGGCGTCGCTCAAACCATTCCAGAAGGTTCCCGCCCAGGTCAATGCGCTCGAGCCCCAAATGACGGCGCTTTCCGAGCTGGAGCTCCGCGAGCTCTCGAATGGGTTCCGTGACCGCCTCGAAGATGGCGAGACGTTGGATGATTTGCTGCCGGAATCGTTCGCGGCCACGCGCGAGGCCGGGCGACGCGCGCTCGGGCAGCGGCATTTCGACGTGCAGCTCATGGGCGGCGCGGTGCTGCACTCCGGCAAGATCGCCGAGATGCGCACTGGTGAAGGCAAGACCCTGACCGCCACGCTGGCGGTGGCCCTCAATGCGCTGGATGGGCGAGGGGTCCATGTCGTGACCGTCAACGACTACCTCGCCAAGCGCGATACCCAGTGGATGGGGCAGGTCTACGACGCGCTCGGATTGTCCGTTGGCTGCATCCAGCACGACTTGGCCTTCATGTACGACGCGGACTTCGTCGCCGAGGACGAACGCCTGGCCCGGCTGCGGCCCGTAACACGACGCGAAGCATATGAGGCGGACATCACCTACGGCACCAACAACGAGTTCGGCTTCGACTATTTGCGCGACAACATGGTTCCCTCGCTGGACCGCATGGTCCAGCGCGATCTGGTCTATGCCATCGTCGACGAGGTCGACAACATCCTCATCGACGAGGCGCGCACGCCGCTGATCATTTCCGGGCAGGCCGAGCAGGCCACTGACCGCTACTATCAGTTCGCCCAGATCGTCAAACAGCTTCGCGAAACCCGTGATTACGAGCTCGATCTCAAGCACAAGTCCGTGGCGCTGACCGAAGAAGGGATCGATCGCGTCGAAGAGCTGATGGAGATGCAACCGGGCGAGAGCATCTACGACGAGCGCTATATCGAATTGACCCACTACCTGGAACAGGCGCTCAAGGCGCAGACCACCTTCCAGCGCGACAAGGATTACATCGTCCGGGATGGCGAGGTGATCATCGTTGATGAATTCACCGGGCGCATGATGATCGGCCGCCGCTACTCCGAGGGGTTGCATCAGGCGATCGAAGCGAAGGAAGGGGTCCGCGTCCGCCGCCAGAACGTGACCCTGGCCACGATCACCTTCCAGAACTACTTCCGCATGTACAAGAAGCTCGCCGGGATGACCGGCACCGCCAAGACCGAGGCGGAGGAGTTCCGTCGCATCTACAACCTTGATGTGGTGCCCATCCCCACGAATCAACCGATGGTGCGCGAGGATCGCGGCGATCTCGTCTTCAAGAACGAGCGTGGTAAGTTCCGCGCTGTCATCAACGACATCAAGGAAAAGCGGGAACTGGGCCGCCCCGTTCTCGTCGGCACCACGTCAATTGAAACCTCCGAACGCCTCTCGGAACAGCTTCAGCGCGAAGGCGTGCCCCATCAGGTGTTGAACGCCAAACAGCACGAGCGGGAAGCCGCGATTATCGCGGATGCCGGACAGCCGCAGGCCGTGACGATTGCCACGAACATGGCCGGTCGGGGCACGGACATCGTCCTGGGACCAGGCGTTCAGGAAGCGGGCGGCCTCCACATTGTGGGCACCGAGCGGCATGAAGCCCGCCGCATCGACAATCAGCTCCGTGGTCGTGCTGGCCGGCAGGGCGACCCCGGTTCATCCCAGTTCTATGTCTCCCTCGAAGATGAGCTCATGAAGCGTTTCGGCTCCGAGCGCATCTCCAAAATGATGGAGCGGCTGGGGATGGAAGAAGACGTTCCCATCGAGCACGGGGTCATTACCAAGTCGATTGAAAACGCCCAGGTCAAGGTCGAAGGCCACAACTTCGATCTGCGCAAGCACGTCGTGCAGTACGACGACATCATGAACATGCATCGGGAGGTGATCTACGCTGATCGCCGCCATCTCGTCATGGGCGAGGATATTCAGGATCGCGTCTGGGAGATGATCGAGCGCGAGATCGAAAAGCTCGTCAGCGCCAACATCGGCGAAAGCCGCGACATGGAGCGAAACGACGAAGGGCTGTTCGAGGCGTACGCCGGGCTCGTACCGATGACCGATCTCACGCTCGAAGATATCGCCGGTATCGAGCGAGATGACCTGATGGACCTCCTCATCGAAGATGCCGACGCGGGCTATGGCGAGGTCGAAACGCGGTTCGGCGCCGAGGTGATGCGCAAGATCGAGCGTCACGTCATGCTGACCATCATCGACAAGCTTTGGGTCGAGCATCTCACCGCGATGGACGAGCTTCGCGAAGGCGTCGGGCTACAGGCCTACGCCCAGAAAGATCCCCTTGTGGTCTACAAGACGCAGGGGTACGAGTATTTCCAGCAGCTTCTGGCGGGGATCCAGCACGATGTGGTGCATACCATTTTCCGCGTCCAACCCGCCGTGGCCCAGCAGCCGGTACGCACGCAGGTGATCGCCGAATCGGATCAGAGGCCCGCCGCCCCGGCTGAAGCCGAAAATGGAGGCGCTCCTGCTCCCGTCCGCAAGTCACGCAAAGTCGGCGTCAATGAGCCCTGTCCGTGCGGCAGCGGCAAGAAGTACAAGCACTGTCATGGGGCGCCCGTGGCCCGCTCGCTCGTTTAGACTTTCGCCGGAGCGTCAGCACCATCCGTCAGCCTTATATCCGGCGCAGCACCTCAAGTGATCGCTCGATGGCAGCGATGGCCCGGTCGTAGGCAATGGTGAGAGCCATCATGGCGTTAATGCGTCCCGAGAGGTCGATCATCGTGTCGATCTCGCGGGGATGCTCGCGCGCCGCCAGCAGCGCTTTGCGCAGCTCCGCGAGCTCCTCCGGCCTGATGGCGCCAGGCGGCGTGACCGCGATTTCCAGCTCCGCGATGACGCTCGTGAGGTCGAGCGCGTCGCGCCGGCCGATTGAGGCGATGCTGTCACGCAGTTCATCCATTAGCCGCGCGATGCGCTCTCTCGGCTCCGCGACAGGTGGATCTGCCTGGTCGGTTTCGAGCTCCGCACTGCCCTCGGCGTTGGAATCCTCCTGCACCGGCGTCAGTTCGGCCACCAGGACTTCCGGCGCCGCGGGAGCAGCAGGCTCCGGGTCCACGTCCACACCGACCGGCTCCCCATCTTCGTTGCTGGCCGGCGCGGGCCAGGAGCTGCCATTGGCGCCCGACCAGACGCTGGCGAACTCTTCAGTTCTCCCCTCATCCTCGGCAGCATTGCTTCCCGTGGACGCGGGCGGCGCTTCCCCCGCCGGCGATGGTGGCGGAGCCCAGACCAAATCCGCCGCGGCCTCGGTCGAGGCCGGTTCGTTCGCCTGCACTGGAGCAGGCCAACTGCCAATCACCTCGGTATGGCGCGATTCGCCAAAGCGGCTGCTGGAGCTCGTCGAGACCGCCCCTTGTTCGACCGCCGCGCTGCCATTCCCCGCCATCCTCTCGCCGCAGATCGTGCAGAATTTCGCGCCCACCCGGGTGAGCTGGCCGCAGTTTGGACAGGGCTCCATTGAGATCCTCCCGTGACCCGGCCTGCCGTGAAGAAAATGCCGGGGCCAATGATTTCCAAAGCATGGTACATCCCCCGGCGAACCGATTCGCCGCACGTCAGGGCAGGCTCAGGGTGGTCTGGATGCGGCGTCGCTGCGACAATCGCACTGTATGAGGCGGCGCGGCCGCATGGCATGAGCGTCGGCCGGTGAATGCCGGTGAAGGGAGCACCCAAGATTGAGCGACCTGTTGCATGAAAAGACGCCGATCAGCACGCGGCACATCCCCCCGGGACAGGGGCAGGCGGTTGAAGTAAAGGCCGGACAACTCCTCCAGATTCAAACTCTGCAGGGCAAGCAGGTTGCCGATTTCGTGGCGTTCACGCTCGGTGACAGCGGCGAGTTCGTTTCCACGTCTGCCACCCGATCGTCGAACACAAATATCATCCCGCAGAAGGGAATGACCCTCTATTCCAACCGGCGACAGCCGATGTTCGAGATCGTGGAGGATACCGTCGGCCGCCACGACATGCTCTTCGCGGCCTGCGATCCCGTTCGCTATGAGAAGCTCGGCGTGCCCGGTCACGCCAGTTGCCGAGAAGCGCTGACGGAATCCCTCGGCGCCTACGGCATCGATTTCGACCGGATTCCCGATCCGGTCAACTGGTTCATGAATGTCTCCATCCAGCAGCGAGGCGAGCTCGAAGTGCGCGAGCCACTTGCCGAAGCGGGAGACTATGTCGTGCTGCGGGCGCTGAAAGATGTCGTTGCGGCCGTATCAGCCTGCCCGCAGGATCACGGGCCAACGAATGCCGAGCATCCGACCGACTTGCGCATTCGCGTTTATCGCGATGAGCCGCTGCCCGTGGCGGCGGCGCCTGCCGCGGACCCATCGCCCGCGGAAGGGGAAGCTCCCGTCGCCGGAAGCGACGGTTCCGCGGCAAAACCTGCTTCCGGGGAACGGACCGCGTTTGCCTCGCGTCCCGCGCGTCTGCGCGACACGGCCGAGGCCACGGTAATGCGCATCGAACGCTAAAGGTCGGCTGGCCTGGCCCTGGCACACGATAAGACGTCCCTCGTTTCATTGCGGCTGAGAGGGGGAGGTTGGCGGGGAAATGCCGCTCCCGTCGCGACCAGCCCTCACCCCAACCGCCACCCGCAAGCGGGCGCCTGGCCCGTCGGGCCGGGAGAGGGGGTACTTGTCGTGTGCAGGGCGGCATATTGGGTAGGCCTCCCCACGGAGCCGAAGTTGGGCGCTAACCTCGGCCCCAGGCCCACGGGGCGCGGGCCGCACCGGGCGCAATGCGGCCTCGGCCAGGCGACGGGCAGGGTGAG
>JBBRVX010000185.1:0-10769 GCA_038246475.1 Thermomicrobiales bacterium | reverse complement strand
TCCGGTTGCAGCCGGGCATGCACCGGCTCCCGATCATTGCCTCGGGCCAGCTCCCAGGCCCGCCGGCCTTCCGCTCCGAAACGCGCTTGCACCGCTGCCGAGGGGAGGGCGGCCAGATCACCCAGGGTGCGCAGCCCCAGCCGCTCCAGGCGTCGTCGCTTGTCGGCGGCAAGGGGGAGCAGCGAGACTGGCGCGGTGGCCAGAAATGCTGGCATCGCCGCCGCATCGACGACCTGTACGGTTCCCGCACTGGCCTGGTAAGCCGCTACCCGGGCCGTGAACTTGTTGGGCGCCACCCCGGCGCACGGCCGCAAGAGCGCGGGTACGGTTGCCAACAAGCGTTCGGCGGCAAGACGGGGTGGCCCGAGCAGGCGCTCCAGACCCGTCAGATCGACGGTGTAACATCCGGGTTGATCGAGATCGATCTCGACCGCGGGACTGAGTGTTTCCAATCCCATGACGACGCGTTCGGCCGCGGCACTCTCCCGCACTGGATGTGGAGCGAGAATCACGGCATCAGGGGAGAGCGCGATCGCTTCGCGGAGGCTCAGGCCGGGACGCACGCCATGCGACATGGCTTCCGGGGTTGCATCGGACACAAGGGGTCTTCCACCCTGGGCTGGACCGAGCATCAATGGAGCACCATCGAGCTCGGGTCGCTCAAGCAGGGCGACCCGCAAGGCAAAATGCGGAATCACGATACAGGCGATGGACACGGTCCCTCCTCCGTGGGCTCGCCGAGGGGAGCGAAGATGCTCCCTGGCGATAATAGAACATTTGTTCTATTTCCACAAGGGTTGTCCAATTATCCTGGGGTGTATACTCGTACAGTGTGAACGTACACTTCATGGGGATCGAGTCCGCGCTCGATCACCACGGTTGAGTTCCCGAGAGGCAAGCCTGGCAGATGGCCACGACCACCCGAACGCGCGCGGCTCCGTCCGGGTCATCATCCGCGGCAAAAAGCGCGCGCTCCCACCGCACTCCATTTATCCAGCGTATTGCCAACCTCGGCAGATCGTTCCACGCTTCGCTGCCTGAGTTGGCAGGGACGCCACGATTTCGCCGAGAGTTGCTTGGCGTGCTGCTCGTTCTGCTGGCATTGCTCAGTGCCTACGTCATCGGCCGCGGTGGGGACGAAGGACGCCTCGTCGCCTGGTGGGGCACGAGCCTCGACCGCTCGTTCGGCCGCGCCTCATTCCTTGTCCCCGTCCTCCTGGCCCTCGCCGCATTGCGCGCCTTCAGCAGCCAACCTGGCCGCATTCTGGAAGCGCGCCACTATCTCGGAGGATTCACCTTTGCCGTCGCAATCGTCGGGCTGCTTCAACTCGGCGCCCGGCCTGGCAGCGGCCCCATGGGCGGAGCCCTGGGTACATCGGTCGCTGCACTCGCCTTCCGCTTTCTCGGTCCGTTCGGCGCGGGTCTGGCGCTCTTTGCTCTCGGCGTACTCGCCATTTTCCTGATGGCTGGCAGCGATTTGCAGACCTTCTCCGACGATGTGCGCGCCCTCCTGGCCGTAATCTGGGGAGCCATCATCGCGGTTGTTGTCGCGGCCGGCACGCTGGAGAGGAAGATCCGGCGATTCGGCGCGTCCTTCCGCCGACCATCTGACCGGGAGCCTGAGGAGCCGGGAACCCCAATCGCCCTTGCGACCCCGCCAACGCTCCCCCGTGAAACGCCCGCCACTCCATACACGCGACCAGGCGCCGCCCCTGATGCGAAGCCTGCGATGCCTCCCGTCATCAATGTGCCACCGCGGAAATCACAACCCGAGCATTCCGCATCCGCCGCGATTCTGCCCGAACCACCTCCCAGGGCGCCAAAGAAACCTTCGCCCCCCCTCCCGCTGCCCGACGTCTCCCGCCTGGCCTATTACGACGATGTCGCGCCCGACACGGCGGATCTCCACGCCAAGGCGACCCTGATCGAAGGGACACTCTCCAGCTTCAAAGTGGAAGCCAAGGTCCGCGAGATCAATCCCGGCCCCGCCGTTACCCAATTCGCGCTCGAACCCGGCAACGGCGTCAAGGTTCGCCGTATTACGGAGCTGCAAAGTGATCTTGCGCTTGCTCTGGCAGCGCCGAGTATCCGGATCGAGGCTCCGATTCCGGGCTATGCGCGGGTCGGCCTGGAGATTCCCAACCCGCAAATCTCTACGGTTGGTCTCCGCGAAACGCTTGAATCCGTGACCTTCACGAAGGGAAAGCAGAAGCTCCCAATTCCCCTGGGGCGAGACGTCAATGGCCGCTATGTCGTCGGCGACCTGACGAAGATGCCCCATCTTCTGATCGCTGGCGCTACTGGCGCGGGGAAAAGCGTTTGTCTCAACTGCATCATTTCGACGTTTCTCGCGACGCGGTCGCCGGACGACCTGAAGCTTCTGATGATCGACCCGAAGATGGTTGAGTTGACCGGATACAACGGCGTGCCTCATCTTCAGGCGCCAGTCGTCACCGAAATGGATAAAGTGGTCGGCGCACTGCGTCTCACCCTGCGCGAGATGGAGCGACGCTACACGCTCTTCTCGAAGCTCGGTGTGCGGAATCTGGACGGCTATCGAATGAAAGTCGCGGACGAAGCCGGCGCCGAGGAGTTGCCCTACCTCGTCGTGATTATTGACGAGTTGGCCGACCTGATGATGACGGCCCCGGACGAGGTCGAAACGCTGCTTGTGCGATTGGCGCAGATGGCGCGCGCGACGGGCATCCACCTCATTATCGCTACGCAGCGGCCCTCGGTCGATGTCCTGACAGGGCTCATCAAGGCGAACGTGCCATCGCGCATTGCGTTCGCCGTCTCTTCGCTTACTGATAGCCGGGTGATTCTCGATATGCCGGGCGCCGAGCGCCTGCTCGGGCGTGGCGACATGCTGTTCATGCCGCCTGACGCGGCGAAGCCGCAACGAATCCAGGGCGCATTTATCGAAGACAAGGATGTCCACTACATCGTTCAGCATTGGTACCAGGTCGCGCCGGTGCCACGTTACACGTCGGAATGGCTTGATCTCCCGGCAGCAGGTGGAAGTGAAGATGGTCTGGATGGTGAGGAAGATCCCCTATTTGAACAGGCGCTAGGCGTCGTTCGGCAACAAGGCACCGCTTCCGCATCGATGCTGCAGCGCAGGTTGCGCGTGGGATACAACCGGGCCGCGCGCCTCATCGAACGCATGGAAGATGAGGGCATTATCGGCGCCGCGGATGGAATTCGCGGCCGGCCTGTCCTGGTCGGTGAGGAGCAGTGACGTGGGAAACCCACCAGAAGTCACCATGGTAGACTCGCGTTAATAAGCTTCATCCATGGAGCACCACCCCTTCCCAAGAGGATCTGAAACAATGTCCATCGCCCATGGAGCGGCGACCGCACAACCGGTCGCGCGCCTGATTAACGAACTAGCCCGCCTGCCGGGCATTGGCCCAAAGACCGCGTCACGATTGGCATACCATCTGCTTCGGGCAGAAAAAGACGAAGCAATCTCTCTTGCCGAGGCCATCCTCGACGTCAAGGAGCGTGTGCGCCTTTGTTCGATCTGTTTCAACACGACAGAAGAAGACCCCTGCGGAATCTGCAGTGATTCGGGAAGGGACCACGCGATCTGCGTCGTCGAGGAACCGCTAGATGTCGTTGCGCTTGAGCGAACTGGCCAGTTCAAAGGGCGCTATCACGTGCTTCATGGCGCCATATCGCCGGTTGAGGGCATCGGGCCCGATCGGCTGAGAATCCGAGAGTTGATCGAGCGCGTCGAGCGGGAACGCCCCGAGGAAGTTATTGTCGCAACGAACCTCGATCTGCCTGGAGAGGCCACCGCGACTTACCTGCACCGACTTCTGGCTCCGCTTGGAGTCACGGTATCACGGCCAGCAAGCGGATTGCCCGCCGGCGGTGACCTGGAGTACGCGGACGAAGTTACGTTAGGACGTGCCCTCATGGGGAGGCGAGTCCTCTGACCAGACGATCTGAGCCTTCTCATCCATGGGGAACCAGGCCGCGCATGTCGTGTCAAACAAGTCGGGGTGATATAATCCGAGGTGCATGACGAAGCTTGGCAACGAGATAACTCACGCTCAGAATTTCAACCCTGCATGGCCTCATGATGTGCCCGTAACGGTTCGCGGCGACCCCTTCCAAACCGGGACTACCGCGTTTTCGAAGGCTTCGCCGCCGCCCGAACACGCTTCCACCCTGCGAGTCCGAAACTACTCGATTTCGGATATACCTCCACTGCTCCGCATACGAGGAATCCTGAGACTTGATGTGCCGGACTCCCTGGTTGCCCGGCGAGCTGATATGCTCGATCTCCCGTCAGCACTCCCTGTTTTACGTGGTGAGCGACCCACTTTTGTGGCTACATCTCGTGGGCAAGCCATTGGGTTTATTCGATTTTCGCCAAGAAGGCCGGACGACCGATGGATTCTTTCGTCCATTGGCGCTTCAACCGCGATCTCCTTGCCTGAGCCCGTGTGGGAAGCCCTGTTAAAACACGGGGTGAAAGCAGCGGGCCTGCGGGGCGTGCGCAGGATGTTTGCCCGCGTTCCGGTTGGACACCCACTCCTCACAGTGATGCGTGAGAGTGGCTGGGTCTCATATGCCCATGAAACGGTCTTTCGGGCAGAACGTCTGACAGCATTGGCACGGGAGGAGCGTTCCTTGCGGCTCCAGGAGGTGGCCGACACCTGGGCTATCCATCAGCTTTATGCAACCTCGGTTCCGCGCCAGATCCAGGAAATCGAGGCACTCACAAGCCACATCTGGCACATGGATCAGCCGCGAAAGTCACGACGCGGCACGAGGCAGACCGGTTGGTTGATGGAAGAGGGCGGAGTTCTCGCCGCGTATGCGCGCTATACCAGGGGACCCCGCGCGGGCATGATCGATGCGATCGTTGCACCTGGGCAGGGCGAGCGCCTTGGGGCGCTTCTCGACGGAGTGATTGCGGCGCCGAGCCGACCGCGACCGGTCTACTGCGCATTGCGGGGATATCTCTTTGACCTCCGACAGCAGTTGACAGATCGTGGATTCATTGAAATAGGAGAACAGGAATTGTTGATTCGCTACACAACAGCGACGAACCGCCAGCCCGCGGTTGAGAACGTGCACTTTCCGGTCGAACTGCGACCTGCTCTGCCGCGCCAGGCGCCTACGTACCTTGAGGGGCAACCAACAGACGGGATCATATGAGCGACACGAATATGACAGATGCGTTCACCCATCAGATCTCCATCCGCGAATTGTCTCGACCGACATATGAACTGGCCAGCACGGATAACCTGGATGGTCTGCTCGCGGTCCTTCCTCCAGATATTTCCGACGCTGTTGCCACGGCAGGCGCCATCGAGGGGTACGACGACCTAGTCGAGATCGTCATGGACCTCGGCCGACGGCCGGAAGCTCGATTTCACAGCGGCGAGCAGGCTCTCATGGAACGTGAGGTCAGCCGCGAGGACCTTGCCTACGTCGCTGATCGCATCGGAGCGTTCGGAGGAGACAATCGCGCGGGCATCGAGCGCACGCTGCATCGCATTTCAGCCATCCGAAATCGAAGCGGTGAAATTGTTGGACTTACCAGCCGGGTTGGACGAGCGATCTATGGCACCATCGAAATCATGCGCGATCTCATTGAATCAGGCCAGAGCGTGCTGCTTCTCGGCCGACCAGGAGTCGGCAAGACGACGCTGCTCCGGGAAACCGCTCGGGTGCTCGCCGACGAACTGCACAAGCGGGTCATCGTCGTCGATACGTCGAACGAGATTGCCGGTGATGGCGACATACCGCATCCTGCGATTGGCCGGGCGCGGCGGATGCAAGTGCCAACTCCCACCGACCAGCATGGCGTGATGATCGAGGCCGTGGAAAACCATATGCCTCAGGTCGTGGTCATCGATGAGATCGGAACTGAACTTGAGGCGATGGCTGCCAGAACGATTGCCGAACGAGGGGTGCAGCTCATCGGCACGGCCCACGGCAATACGCTGGAAAATCTGATGATGAATCCAACCCTTTCAGACCTCATTGGAGGAATCCAATCGGTGACGCTTTCGGACGAGGAGGCGCGCCGGCGAGGGACCCAGAAGTCAATTCTGGAGCGAAAGGCTCCTCCTACCTTCGATACCATCATCGAAATCATCGACCGCGATCAAGTCGCGGTGCATCAGGATGTGGCCGCGACGGTCGATGTGATCCTGCGCGGTGCAGTGCCGCGACCCGAACTCCGCCGGCGGGAAGAAGATGGCGGCGTGTCCATTGCTGTTGCGCCGCGTCCTGACCCTTCAGTGCAGCGCCAGAATGGCCGATCACATGGTCGAGGCGCTGGACGAGTTTCCGTGAGCCCAGAAGAGAACCTGGTCGACGAGGCGAATGGCATTGGTCCCAGCGGTCCATACGACGGCACAGAACTCGGGGCGCTGCCAGCATCGACGCGTGGCCGGGGCACCGCTGCCAAGCCTCTGCGCATCTACGCATTTGGCGTAAGCCGAAATCGCCTTGAACAGGCCATTCATGTTTTGAATGTTCCAGCGGGCGTTGTCCGCGATCCGCGCGATGCAGACATCGTCCTCACGTTGAAGAACTACTATCGCCAGAAGGCACAGCCAATTCGCGATGCCGAAACTCGAGGCACGCCGGTCTATGTTCTGCGGTCAAACACCAGCATCCAGATGGAACAGGTGCTGGGGGGCCTCTTCCCTTCCCGGGCGACGTTGGACCGAAATTCGGGAGGTGACCGGGCCTCTGACGAGCAAGAGATGGGGAATGGCGCCGCCAAGGGGGACGATCCGCTTCTTACTGCAATCTCTGAGGCAGAGGAAGCCATCGCCGCCGTGATTGGCGGCGGCGCGCCAGTTCAGTTGATGCCCCAAGGCACTCGCATTCGACAGATTCAGCACCAGCTCGCGGAGCGATATGCGGTTGAGTCGCGAAGTCGCGGACGTGAACCAAACCGCCGTGTCGAAATCTCCCGCCACGGATCCAATTAGCGGGATGCCTGGCCTGTTCATTGCGATAGAGGGTATCGACGGTTCAGGCAAGACCACCGTCGCGGAAATGCTCGCAACCGCGCTGACTGTTGCTGGACGAGATGTGATTCTCACTCGCGAGCCAGGTGGGACGGCGATTGGTGAGCAGATCCGCACTGTCGTATTGAGTGAAAGCTCGATCGGTATGACGCCGGAAACAGAGACGCTGCTGTTTGCGGCCGCCCGAGCCCAACATGTGGCCGAGATCATCAGGCCCGCATTGGCTCACGATCGTACGGTCATCTGCGATCGCTATGTTGACTCGTCTCTGGCGTATCAATGGGGTGGCCGTGGCCTGTCGAAGACATCGATCCTCTCCGTTCAGGAGATGGCAACCGGCGGTATCATGCCAGATCTCAGGATTCTGCTTGACGTGCCCGTGGAACTGGCCATGAGGAGGAGGTTTGCCGATTCCAACCGATCAAATCGTTTGGACAACGAGCAAGTTCAGTTTTACGAGCGTGTGAGGGCCGCTTATCTTGCGCTCGCGGCGACGGATCCGGCGGGCTGGCTCGTGGTGGATGCGCAAAGGGATGCGCAAGCAATCTCGCTGGAGGTCCTTCAGCACGTTGAGCCGGCGAGGCATCGGAACTTCAGCCATGCGACGCGAGCAGCACGTGTCGGTTGGAAGGAACCAAAATGAAACTCGTTTTGGTCGTAGTCCAGTCTTCGGATGCCGATGGTCTCTTGCACGCATTGGCAAGCGGAGGAATTTCCGCGACCCAGATTGAAGGTGGCGCGACGGTCGGTCAGAACGGGCTCGCGGCTATCGTTGCGGGGGTCGAGGACGAGAGTGTTGCTGATGTCGTGTCGCTTGTTCACGCCAAAGCGCGGGGCCGAAGCCGGCAAGTCGATCCGTTGCGACCCATTGCCGAACGCGCCGAATTCTGGGTCCCAGGCCCCATCGAGCAACAGGCGGGGGGCGCCAGCGTGTACGTCTTGCCCGTCCGGCGATTTGAGCGCATCGGGTACGCTTAAGTTCATTGCCGACCCTCGGGCGGGGCATCAAGGGACATAATACGTGATCGAATCCGCGGCGCGAAGCGCGCAATTCCTCCTTGCAGTGGGCATTGCCTACGTGGTCGCGCTCTGGTTTGCGCTGGTTGCATGGACGTTCCGTGACATCGAATCACGGAGTCGAAGCGTGTTCACGCAGGTGTTCTCAACCCTGCTCGTTGTTCTCTTTTTCGTTCCAGGGCTTCTTTTGTACTTAATTCTGCGCCCGAAGGAGACACTCGATCAGGCATTTCAACGCGCGTTGGAAGAGGAGTACCTGCTGCAGGATCTTGATGAATTGCCGCTATGTCCTGGCTGTCAACGATCGGTTGATCCTGAGTTCGTACTCTGCCCGAACTGTCAGACCAGCCTGAGAGGGGCGTGCACCTCGTGTTCGCGCCTCATCGATTTGCGATGGACCGTCTGCCCATATTGCGCGGTGGCTGTCGATGCCGAAGCACGAAAAGCGGGTTTGCATCGGCCCGGCGGCATCGAGGCAGTGCAATTGCTCGATGAGCATCGAGGGGATAGACGCCAGCGCGCGGTAGCGGCCGCTGCGCAACGGGTCGGCATTCCCCCTGAAGACCTTGATGCGTTTACGGACGCGATTGCTAGTCCTGCACCACACGCCGCTGTTTCCGCGGGGAACAGTTTCCAAAGGCGAGTCTCATCTCTGGCCGAGGCGGCTCGACCTCGTTCCGCGGTGAGAAGTCGAGGTGATCAGAATCATGGTGGTTCAGGTGAACCGGCCCAGGAGAGCGATGCAGCGCATCCGTTCGCTGAAAAGAAGCCGGGTTCGTCGTCGCGAGACGGGGGGTTTTGGGCGGATCCATTGTTGGGGCCGGATCGACCGCGCGACCAATCATAGGAACGCAATGTCGAAGCTTGAGACACGGATTGGGAGGGGAGCCATTGACTTTCACTCGGGAGTCATATGGTAGAATCCTCGAAGTTCAATTGATCCCCGATAGCTCAATGGTAGAGCGCCCGGCTGTTAACCGGTAGGTTCTAGGTTCGAGTCCTAGTCGGGGAGCCATCCTTGAGCAAGGCTCTTTGAGGATGGTTGCCTCAATCGATTCTTCCCCATGGGGTTCCTTGTGCAGAGGCAGCAATCCGCTGATTTGCGGGGGTGTCTGTCAGATCACGTAGTTGGCGCCGGGTTGCCGATCAGCGTCGCGTTCAATGAGCGTTTGAAGCGTGATTGAACTGAGCATCCGCTCGGTTTGCTCCTGCATCGCATGCCAGACTTCGTGAACGACATCTGCCGCGCCTATTCCGTCCGGATGGGGATGGGTTTTCTGATCAATGCCGTCAAGCGCAACGAGAATGGCATGGACGGATATCTCGGAGGGTTGCCGGGAGAGCTCATGTCCGCCCAGCGGCCCCCGGGTGCTCCTGATCAGTCCCGCTCTGTTCAGGGCGCCCAGTACCTGATGGAGGTACGCCTCCGGAATTTCCTGGCGAACGGCGATTTCTCTGCTATGGACGGGGCCCTGGCCGGACCGAAGCGCCAGTTCAAATAGCGCTCGGACTCCGTAGTCCGCGCGACTTGAAACGCGCATTGATCACCTCATTCATGCTTCCGCTGCGATATCCCGCGAGATCGAGGACCGCGTGGCGATACCCGGCCGCTCGCATCGCCTCGACCAACTCATCGGCATATTGAACGGCACGAGCGAACTGGTCGCGGGGGACCTCCAGCCTGGCGGTGGAGTCGTGATGACGAACGCGAAACCCGGTGAAGCCAAGATGCCTGATCGCGCTTTCGGCCGCCGCGACTTGCTTCAACTTTTCTACCGTAATCGGATCGCCGTATTCAAACCGGGACGAAAGACACGCAACCGCCGGCTTGTCCCACGTGCGAAGGCCGAGTCTCTCCGAAAGTGAACGAATCTCGACCTTCGTCAGGCCAACTTCCTGCAATGGGCTGCGGACTCCCAAGTCTCGTGCCGCGCGCATGCCGGGTCGAAAGTCATCCGCATCGTCGGCGTTGGAGCCATCGATCACGATGCTTACCCCTCGCTCTTGGGCGAGTTCCGCCAGACGGGTGTACAGCTCAGACTTGCAAAAGAAACAGCGCTGGTGGCTGTTATCCGCGTAGCGCGGATCGGTCAGTTCCGCAGTATCTACCAGAACATATTCAGCCCCGATGTCAGCCGCAATCGCCCTGGCTTCTTCCATTTCTTCGGCGGCGTAGGTCTGCGAGAGCCCCGTGGCGGCGATCGCATTCGAGCCAAGCACATTATGCGCGACCTTGAGCAAGTAACTACTATCGACGCCGCCTGAAAAGGAGACCACAACGGATCGCATCGCCGTAAGTAGCTCGGAGAGGGCTTCTTCTTTTTTCAACGCGACCGTCATATCGACCATGTCAGGGTCTTTCCAGTAAAGGTGGACGTACCATGATCCTTGTCGATCATTGGCACGATGCTACCAACCAAGTAATAGCCGTGACAATCAAATCGATCAAGAATTGACCGCCACAACGCTCGCATTTCGCGTCAGCGATGCCCGTCTTTACTCCGCTTCTCCCAGCCCGGCAGGCCGACGACGGCTGTCAGCCGGTCGGCTCGAGAACCCGCCCTCGGGGCTATTCTCCTGAACTCGAGGGGAGGCTCCTGGCGCCGCGCTACGCGGCGCTGAGCCGCGATCATCACGCCGGGGTCCACGATCGTCATCACGCCGGGGTCCACGATCGTCATCACGCCGGGGTCCACGATCGTCATCACGCCGGGGTCCACGATCGTCATCACGCCGGGGTCCACG
>JBBRVX010000184.1:0-10781 GCA_038246475.1 Thermomicrobiales bacterium | reverse complement strand
GGCCGTTGAGCAGGTGGCGGGTTTGCCGATTCCCGGCCGCGATCTCCGCCCTATGGCCGCGCGCATTGCTGAAGCCGCGGGAGCCGACCCACCATCCGCCAATCAGGTTCGTCGCCGTCTTGGCAATTGGTATCGCGGAGAATTGCGGGCGCGGGTTGGTCCGATCTTGCCCCCTATCGCTGATTTACAAAGCACCCTGAAGCAGGTCGCGGCCGCGGGGCGAGAGCTCGCTCCCCGGGTGGAGCAGGAGCTGGAACGTGTCGTGCAGGAGGTTCTGGCCGAGGACGCTGAACGCCTCGACGAGTCCGTCGTTCGCGTTGGATCGCGGGGACCGCGTCCCCATTGACGGCGAGCGTCAGATGTCCCGCAGCGCCGAAGACGACAACCCCAGAATCAGCGAGAGCACGGTCGAAAGGATGGCCCCCGCCGCGACTGCTGCCGGCGCCCCAAAGTGATTGGCGGCAATGCCCATGGGCAGCGCGCCGATCGGCATCAACCCCCAGGTGAGCATGTAGGCGCCCATCACCCTGCCTCGAATGTCATCGGCGATTTCATGCTGGAGAAGGACGTTGTTCCCGCTCATGAAGGCGGCGCCAAGCATGCTCCCCACAAAGAGCAACGGGAGGGAGATCACGAGGGTCCGCGAGAACGCCACCCCGACAATGACAAAGCCATAGACGACGGTCATGGCAATGAGAATTCGCCCGGCTCGCGGAGTTCGCTTCGCGGAGGCGATGAGAAGCGAGCCGACGACGGCCCCACTCCCGGAAACCGCCATCAGGAGGCCGAGCCCCTGAGCGCCGATATTGAGAATGTCACGAGCAAAAACATTGAGAAAACCGATATACGGAAAAACGAAGAACATCGGAATGGAGACAAGCAGAAAGAGGCCGCGCAGATCAGGCCGGGAAACGATCAACCGGATGCCATCGAACACTCCGCGCCCGCCCGCGGTGCGCGGCGGACGAGGCGGCAGCACGACGCGAAGCACCAGGAAAACTGAAATGGCGATGGCGAATGCCTGCACGAGAAACGTTGGCCCCGTGCCGACGGTCCCGATCACGATGCCCGCAATGGATGGGCCAATGATGCGGGTCATGTTCTGGCCGGCGCTCATCAGTCCAATGGCGTTGGTGAGGTCCTCACGCGGGACCAGCGCGGGAACCAGCGATTGTTGCGTCGGAGCCAGCAACGCTTGCAACGATCCATTGATGACCGCGGCCAATGGCAGGTGCCAGGGCTGGACGAAACCAGCGATGACGTCGACAGCAAGGACCGCGGCCAGAACGAACGCCAGGAGCTGACAGATAATCATGAGCCGGCGGCGGTCGAGGCGGTCAATGAGGGAGCCGCCGAGCGGTGCAATGACGATAAAGGGAATTCCGGCGGCGAACGTGACGATGCCGACAAAGCCGGGCGAATTCGTCATCTCGATGGCCAACCAGCCGAGCGCGATTTGCTGCATCCATTGCCCGACCGAGGAGGCCAGCATGGCAAACCAGAGCAACCGGAAAATCGGATAACGGGAGATTGCGCCCCAGAATCGTGAACCCGACGCGGACTCTCCACTCGTCTTGGACAGCGTCGTATCGCCGGTGAGGTCTTGGGAGAGGGCGCGAGGCCGGAACGCCACCGGAAACTCCAGTCGGCTGGTTGCACTACGCAAGATTTCGCGGCCCAGGCTGGGCAGATGTGGACTATAACATTGAGGGCCGCGAACCAGGGGGCGAAGCGGATGATCTATCCTTCCTTTCGCCGCCGCGGCCTACGTAGGTGGCCTGGAGCATGATTCTCCCCGCTGCGGCGGAAGGGCCGACGCCTGCGTCCTTGCAGCCCGCGGCAAAGCAAGCGGGGCCAAGGCTCCAGAACGCTGTGACCACCTACTCGAGGATGAGCGGGTAGCACGGTGGCGCGCATGTCAGGAGGGCCGGAAAACGCGTGAAAGGGCTGGTGCTCGCGGGTGGAAAAGGTTCCCGGCTTCGTCCTCTGACCGCAACCGGCGCCAAGCAGCTTGTCCCGGTGGCGAACAAACCAGTGCTCTTCTATGCGCTCGAGCAACTCGTCGAGGCCGGTATCACCGATATCGGCATCATTACCGGCGATAACGCCGACCAGGTAAAGCATGCCGTGGGCGACGGTTCGGCATTCGACGCCACGATCACCTACATCCCGCAAGCCCTCCCTTTAGGTCTGGCCCACGCAATCATCACCGCGCGAGACTGGCTTGGTGAAGACTCGTTCTGCATGTTCCTCGGCGACAATTTCCTGCGTGGGGGCATCGTGCCCTATGCCCAACGATTCCTGGAGCATCCCGCCTCGGCGCAGATTCTGCTGCGTCGCGTCGACGATCCGTCATCCCTGGGCGTGGCGGTGCTGGATGAGAACGGCCGGGTGCAGCGTCTCGTCGAGAAACCGCGCGAGCCGGTGTCCGATCTGGCCGTGATCGGCGTCTATTTCTTCACCTCCGCTGTGCACGCCATTACCCCCGGCCTGACCCCTTCAGCCCGCGGCGAACTGGAGATCACCGATGCCATCCAGGGGCTGATCGACGCGGGTAAAGACGTACGCGCGCAAACTATTACCGACGATTGGATCGATACCGGCAAGAAGGACGACATGCTGGAGGCAAATCGCCTGGTGCTGGGATCGTTGCAACGGCGCGTGACCGGCGATGTCGATGCCGACTCCACGCTGGTTGGCCCCGTGGTCGTCGAGCTGGGCGCGTCGATCGTGGGCAGCACGGTCCGCGGCCCCGTTGTCATTGGACCTGGCGCATCGATCCGGGACTCGTATGTCGGGCCCTTCACGGCAATTGGGCCAGACTGCGAGCTTTCCAACTGCGAGATCGAAAACTCCATCGTGCTCGCCGGGAGCGTGATCCGCAACGTTGAACGACGGATCGCCGATTCTCTCATCGGCAGGGAAGTCGTCATCGAGCGTTCCCCGCTCCGCCCGCAGGCGATCCGGCTGATGCTTGGCGACCACTCTCGTGTCGATGTTGTCTAACGGCGCCGCGGCCGATCTTCGCGGGCAGCGGGTGCTCGTGACCGGCGCCGCCGGGCAACTCGGCGGCTATCTCGTCGAAGCGGTCCGCGCGGCTGGAGGGACGCTTGTTGCCAGCGGTTCGAAACCGGGCGCCGGAATCGACATTCCCGCGGATCTGACCTCCCCGGCTGACGTGTCGCGACTGGTGAGACTCGCCGCGCCGGACATTGTCATCCACGCCGCGGCGTGCACTGATGTCGATGGCATCGAGCGCGAGCCCGAGCGAGGGGAGCGAGCAAACGCGCTGGCCACGGCAAACCTGGCGGCTGCCGTGCTCGAAGCAGGAGGCTATCTCCTCGCCGTGAGCACCGATATGGTGTTCCCCGGCGATGGCGATGCTCCGTACCCGGAAGATGCCCCCACCGCGCCCATTTCCGCGTACGGGAGATCGAAGCTGGCCGCCGAGCACGCGGTGCTTGCCAGCAGTTCGTCCTCCGGCATCGCCCGGACGGCCTGGCTCTATGGCGGGCCTGGCAAGCACTTTCCGCGCACGGTCTTGACCATGCTCAAGGATCGGGGCGGGATGGAAGTCGTGGATGACGAGGCCGGGAGCCCGACCTTCGCTGGCGATCTGGCCAGAGCCCTGGTCATGTTGGCGGCCATGCGTGCCCCGGGGATCATGCATGTGGTCAACGACGGACGCGCGACCCGATTCGAGCTGGCGCGGGCCACGGCTGAACTGGCGGGCTTCGATCCCGAGCTGGTGCGTCCAATTTCCACCAAGGCATTTCTCGAACGCTTTTCGTTGCCCGCGCCACGGCCGCCGGATAGCACCCTGCGCAACCTCACCGCGGCGAAACTCGGAGTCAA
Organism: Thermomicrobiales bacterium; assembly: GCA_038246475.1. Lineage (GTDB taxonomy): Bacteria > Chloroflexota > Chloroflexia > Thermomicrobiales > UBA6265 > JACCXM01. The sequence goes on along the minus strand of JBBRVX010000184.1, from coordinate 6,926 downwards.
GCCGCGGCACTGGCGGGAAGCACTCGCCACCTACATTCCGGTCCTGACAAGCGAACTGGGCATCGGCCAGTCATGAATCGAGAGGTGCAACCGTGCGAATTCTCGTAACCGGCGCCGCGGGATTCATCGGATCGGCGTATGTGCGCCATGTGCTCGAGACGGCGCCGACGGATGAGGTTGTTGGTCTCGATGTGCTGACGTACGCGGGCAATCCGGCCAATTTGACCGAGCTTCGGGATGAACCCCGCTTCCGATTCATTCAAGGTGACATCGCGAACCCCGAACTCGTCGATGAGCTTGCCGGCGATGTCGATGCCATCGTGAATTTCGCCGCCGAGACCCACGTCGACCGCTCGCTTCTCGATCCCGCCGCATTCGCCCGAGCAAACGTCATTGGGGTCATGACGCTGCTGGAGGCCGCGCGAACGCATGGGATTCGCCTGCTGCAAGTCAGCACGGACGAAGTCTATGGCCACGTTGCGGAGGGGATTGCCGCGGCCGAAGACGCCCCGTTGCGGCCGAGGTCACCCTATTCCGCGGCTAAAGCCGGCGGGGAGATGATGTGCCAGGCGTACGCCGTGTCGTACGGAACAGACGTGGTGATTACGCGAGGCGCAAACACGATCGGGCCCCGCCAATACCCTGAAAAGCTCGTGCCGCTCTTCGTGACCAATGCCCTGCAGGACTTGCCCTTGCCCGTGTATGGCGACGGGCGACAGGTGCGCAACTGGCTCCACGCCGAGGACCATGCGGCGGCCGTCGACCTGGTGTTGCGCCGCGGAATGAGCGGGCAGGCGTATAACATCGGCGCGGAAAATGAGCGCGAGAATCTTGATGTCGTGCACGCGATCCTCGAACGGCTTGGCAAACCGAAATCCCTCATCGTGCACGTCGAAGATCGTCCCGGTCACGATCGACGCTATGGACTCGATACCACGCGCGTGCGGGAAGAGCTTGGTTGGGCTCCTCGCCGAGATGGGGACGAGACCCTGCGAGATACGATCGACTGGTACGTGAATAATCCTGCCTGGTGGCGGGCCATCCGCGAACGGGACGCCCGGTTCAGTGATTTCTACGACCGGCAGTACGGCGGGCGCTTTGCCGATGCCACACCCGCGGGATCGGTATCGTAGACCACTGTTCACGACACGAAGCTGACCGACGACAAGCCTCTGCGGCAGCGGTATACTCCGCCCCACGAAGTCTGCCTGTTCCACGCGACGTGGAAATATGTTTCGAGTGACGCGTGGCGACGCGATGAGTCGCGTCGCGTCGCCTTCGACGGTCAGGCTCCGCGGGGTTCGCTGCCGGAGGAGTGTCTGCCGGCCGTAGTGGAGTGGAGAGCGGGAGAGACCCGCCGGGCGAAGCGGCCTCGGCGGTTACGACGTGGAGGAGTGCAATAACTATGGCGACAACCGTGTCGGCGCCCAGCCGGGTCGGGGTCCGGATGACGGTAAATGGTGTCGAATACGCGGCGGAAGTGGAGCCGCGCTTGTTGCTTGTCAGCTTCTTGCGCGACAACCTGGGACTGACCGGGACGCACGTTGGTTGTGACACCAGCCAGTGCGGCGCATGCACCGTGCATCTCAATGGTCAGCCGGTCAAGAGCTGCACGTTGCTGACTGTGCAGGCAGACGGCGCCGAGGTGACGACCATCGAAGGCATCGCCAGGAACGGCGAGTACGATGCCATGCAAATGGGCTTCTGGGAGATGCATGGCCTGCAATGTGGCTATTGCACGCCCGGCATGATCATGGCCGCGAACGCGTTCCTCGATCGGAATAGCGATCCGACCGAAGCCGAAATCCGCCACGCCCTCGAAGGAAATCTCTGCCGCTGCACTGGATACCAGAACATCGTCAAGGCCGTGCAGTATGCGGCGAAGCAACGGTCCGGTGACGCTGCCAAGCCAGGACCGGGGACAGACCTCAAGTTCGCGCATGATCCATCAAAAGCAGGGGCGCCGGAGGATCTGGAGGAGTGGGGCGATCAGGTTGCCGGGCAGGAGAGCTAACACGCTCCCAGGTGTCCCGTGGAGAGACGCCGCGGTGTGGTCACGATGACCTGCCGCGAGACAACGTGGAGGTTGTGCGAGGCGATCACTCGTCGCCCATCGCGTCGCTGAGGGAACTGACATGACCGCAACAATCGAAGCTCCGGAACTGTTCGTTGGTCAAGCCCTGCGCAGGCGAGAAGATCCAAAGCTGATGACGGGCGCGGGGAACTTCCTCGACGATGTCCGTCTGCCCGGCATGTCGTACGCGGCGGTGCTGCGCTCGCCGGTCGCCCACGCCACGATACGAAGTATCGATACCAGCCGCGCTCGTTCGATGCCTGGCGTGGTGGGAGTCTTCACCGGCGAAGATCTCGCCGATGTCAATCCGCTGCCTTGTGCCTGGCAAGCCGCTGGCGTGGACAACTTCGTCAACACGCCGCGCCTTCTCGCCCTTGGAACCGTGCGGCAGGTCGGTGATCCGATCGCGGTCGTCGTGGCGGAAAGCATTTACCAGGCGAACGATGCCCTTGAAGCGATTGACGTCGAGTTCGACGAGCTTCCGGTCGTCGTCGATTCACGAGAGGCGATCAAGGCCGGGGCGCCCCGGATTCATGAGAATGCGGCCGATAACGTCGTCCTGCATTGGACCTGTGGCGTCGATGCGGAGACGGTCGACAGTGCGCTAGCGTCCGCCGAAGTGCGGATAAGCCAAAGCATCGTCAACCAGCGCCTGATTCCAACCGCGATGGAAACCCGGGGCTCGATCGGCCAGTACGACGCGGGTACTGGCGATTACACGCTTTGGGCCACGTCGCAGGCGCCTCACGTGCACAAGCTGCTCATCGCGGCCTTCATCCTCGGCGTTCCCGAGCAAAAGGTGCGGGTAATCGCGCCCGATGTTGGCGGCGGGTTTGGTTCAAAGATTTTCATGTACTTCGACATGCCGCTGGTCCTCTGGCTGTCCAAAAAGCTGGGACGCCCGGTGAAGTTCTTCGAGGATCGCACCGAAAACTACCTCCATACGACGCACGGCCGCGATCATCACTCCGACATCGAGGTCGGCGCCACCAGAGACGGCCGGATCACGGCGTTGAAGGTGACCACGCTGGCAAATCTTGGCGCGTATCTCTCCACCATCGCTCCTGGTATTCCAACAACGCTCTACGGGCGGATGGTGGCCGGCTGCTACAAGATCCCGAACATCCACGTCGATGTGCGCGGGGTGTACACCAACACCGCCATGGTGGACGCCTATCGCGGCGCTGGCAGGCCGGAAGCCACCTTCATCGCCGAACGAGTCTGCGATCTCGTAGCCGATGCCACGGGAGTTGATCCAGCCGATGTCAGGCGAAAGAACTTCATTCAGCCCGAGGACTTTCCCTACGACACGGGCATCGGGATGCTTCCGTACGACAGCGGGAATTACGAGCCCGCGTTGGACAAAGCGCTTGAGCACGTCGGCTATCAATCGCTAATCGCTGATCAGGCCGCACGCCGCGCGAACGGGTCGAGCAAGCTCCTGGGCATCGGACTCTCAACGTACGTCGAGGTTTGCGGCGTCGCCCCCTCGAAGTGGATCGGGCTCGGCGGCGAAGGGTGGGGCGCTGGCCTCTGGGAGAGCGCCTCGCTGCGGGTCTATCTGACAGGAAAAGTCGCCGTGACGACTGGCTCCTTACCGCATGGCCAGGGCCACGAGACAACGTTCGCGCAGCTTGTTGCCGATCAGCTTGGCGTTCCGTATGACGATATTGAAATCGAGCACTCCGACACCCGCGGCACTCCCTTTGGCTTTGGCTCCTACGGCAGTCGTTCGCTGGCCGTGGGCGGTACTGCCATCTACAAGAGCGCCGGCAAGGTCGTGGAAAAGGCGAAGTTGCTCGCTGCCCACATGCTGGAGGCCGCGCCAGAGGACATCGTCTACGAGAACGGCAAGGCCTTTGTGAAGGGTTCGCCGGACGCCTTCAAGACGATTCAGGACATCGCCCTGCAAGCCCACGTGGCCTACGACCTTCCTGCCGGGATGGAGCCGGGACTCGAAGCCGTCACGTATTACGATCCACCAAACTGCACCTTCCCGTTCGGCACGCACATCTGCGTCGTCGAAATCGACCGCGACACGGGCGTGGTGGAGATCGTCAGGTACGTGGCGGTCGACGATGTAGGCAATGTCATCAACCCGCTGATCGTCGATGGGCAACTGCATGGCGGCATCGCGCAGGGCATCGCGCAGGCGATGTGGGAAGGCGCGGTCTACGCCGACAACGGCGAGCTCATCACCGCGACGATGAATGAATACGCGGTGCCCAAGGCCAGCATGTTTCCGACCTATGAACTTGACCGGACGGTGACCACAACGACGGTCAATCCCATGGGCGCCAAGGGAGCAGGGGAGGCGGGCACCATTGGTTCGACGCCCGCCGTGGCGAACGCCGTCGTCGATGCGCTTTCCCATCTTGGGGTCAAGCACCTCGATATGCCGTACACGCCGGAGAGAGTCTGGCGGGCGATGCGGGATGCAACAGCGTAACGATCGATAGCAATGAAGCGATGGACGAGCGGAATCACCAGGAAGGGATGTCATGTTTCCAAATCAGTTTGCCTATCACCGGCCAGAGAGTGTTCAGGCGGCGGCCGCCATTCTGGCCAGCGATCCGGACGCCAAGCTGCTCGCGGGAGGCCATTCGCTGATCCCGGCCATGAAGCTTCGCCTTGCCTCACCCAGCGCCCTGGTTGATCTTGGTGGGGTAAAGGGGCTCGACAGCATCGACGCGTCAGGACCCATCACCATCGGCGCCATGACCACGTACGCCGCGCTGCGAGACTCAAGCGCGCTGCGCCAGGTCCTTCCCGTCATTGCCGACGCGGCGGACAACGTTGGCGACCCAGCGGTGCAGGCGTGCGGCACATTGGGCGGCGCACTGGCGCATTCCGATCCCGCTGCCGATTTCACCGCCATCTTTCTGGCGCTGAATGGGTCTGTCGAGGTGACCGGCGCAAACGGCGCACGGACGATCGGCTCCGACAACCTCTTCGTCGACCTCTTCACCACCGCGTTAGAACCGGATGAAATCATCACGTCCGTTTCGTTCGATGCGCCGAAGGCCGGTAGCGGAGCGGCCTATGAGAAATTTCGCCATCCCGCCTCAGGGTACGCCGTCGTCGGCGTAGCCGTGGTTGTCAATACTGGCGGGGATGGGGCGGTTGAGTCGGCGCGCATCGCGGTGACCGGAGCGACCAGCAAGGCCACGCGCGCCAGCGATGCCGAAGCTGCGCTGAGCGGCAAGCAGCTTTCAGAAGCAACGATCGCCGCAGCTGCGGCCGTGGCGGCAAATGGTCTGGAGATCAACGGCGATCATTTTGCCTCCGAGGACTACCGGAGACATTTGATCACGGTGCTGACTGGCCGAGCATTGACGCGAGCTGCTGCTTCCATGTAGGCCGTTACAGCGCATCGCGAACATTGTGTCATTCCGACCGATGAGGAATCTCGTCGTTCTTCGCATACGTACGCGGCGTTTGACGAGACCCTTCGTTCCTCGGGATGACACAACGTCTGAACGCCGCGCTGGCCGCTAGCCGCGCCCTCACCCCTCTCCCTGCGCTGGCAAACCAGGGGAGGCAGGCCAGAAACGCATCCCCGCACACGACAATAAGCCCCTCTCCCTGCGCACAGGGCCGGGCGCCCGCTTGCGGGTGGCGGTTTGGGGTGAGGGCTGGTCGCGAAGGGAGCGGTATTTCGCCTCTACCTCCCGATGTGAGAGTGCGCTGAGAAGAGGGCCGATTCCGCCATCACGCCGGAGCCTTCTGCCTCACTGTGACTCGACGATGCATGGCCGATCAAGCGCCTGGAAGGCCGCGCAGGCAGCGCGCGGTCTGGCGCAAACCCTCGGCGAACAAATCTGGTGAGTTCCCAATGCCAATGCGCAAATATCCTTCGTAGCCGAAAGCTGATCCTGGAGCAAGCATGACGCTGAAGTCCTCGGCCAGCGTGTTCGCCAACTGCAGCGAGGGAACATCGGCCTCGTATTTCATGAGCGCCAGAAGGCCGCCGTTTGGCGGCGTCCATGAGACGAGGTCGCCATTCTGCGCGAACCAGCCTTCCGCGAAGTCGAGATTCTGGGCCACGATCGCGCGGGTGCGCTCCATGATCGCGTCGCGGTGGCAAAAGGCGATTACCGCCAGTGCATCGTTCAACTTGCCGGGACTCAGGCTAATGTAGTCGCGCATGCCCCAACAACGCTGGATGACATCGGCAGGCGCCGCCATCCACCCTGCGCGCAGACCGGGCAGCCCGAACGGCTTCGAAAAGGTCCCCGTGCTGATGGCGCGCGGGCCGCGATTGCGCAACGGCGGGGCGAGCGGAGCGCTTCCCGGAAGATCGAGCCACCGATACGCCTCGTCGCTCAAGACCCAGGCGTCGAGCTCCTCCGCCAGGGCGTAGATCTGCTCGAGATCCGATTCCGCGAGCATGGCCCCGGTCGGGTTGTGAGGCGTGTTGATCACAATCATCTTCGTTCCGGGGGTCGCCAGGGCCCGCAGATCGTCGAGATCGTACGAGAAGCCTCCGTTCTGCCGAAGTGACCAGAGCGCCACATCGCAACCGATGGCGCGGGGGACAGAACTGAGTTGCTGATAGGCCGGGGCGACGACGACCACCCGATCGCCCGCGGAGAGAAGCTCATTGAACAGCAGGTAATTTGCCTCAATCGCGCCAGTCGTGATGAGGATTTCTTCTGGTGTCGTGTTCTGGTAGGTTGCCGCGATGAGCTCTCGCAACTCCTGGCTGCCGCTTGCCTCGCTGTAGCCGAGTCGCATATCAAAGAGGTGGTCCTGGACGTTCTCGCGCTCACCGGCGGGCAGCAATGCCAGCAGCTCGCGGGTGGACATCGGAAAGATTCCGCTCTCGGCGATATCCCACTTCACCCTCGTC
>JBBRVX010000183.1:0-10857 GCA_038246475.1 Thermomicrobiales bacterium | reverse complement strand
GGAGCAATGACGCATGAGCGACACGGAAAGCACCCCGCCGCAGGGGTTCGAGACCTTGGCCCTGCACGCCGGGCAGGACGTCGATCCGGTCACCAAGTCCCGCGCCGTGCCCATCTACCAGACCACCTCGTATCTGTTCGACAGCCCCGACCACGCCGCGGCCCTCTTCGGCTTGCAGGCCTTCGGCAACATCTACACCCGCATCATGAACCCCACCACCGACGTGCTGGAGAAGCGCGTCGCCGCCCTGGAAGGGGGCGTCGCCGCCCTGGCGGTGGCCTCCGGGCAGGCCGCCGAGACGTTGGCCATCCTCACCCTGGCCGGCTCCGGCGACGAGATCGTCTCCACCACCAGCCTCTACGGCGGCACCTACAACCTCTTCGCCCACACCCTGCCCAAGCTCGGCCTCACCGTCCACTTCTGCGCCCCCACCCCCGAGGCCGTCGCCGCCGCCATCACCCCCCGCACCAAGCTGGTCTACTCCGAGACCATCGGCAACCCCGATCTGCTCACCCTCGACCTCCGCGCCGTCGCCGACGTGGCCCACGCCGCCGGGGTGCCGCTGGTGCTGGACAACACCCTGCCCACCCCCTACCTGGTGCGCCCCCTGGCCCATGGCGCCGACATCGTGGTCCACTCCCTGACCAAGTTCCTGGGCGGCCATGGCACCTCCATCGGCGGCATCCTCGTCGATGGCGGCTCCTTCGACTGGGCCGCCTCCGACCGCTTCCCCGGCTTGACCGAGCCCGATCCCAGCTATCACGGCCTGCGCTACGCCGAGACCTTCTCCGTGGCCAATTTCGGGGCCAACCTGGCCTTCATCATCAAGGCCCGCGTGCAGGGCTTGCGCGATACGGGGGCGGCCCTCTCCCCCTTCAACGCCTTCCTCTTCCTGCAAGGCATCGAGACGCTGCCGCTGCGCATGGAGCGCCACTCCCAGAACGCCCTGGCCATCGCCCGCTTCCTCTCCGAGCACCCGCGCGTGAGCTGGGTCAACTATCCGGGATTGCCGGGGCATCCGGCCTATGAGCGGGCCACGCAGTATTTCCGGCCCGGGTTGTATGGGGCCATCCTCGGCTTCGGCATCAAGGGGGGGCTGGAGGCCGGGCGGCGCTTTATCGAGCACACGAAGCTCTTCTCGCATCTGGCCAACGTGGGGGACGCCAAGTCGCTGGTGATCCACCCCGCCACCACCACCCACTCCCAGCTCGATGAGGCCGCCCAGGCCGCCACCGGGGTCACCCCCGACTACGTCCGCCTCTCCGTCGGCCTGGAGACCGTCTCCGATCTCATCGCCGACCTCGATCAGGCCCTCGCCCAGGCGTAGGGACCAGAACACCGCTCTCTTCATAAGGAGAGAGGAGGAAACAGCGATGGCGACACGCAAGGCAGTGCCAGGAGCCGAGGTTGGGCAGGGTGTCGAGACCTTGACGGTTGAACATCTGGTTGCGGCACTCGGACGGGAGCAGGCGATTCTCATCGATATTCGCGAGCCAGGTGAGCGGACCCTGAATGGCGCGATCCCAGGAGCGGCGCACGCACCGTGGGGCACGCTGGAGTTCTGGGATGAATTAACCAACGCCTATTACCGGGCGAAGCGCGACCCCCATTGCCGCGTCGTCCTCCTTTGCACCGCGGGTGGGCGGGCAGCCCTGGCCACCAGCGTCCTCTCGCAGATGGGGTAACACCAATGTGGCCTACCTTCAGGGCGGCTTCACCGCCTGGCAGGCCGCCTGCCTGGCGGTGGAGGATGCGCCGGCCGCCTAATCGCGTCGAGATCGAACGGCATCATGCAGAGAGGATGTCGGCGCTTGAGCGTGTTGCGGCTACCATCGTGGCCAAAACATGATCATCGATCGGTAGACCATCCGACGCGGATGCTGATGATTTGGAGGCAATCGCCCTGTGACAGGAGTCACTACAGGGCCGTTACAGGACCCTTGGACATACGGTCAATTTGCCAACGGCGTTGAGCCTTGCTAAAGTACGGTTGGTGTCGCGGCGCTTTTGCACGTCTCGCGATGGGCAAGGTGATGCGCGGCGCCTTGAGGATGGCTCGTTCATCCTGCCGCGGCGGTCGCTCCGGGAAGCTGGGGGGCGCGCTGCCGGATCCGGGTTCCCCGTACCCGAATTTCCGGAGGTGCGAAACCGGAGCCGGGTGTCGTGCGTCTTGCTCCTTGGATGGGCTCCGTCGGGCTATATCCTTTGGAGCAGCGTCGGCGGGCCCGGTGCAAGCGGTCACCCGGGAGTCCCGGGGTGGGCCGCGCACCAGAATGGGGGCGCGGATTGTACGTCGGGGGGACCGGCGACGGAGTGGGGAGGAAGGGTTCAGGTGAAAATTTCACGAATCATGGTCGGATCTGCGGTTACGCTTTCGCTCGTCGGTGGCAGCTTGCTGTACACGCCGGGCGTTTCGGCACAATGCGTTGATCCAGTGACGGGCGAGCCGGCAGCGGCGGTCATGATCACTGGCGGCACGATTACCAATGAAACCGTCATCGACATCTCCGCCAACGCCGGCACGAGCATTTCGGATGCCAGCGGCGGCAGCAACAACCTTGCCACCACCGGTGGCGGCAACACGGATGAACTTGATGTCGCTTCGTCCGGCAACGGCGGTGTGGCGACCTCGGCTGCTGATGGCGGCGCGATCTCGGTTGAGAACATCAACTCCGGCGGCAATGTCGGGAATGCCATCGAAGTTGGCGACACGGTCTGCGCGCCATACTCACCAGAGCCAGTGTATGAGGCCCCGGTCTACGAAGCGCCAGTCTACGACACGCCGGTCTATGCGCTCCCGGCCACGGGCGTTGGCGCCGGTGAGGTTTCTGCCCTCTTCGCGCTGCTTGCTTCGGCGGGCGCCGCGGTGACCTCGCTCGGTCTGCGCCGCCGGTAGGCGTTTCAGGCCTCATCAGGGCCGCGTTCGCGAGTCGGACGTGATCTCGGCCCTGGCGTAAAGGCGAACAGCGGGGATTCATCCTTCGGGGTGGATCCCCGTTTTGTTACCCTCCTCCGCAACGAATGCTGACTCGTCGCCGCTCCTCCCCGTAGAATGCTCTACGCACTACCGCGACGCCCCGGAGGATCGGCTCCCCGCCAGTCGCCACCGGAACATGCTGGGGGACGCAACGTGGACTTCGTCGTGGTCGGGCTGGGGTTGGGCGCACTCGGCGTGCTCGTCGGCGTCATCGTGTATGGACCGATCGCCGGACGCTGGGAACGCGCGGCCACGCGGACGCGAGAGCCGGCCGCCGTCGCCTACGCGTACACGATGACCTCCTCGCGGCGCGGCGCCGGTCAGGCCCTCCTGGGAGCGGGCGGCGCCATCCTGCTGGCGACGATCGGCGCGCTGGCGGGGTCGCTCGACGACCGCACCGGCGCCTATCTTGTCGTCACCACCGCCACCATCGCCGCGCTAGGCCTTATCATCTGGGGCTACCTCCATCGTGTGCGGAATCCGGCTCCGCCGCGACGCCAATCGCGGCCCGCGGTGCCCCAATTGGCCGCCGATCGCGCATCTCCGCTCATCCCCGCCGCGGCCTGGGCCGAGCCGCTGGCCGAGGTCGAACCTGGCCCCGTTGCAGCGGCGCCACGCGATGAGTCCCGCACGAACCAACCCACCGACGACGATATCGACGCGGGCGCCACGCCGGAGACCGCTTTGATTGCCGCTGACGCCGAAGAGGAGGAGGAAGGACCCGAAGCGCTCTCGTCGTTCGCTCCGGCCGCTGAGGAGAACCCGCCACCTCCCGTTCCCGACCTGGCAGGGGCGCCCTATTCCTTCATGCTCGATGCCCCGAATGGTGAGGACCGAGCCGCCGCTGGCGCCGAAAAACCGCGGTATTCCTTTATGGCCGATGCAGAGCGCGATGACGAGGACGGTGGCAAGGATGATGAGGCGCCGCCAGCCGCGAACGCCCGCGAGGAGAACGCGCCGATGGGCGAGATCGTGCCGTTCGCCCCGAGAGCCCGGAAATCACGGCCAGCCCCGACCGGAACCCGTGCTGGCGTTGTCGCCAGGAAGGACGGGGATGCCTCGTAACATTTCGTGCCAATGGCCATATCATCCCCATCGTGTAATTGCACGTAGGCCCTGGTCACGGTGACGAAGCCGCAAACGCTCTCCCCCCGCCAGCTCAACCGGGCCACGCTCGCCCGCCAGATGCTGCTCCAGCGCGCGGACATTGCGCCCGTCGCGGCGGTCGAGCGCCTGATGGGCATGCAGGCCCAGGAGCCCCGGCCGCCGGCAATCGGGCTCTGGTCGCGCCTTGACGGGTTTCGCCGCAACGACCTGCATCGGGCGCTGCACGAGAGAGAGATTGTCCGCGGCACGCTGATGCGCGGCACGCTCCATCTCTTCAGCGCCGCCGACTTCGCCGCCTTCCGCATGACCCTGCAGCCCGTTCTCAACCAGGGCATCGCCATCCTTGGCGATCGCGCCCACGGCTTCGACCTCGCGGCCACGCTGGCGCGGGCGCGGGAGATTCTGGAGGCGAAGCCGCGCACCTTCAACGAACTCCGCACGCTTCTCGTCGAGACATTTCCTGCCGCTGACGAACGCGCCCTCGGCTTCACCGTGAGGATGCTGCTGCCTTTGGTCATGGTTCCCACCGTTCATCCCTGGGCGTATCCAGCCAATAGCGAGTTCGCCCTCGCCGAGCGCTGGCTTGCCGAACCGTTGGCCCCCGGCGACGCCGCCGAAGCACTGGTCTCCCGCTACCTGGCGGCATTTGGGCCTGCCACCGCCATGGATATGCAGACCTGGTCTGGCCTCAAGGGGATGAAACCGGTGCTGGCGGCGATGAAGCCGCGCCTCAGCGTCTTCACCGACGAGCGCAGCAGGGAACTGTTCGATCTGCCTGACGCTCCTCGCCCCGACGCCGGCGTTCCCGCTCCACCCCGCTTCCTGCCGGAATTCGACAATCTCCTCCTGTCCCACGCCGACCGCACCCGCGTCATTGCCGATGAGCACCGCAGCGTCGTGTACCAGAAGGGAAACCTGCGGCTGCTGGCCACGATCCTGGTAGACGGTACGGTCAGCGGGATCTGGCGCGTCGATCGCAAAGGGAAGGCGGCCACGCTGCGCATCACGCCATTCGCGCCGCTGCCGCCGGGGGTGATGGACGAGTTGCGAGCGGAAGGGGAGGCGCTGCTCCGCTTCGTGGAAGAGGATGCCGCCGCGTTCGCCATCGACATCAGCGCATGACGCTATTTGACATAACCAGAATCCGCCGCGAGGAGGAAGCGAAATGAGCACAATGCCGGCTGTGGTGAAGACGGCGCGCGGCGAGGGTCATGTGGAATTGCGCGAGATGCCGATCCCCGAACCCGATCCGGGGCAGGTTCTGATTGCCGTGCGCGCCGCTGGCATCTGCGGCACCGATCTGCACATCTTCCACGATGAATTCCCAACGCGGCCGCCGGTTGTCCTCGGCCACGAGCTGGCGGGCGAGGTCGCGGCAGTCGGGGAGGGGGTCACGGCGGTCGCGCCTGGCGATCGCGTCACCACCGAAACCTATTTCCATCTCTGCGGCCACTGTCGCTTCTGTCGCGGCGGGCAGCCGAATCTCTGCCCGGAGCGGCGCTCCATCGGCTCCGGCGTCAATGGCGGCTTTGCACCGTATGTGGTCGTGCCGGCTCGGAACATCCATCCACTTCCCGAAGCTCTTTCGTTTCAGGAGGCCGCGCTCACCGAGCCGCTCGCCTGTGTCGTCCATGGCGCGCTGGAACTCCCCAAAGTCACCGCTGGCGACATCGCCGTCATCACCGGGCCAGGCGCCATCGGCCTGCTCACGTTGCAGGTGGCGCGTGCGGCTGGCGCGGCGGTGATCGTGCTGGGCACTGCGGCGGATCACCGCCGCCTGGAGTTGGCGACGGAGCTGGGCGCGACCCGTGTAATCGACATTGGCGAGGAAGATCCGGCTCCCCTCATCCAGGCATTGACAGGCGGCTGGGGCGCGGACATCGTCTTCGAGTGCTCGGGTGCTGGCCCGGCCGCGTTGGGGCTCCTGGCCCATGCGCGGCGCGGCGGGCAGTATGCCCAGATTGGGCTCTTCGGCCGCCCCGTCGCCTGGGACCTCGACGCGGTCTGCATGAACGAGCTGCGCGTCACCGGCAGCAACGCCTCCGTTCCCTCCGCCTGGCGCACGGCCCTGCGCCTCCTGGCGGAGGGCAGCGTCCGCACCGCGCCGCTGATCAGCGACGTGTACCCGCTCTCGGCCTGGCACGACGCGTTTCGTCGCTTCGAGGCGAGAGATGGGGTCAAGGTGCTGCTCGATCCGTGGGCGGACGCATAGTCGCGCCTGTAAAATACAGAACCTGTATAATCCATATCCGGGATTTGGATTTTGACCTGTATGTTTAGCATTCCCATCCCGTTCCATTTCTCAAACAGGAGTCAGGCCATGGCCAGCACCGCATCGAAACCCAAGCTCGTTCGTCTGCTTCGAGGGGGGCAGATGACAATTCCCGCCGAGATCCGTAAGGAACTCGAAATCGATGAGAACACCATGCTGCGCGTGGCACTGGTGGACGGCGGGTTTCAGGTCACGCCGGTAAGCGTCGATGGACCGAGTCAGTTGTCTCCGGGCCTTCGTGGACTCTATGAATATTTCGCGCCGGTTCGTGAGGAAATCCTGGCGAGCGGGATAACTGAAGAAGAGCTCTACGCTGATATTGACGCGGCCATTGCCGCGGTCCGAGCCGAAAAGCGCGCCAAGCAGGAATGAAAGCGGTGTTCGACACCGTCATCTTGGTCCGCGGCTTGATTGGGCCTTACAGCGCTTGGGGGAAGCTCATATTCGAAGCCGCCGGAACGTACGAGTGGATCGTCTCCCAGAAAATCATCGATGAGTATCTGGAAGTCCTTCACCGCCCTGAGCTTCTCCGCAAGTACCGCATGATCGAGAGCCGCAAGCTGCGGATCATGTTGAATAAACTTGCTGACGCAAGGTTGGTAGAATCTATGGAAATTCCACCGGTTTGCCGTGACCCAGGCGATGATAAGTTCCTCGCTGCAGCGCTGGCAGGCGCCGCCGATGTCGTCGTCTCCGAAGACGACGACCTGCTCGTCATGGGTGCGTATCAGGGGATTGTGATCTGCCCTGCTGAGGAGATGCTGCAGCGCCTCGACCAGCGGCGCGACGCAGAAACGTAGCGGCATTTGCCGGTACCCCAATGCGATCGTCTTCCGCCGTCTCGATGCATGAATAACGGACCATGGCGACCGCCTGGGCGACGCGTCGTTCGAGATGATTTCGGGGGAAGAACTGGATAATGAGCGACGTACGCGATCGCACGTCTGACGAATTCGTGCGGACGACGTACCGCGAACGTGCTCCCTCCCGCCACCTCCATGACCACGTCGTCTGCTTCTGGCATCGCCCAGGCGATGCGCCGGCAAGCAGCGCCCGCATCCTCCCCGACGGCTGCATCGACCTGATCTGGATCGATGACCAGCCTCCTTTCATCTCCGGGCCAATGACCGTTTCGGTCGTTCCCACGCCATCGACCGGGGAGGAGATCATCGGGGTGCGGTTGCGGCCCGGAACCGCGGCAACCCTGCTTGGCATCAGCGCCAGGGAGCTGCTGGATCAGCATGTGCCCTTGCGGGACATCTGGCCGCGAGACCGCTGCCAACCGTGGGCCGAGGCCGCAATTGGGGATGACCTTTCCACGCGGATCGAGACAATCTCCGCTGCCATGGGCTCGCGGCTGGAGCGCGTCGCCCCACCCGACCCCTTCGTTTCGGATGCCGCACGCTGGATTGCCGCTCACCCCTCGCGCGGCGTCGAAGCGTTGACCCGGCTCTCCGGACTCAGCGCGCGACAGATCCGCCGCCGCTTCGACGACGCCATCGGCCACGGCCCCAAGAAGCTCCAGCGCATCCTGCGGCTGCAACGCCTCCTCTGGCTGGCCAGCCAGGAGGATGTCGCCGGGCGCAATCTGGCCGACCTATCCTTCGCCGCCGGGTACGCCGACCAGCCGCATATGACCCGCGAGGTCGTTGCGCTCGCCGGGGTTACCCCCACGCGGCTCCTGCTCGGCCCTGATCCTGCCTCGGCGGTGTCCGTTTTGTTCAAGACGCCGCCGCGATAGGCCGCTATCGTCGGAGATACTGGTGCGCTCGACCATGACCGACGTTGGCGGCCATGCAGCGACGGTCCGGCCTGGATCACCAAAGCGATCTGGCGTTGGCGAACGCCTCCTGGTGAGCTCTCGGGCCGCCAGCGCGACCGGAATCTGATTGGCACGCATTGAGAAAGGAACGCAACACGTGAAAGCACGATTGGATCTCGTCGGTTTGGTCGTTCAGGACATGGGCCGCTCGCTGGCCTTCTATCGCCACCTCGGCTTCGACGTGCCGCCAGCAGCCGACCAGGAGCCCCACGTCGAAACGACACTGCCAGGCGGGCTGCGCCTGGCCTGGGACACCGAGGAGACCATCCGCTCCTTTGACCCGGAGTGGACGCCGCCGAGCGGAGGCCACCGCATCGGGCTGGCCTTTCTCTGCGACACTGCGACCGATGTCGATCGGGTCTACGCCAAGCTGACCTCGCTCGGTTACAACAGCCACAAACCGCCGTGGGACGCCGACTGGGGCCAGCGCTACGCCGTCGTTCAGGACCCCGATGGCAACCAGGTCGATCTCTTTGCGCCGGCTGATGTTGCCTGAGACAGCGATGCCGGGCTTAACAGCAGTTGGGATATCGTCGTGAAACCCTATCTGAAGGTCGTCACCTTGGCCGTGGACGATCTGGAGCGATCCCTGGCCTTCTATCGCGACGGCATGGGTCTGGAGGCCGATGGTGTCTTCGGCGCCGAGTTTGAGCATGGCGCCGTCGTCTTCTTCCACCTGCGGAACGGGCTGATCCTCGCCGTCTGGCCGAAGGCATCGCTCTCCGCGGAGGCGAACATTCCGTTCGGGGAGATCCATACCGGCGGCGTCACGCTTGCCAACAACGTCCGCACAAAGGAGGAAGTCGACGCGGTGATGGTCCAGGCGTTCCACGCCGGCGCCACGGTCACCGATCCCGCCCGCGACCGCTTCTTCGGCGGCTACTCCGGCTACTTCCGCGATCCAGACGGACACCTCTGGGAAATCATCTGGAACCCGGGCTTCGAACCACCAGAGATGAACTGATTTTGGACCGATGATGGATCCGCACGCTGCGGACGTCCGGACTCAATCCTTTTCGCGCCCACCGTCAAGAAGTACGTAATGTTACCAATGTCCTCCATCGCCAATTGCCTTACGCTCTGCCATATCAATCGAGCGACCATCGGGGCGACAGGAGAGGAGGAACTCCATGGAGCGTACACGGTTCGACAATCTGCCGCGCGCATGGGCGCGCGGTGTTTCCCGTCGCGCCACGATCGGCGCGATCCTGAGTGGTCTCGTTGCCTCAGGACCGCTGGGGTTGGGTGCTGATGATGCCGACGCCAAGAAGAAGCACAAGAAAAAGAAAAAGCGCTGCCAGCCGCAACCGGTGAGCACGACGTGTGCGGGCAAGTGTGGAACGGCCACCAACAACTGCCAGCAGACCGTCACTTGTGGCGGCTGCCCTGACGGCCAATGCTGCAGCGGGGCGGGCACGTGTGGCGCATGCACCGTGTTCGTGAGCAGCACTTTGCACCTCGGCGGTCTGGGGGGCCTGAGTGGTGCGGACGCCATCTGTCAGGATCTGGCCGACGGGGCCGGTTTGCCGGGCGAATATATGGCATGGCTCTCCAATGACACCGATTCGCCGAGCACCCGCTTCGCACGAGCGACGGCGCCCTACATCCTGACCGACGGCACGGTGATCGCCAACAATTGGAACGACCTGACCGATGGCGGCATCGCGCATGGCATCGATTGCACGGAGACCATGGCGGTCGTGGATCCGACCAATGTCTGGACCAACACCCGGGCCAATGGTACGGCAGGCGGCGTTGCTGCCGATGGACATTGCGAGAACTGGCTGATTGCCAGCGTGCAGCACCAGGGCAATACCGGACTCACCAACCTAGTAGATGCGAACTGGACCAAGGTCTCCAATCACACCTGTGGCGGCCAAGGCGCCGGTCCGCGCCGGCTCTATTGCTTCCAACAGCGGTAGCGAATGGGCGAGACGCACGTCGCGTGGCCCAAGCCTACCGGGCTCGCGTGAGCGGGGACGAGTCCCGTCGCACGACTCCATCGTTGACCTTCACCGCTTCATCAATCGTCATCAGATGCCCTCACATCTGGGCTCGCACAAAGCGACTGCGCCCCGCCGTCTTCCGAGCATTGCGGCCAGCGTTGCGACTCTTGTAAATACGCGACAATGACCATCGCGTAGCGGCGGATTTCCGCCAATTCCTCCGGAGTGAATGGGATGGAAGCACCTTGGCCAGGCTTGAGCCCAAATGGTTGTCAAGCGCACACTGAGCAAAGACGCCCAGCGCCGCGAGGAGCCTTACTCCGCGCCGCCGACGCCAGTGAGAACGCGCGCGGGACGAAGATCCTCGGGCAGCGCGCTGAAGCGCGGAGCCGGCACAGATTGACCCCACTTGCGCAGGGAGGCGAGCAAGGCGATGACGGCCTCCTCGCCCATCGCGGCGGCTTCCGCCGGAGTGCGGCCATCGGTCACGAGGCCGGGAAGATCAGGAGCTATCGCGAGATATGCTTCGTTCTCGTCGGACCACTCGATGACCAGCGGGTACCGCCGGGCATCTGCCCGTTCCTGGGGAGTGATACGGAATCCGGTTGATGGCTTTGCGTAGCGCCTCCCTGCCGGATTCGTCCCCCCTCTCTCCAGCGCACGGGGCCGGGCGCCCGCGTGCGGGTGGCGGGGCAGGGGGGTGAGGGTGCTCTCCGCCGCTACGACGACGGTT
>JBBRVX010000182.1:0-10860 GCA_038246475.1 Thermomicrobiales bacterium | reverse complement strand
GCCCCTCGTCGCTGACATCTGCCGGCGGCTGGACGGGGTGCCCCTGGCGATCGAGCTGGCAGCGGCCCGCGTCACCCACCTGTCGTTGGGCGTCAAATGGCCCGGCAACCGCGCCAACCAACTTGTTGATCTCCCGCAGCTCGGCCGCCCTCTCCATTGTCGTGGCCACCACTCCGCCGGTCACATCTCCATGACCACCGAGGTATTTGGTGGTCGAATGGACAACGGAATCAGCGCCCAGTGCGGCGGGATTCACCAGCCAGGGGCTCGCGAGGGTGTTGTCGACGGCAACGCGTGCATCATGCGCGTGCGCCAGCGCAACAATCGATCGCAAATCGGCAACCCGCAACAGGGGATTCGAAATCGTTTCGAGGTAGACCAGCTTTGGCTTGGCAGCCTTGAGCACCTTGGCGAACGCTTCGAGATCGAGCAGATCAACAAACACTGCCTCAATCCCGAGCGTTGGCATCAGGCGAGAGAGAATGGCGTAACTCGCCCCGTAGACATCGGGCGCTGATAGAATGCGGTCCCCGGCGCGGGCATCGAGCAGCATCGCCGCATACACGGCCCCCATCCCCGAGGAAAACGCCACCGCGTCTTCCGTACCTTCCAGGGATGCGATCGCCGTTTCCAGCGCGGCCGTCGTTGGATTCGCGTAGCGGGTATACACGTAGCCAGGTCGCTCGTTTCCGAATATCGCGTCCAACGTATCCGTATCGTCGTAGACAAAGGCGGTCGCGGGATAAATCGGCGCGACGGTAGGCGTGAAATCGGGGCGTGGCCCCCGCTCCCCGGAATGGACAGCACGACTGGAGAAGCCTCTCGCCGCAGGTTTGGGCCGACGCTCGTTTGCATCCGTGGGAGTCAACAATCCGCTCCTGTTCGCATTTCGTCGCTAGACTCATTCCGATCAGGGAGTCTATGGCCCGGCTCAGGGGGCGTCAATCCGTCGCGTTGGCCTGAGCCCATAACGAAATGAGCCGCAAATGGCAGATGCAACCGAAAATCAATTTCTGGGCGCGCTTCTGGGCATTGCGATCGGGGATGCTCTAGGAGCGCCGACGAGCGGTCTCGATCGTGTCGAAATCCGCGATCGCTTTGGCATCATCGATCACTATCACGGAGCCCAGCCGCCCGATGCCGAGGAGATCTTTCCCGGCGAGTTTACGGATGAAACCGAAGTCGCCCTCTGCATCGTCGAGTCGATGACCGTTAATCGCGGCCTCTTCGACGCGGAAACCACCGGGGTGCGCATGCTTCACCTTGCGGCAGGACCGTCGAGGCGCTGGATGCACGAAGTAACGCTGGCGGCACTCGATGCTTCCGCGGATTCCCTGGAGTTCCTCGCCCCCATCAATGAAGATGGCGCGGCAACTGGTGATGTGGCCTCGCGTGGGGTGCCCGTCGGATTGCTCCATGCCGTAGGTCGCTTCGATCCCGATCAGCTGCGCGCCGACGCCGAAGCGGTCACTCGCCTCACACATGGTGGCCCTGCCGCATTCAATGCGACTACCGCCGTTGCTTATGGCATTCGGCTCGCCGCGACCGGCGTTCCTCGTGCAAATTGGGCACGCAAAACAGCGGATTTCCTCGGCGGCGGAGCGTTGGCGGAGAGACTCTCCGAACTCGATGCAGAAATTGGAAAAGGCGCCGCCGGATACTTCGCCGAGCGACCTGAGCCGGGACTGGCAGCCGTGGAAGCGGTTCCAGCCGCCTTCGTTGCGGCCATGACCGAGCCTACATTCGAACATGCGGTTCTGGCCACGATCAATGCCGGTGGCGCCACGGATACCATTGGCGCATTGACGGGAGCCCTGGCCGGCGCGGCGGGCGGCGCCTCGGGCATCCCGCAAGGCCTGATCGATGATCTAGGTGGACGGATCTACATATCTCTGGCGGCGCCCTGGTTCCATCGCGCGGCGCGGCAGCGAGCGGGGCAGCTCATCGATCTGCGCCCCGTGCATGGTCCCCGGCCGGACATGCCCCCCAGACGCTGATCAATGGTTGGCCGCTTCGGGACGGGGAATTGATGGACCTGTCATTGCCGCCATGTCCAGATCTTCTCCCAGGAAGTGTCGCCGCGCGGGTTCCGTCACGGGCAGCCCATCAGGGCCCAGCGCGTGAAGCGCGCCGTAGCCATCGCGAAAGGGGTCCAGTTCGGCGGCTTGCGCGGCTCGGCTTCGCGCGAGGTCAGCGTCAATCCCGACATCGGAAACCAGCGGCCCTCGCCAGAGCGCGTACGCACGGAGCGGCTCGTACCAGGCAGGCCGTCGCCGCGAAAAGGTCGTGATCGCTTCTTGCCAATCGTCTACGGCTACCAGGAGCTCGCTCAATTCACGCACGTCACGCAGCGCAAGAGAAAGCCCCTGTCCCTGCGCTGGGTCGTTCGCCGCCGCGGCATCGCCGATCAGGACGATTCCCTCGCCCGCGATGCGATCGGCGTAAATGTCGCTGGCCGGGAATACCGCGGCTGGACCGACCGCTTTCGTTCTGGAGAAGGCGCCCTCCGGAAATGCGCCCGAGCAGATCTCCAGAAACGTCTCTCGCGCGCTCAATCCGCGAATACGCTCAGCTATCTCTGGCTGGCCGACTACGTACGCGCGTGCTCGCCCACTCGCGTGGTGGAAGAGCAATGCCATACCGCCTTCATACAAACCAACGTGCGCGGCATCCGGGTCGAGGTCGATGCCCTCCACGAGGCAGCCGGCGAGAACGTGGTGAACCGGATCCACGATCGCGGCCGCGCCAATCCACCGTCGTGCACCCGAATTCTTGCCGTCGGCGCCGACGACAAGTCGTGCGCAACAAGATGTCACTGAGTCGCCGGCATGCGCCTGGAGCTCAAGCAACCCGGAGGAAAGCCGTTCGGGACGCAACGCTTTTGCCGGACGGATCACCGTGGCGCCAGCATCCCTGGCGTGTTCGATGAGCGATTCCTGAAGCCCAGGGTGGTCGACTCCCCAAACGACATCGCCAGTCGGCACGTCCCAGCGCCAATCGTATGGGGGAAGAGACGCTCGATCTTCGTAGCGCTGCCAAATGGGGAGCGGCCGCGCCCCGGACACGGGGAGAAGGTCGGCAAGTCCGAGGCGGGTGGCCTCGACGACGCCCCACGGGAAGAGCGAGTCGCCCCTGACGCGATCGCGAAACCGCGCCTCTTTTTCAATCAACGCGACGTCCATGCCCGCCCGCGCCAGGGTGATTGCCAGCGCCGATCCCGCAACGCCACCGCCGACGATTGCGACGTCGAAGGCATCTCCATGATTCACAATGCTCGACCCCTACCTCGCATTCAGTCCCACGCGTGACGGAAACTATCGCATTCGCGGGTCGAGAACATCGCGCAGCCCATCGCCAAGCAGGTTCAGCCCGAGCACGACCGCTACGATCGCAACACCCGGCACGGTTGTCACCCAATGATTTTGCATCATGTAGTTGCGGCCCTCAGCGATCATGACGCCCAGGCTTGGCAATGGCGGCTGTGCGCCCATGCCGATGAATGAGAGGCCTGCCTCGACGATTATGCCCAGCGCTACGTAGTAGGAGGCCATCACCAGCGCCGGGGCAAGCACATTTGGCAGCACGTGGCGAAGCAGTATCAGCCCTTCCGGCAAGCCGCTGGCGCGCGCCGCCTGCACAAATTCCGCCTCTCGGAGGCCCAGCACTTCACCGCGCACGATCCGCGCGAAGCCCGCCCAGTTGATCAGCCCCACGGCCAGGATTGTGGCAAAGAGGCCTGGCCCGAACGTCCCCGCGAAGATGACGGCCAGGAGGATCAACGGAAATCCCCAGGTGAATTCGACAATCCCGCTGACGACGCTATCGACCCAGCCTCGTCGGAAGCCGGCAATGGCGCCGGCGGCCAGGC
This sequence comes from Thermomicrobiales bacterium, assembly GCA_038246475.1. Lineage (GTDB taxonomy): Bacteria > Chloroflexota > Chloroflexia > Thermomicrobiales > UBA6265 > JACCXM01. The sequence goes on along the minus strand of JBBRVX010000182.1, from coordinate 6,992 downwards.
CCACGACCATCGAAATCGCTGTCACGCCAAATCCGCCAATCAACGAAATGCGAATGCCGGTGACTAACCGCGAAAAAAGATCTCGACCAACCTGGTCCGTGCCGAGCAGATGGCCTTCGCTCAAGGGAGGCAGGTTGGCCTGCATCAAGTTCTGCCTGGCATAGTCGTACGGGGCAAGGCTGGGACCAAGGAGCCCCAACAGGATGTAGACAACCGCGACGATCGAACCAAAGAGCGCCAGCCGATTTCGCGACAGCCTCCGCCAGGCCAGCAGCAGCGGATTCGGGCCCGAGATCGACCGGCTCGGCAACATCCCCGGCAGAACCGGAGCGTCTGGCGAGGCTACCGCCATGGTGATCGCGTCACTTCGTTGTCTACGCGTTCACGCGCCCTCATGGGAGGGTTCCAGGAACACCGTGGCTGGCTCACTTGCCAAACTTCTCGCCGTTGCGCGCCGCCATCCCGTCCCGCGGCTCTTCGCTGGAATCACCAGTCGCCTCAAGCATGCCTGATCCTGGGATCAACCAGACCGTAGGCCACATCAGCCAGCAGGTTCGCGCCGACCACGACACCCACAAGGAGGAGGGAAAAGAACTGGGCGACCGGATAGTCCCGCCGCACGATCGCGTCAACCAGCAGGTACCCGACGCCAGGCCACTGAAAAATCGTCTCCACGATCAGCGAATAGCCGATGAGCCAACCCAGCCGAAGTCCCGCCAGGGAGATAACGGGAATCAGCGCGGTGCGGAACACCCGGCTATAGACCACAACCGTCTCGGACAATCCTTTGGCGCGGTGCGTGCGGACGAAGTCCTGTCCAAGCTGTTCCAGCATCGAAGAGCGAGTCATGCGGATGGTGACGGCCGTGCCTTCGGCGGCTAACACGATCGCTGGCAGAATGAGCTGCTTCGCGGAACAGCAGCCGCCGGACGGGAGCCAATGCAACTTCGAGGCAAAGAGAAAGATCAGGAGCAGAGCGAGCCAGAAGTTCGGCATGCCCATGCCAGCAATACTGAACCCCGTGATGGCCTGATCGATCGCCGAATTGCGCCGCGCGGCGGCCAGAGCACCGAGGGGCAGGCCGACTGCATAAATGAGGACAGTCGCCGAAAGGCCGAGGATGAGACTGTTTCGACCGTAGAAGCCGAGGAGATCCTGAATCGACTTCCCGGTGACCATCGACGTGCCGAGATCGCCCCGCGCGAGGTTTTGCAGGTAAATGCCGTACTGCGTCCAGACGGCTTCATTCAGCCCGAGCCGCTCCCGGTACGCTTCGCGGACCTCTTCCAGGGCAGTAGGACTCAGAACTCCGCTGGTTGGGTCGCCTGGTGCAAAGCGAAGGCCGTAAAAGACGGCAATCGACGCCACAAGGAGCACGATCGCCGTACGCAGACCGCGCCGGATGAGATAGGCGCCCACGCTACGCGTTAACCTGCCTTACCGGTTCCCACTCTTCTTCTGGTTTCGGCTTTTACTTCTCTGACGTGCGCGATCATGTCGGTTTTTGCGTTTGCCTGGTTTCTTATGGCCATTCGGGCTCGCACCAGCCGTGCCGGATACCAGAGTGCCATCGCAATTCAAGACGTACTTAGTGTTCACCGAGTTCGTTGAAAAGGCCGCGAAGATGGTGAAACCCTCACCTACTGCCGCGTCTGAGCAAATAGGGTTATGCGACCAAACAATCGAACGCGGGTCGACAGCAACGTTAGCAGACAAGAACTGCACAAACTCTCCCTCCTTCAACGACACCGGTGTTGGAAAAGAGGTGCCATCGGTGGGATCGAGTTTCGTTTCAATTCGATTTACCACCGCGCTCAAACTACTTAGGTTTGTCACGCGGACTGTCTCAACTGAATCAACGCCACCTGCATGGAAAAGTTCAAGGTTTAGAGCTGGTCCTTCAGTAAGGACTTGCGCATCACGCTTGTCGTCGCGCTTGGTTTTCTGCTCGGTCCGGCGGGACTGGAGCTCCGTTTGGCGGGAATTCTTGCGCGCTTTCTGGGCCGCGATGCGTGCGTCGCGTGCGGCTTGCTGATCGGTTGAAGTTGTGCCAGTCGAAGCAGGGTCCGAGGTGGGTAATGTGCCGATGTCCTCGACGATCCCTTCGCTAAAGGGCGAAATCAGCGACGGTCCAACCGCGACCATGCCGCCATCGCCGGGCACGCAGACTCCATAGCTGGGGTTGATGGTCGAGGTTGCACAGGTCAGTCCGTCACAACAGCCGATCAGCAATGTGCATGCGTCCCCAGACGCCCCGCACGTCGCCGGGCCGAGTTGCGCGCCAAGCGCACTATTTCTCCTGAGGGCGACAGCTGCTCCAATCAGACCAAGGACTCCTCTCCTTGAAGAGCCTCTGCCAAACAACCGCGAGATTTCGTCGAATTTGAAGCCTTCCATACCTTACTCACCCCATCGTGATTGCTGTGTCGAAGATGCTACGGGTCATAAGCATTGTACGGCCTGATTGCCGCGCATAGTACTCCTTGTCACGACGGACTTCATATTAACGCCCGCGATTCAGTTCGAGGATCGCGGACTCAGCCTCTGAACCGATGTGATTCATGACCTGGATGAAAAAAGGAGCCTGGTGCCGGCGACAGGCCCTTTTCACCCTGATCTACTCTATGCGGGATCCAACCAAACATCATTGTAGTGCGGGTAGATGTCGTATTGGTGCGGCTGCCATCCGTGCACGTTCGGACGCGCTACCCAGACGCTGTTGCGCACCACCAACGGGATCGTGGGCAGGTTCTCGGCCACGGCCATCTGAAACTGGTTGCCGGCCTCCCGCAACTCATCAGCATTGGCGGCCTGTTGCCAGGCTTCGATGGCCGCATCCACTTCGGGAACGTTCGCGTGGCTCCAGTTCGGCGCGGGAATCGTCGCCGATCCCACGAAGAGGATCACCACGTCGATGGGCACCGGCCAGAGGTAATAGAAGAGTGAGCTGTCGACGCCTTCCGCCAATTTGCCGAAATACGACCCCCGGTCAAGCGCCTCGATCGTGACTTCCATGCCAAGCTCGGCCAGCGAGGCTTGCAACACGGAGGCAAGGTCGCGATTGAAGGATTCCGCTTGCACCACCAGGCTGAAGGCGTGGCGCACGTCGTTCTTGCTCAGAATGCCGTCATCCCCCGGGGTCCACCCCAGCTCGGCCACGAGCGACTTTGCCTTTTCCAGGTCGAAGGTGTTGAGCTCCTCCACGGACGGGTCGTAATAGACATCAGCCGGGGTAATTGGCCCATTGAGCGGGCTGCCCAGGTTCGCGAGCAACGCAGTGACGATCGCCTGGCGGTCGATGGCGTGCGAGATCGCTTGCCGCATCGACAGCTCGTGGAAATCGAGGTCGGTGCGATCGAAGTTTGTGCTCAGGATGTATCCGGAAGGCTCGCTGAACGACGAAACCGTGAGGTCCGCATTCTGCTCCAGCCGGGCCACATCCTGCAGCAGGGGGTTGCGCAAGGTGTCAATTTCGCCATTCTCGATCTTCACGCCGCGCTGCGCGCCTTCGAGAATCGTTTCCCAGCGAATGCCGTCGAGGTACGCCTTCCCCCTATTCGCGAAATAGGGAACGATGGAGCCAGGGTACTCCTCCCACCGCGTAACGCTGGTGTGGCTGCCGGGAATCCACTCCTGGAACAGGAACGGCCCGGTGCCGTCCACGACACTTTGACCATAGGCGTCCCCTTCGGCGGTGCGGGTCTCGATATTGGCGAGCGCCCAGTACCCGGTTTTCACCACGTTCAGCACTTCGTAGTAGGGGTGCGCCATTTTGAGGACCAAGGTCCGATCGTCAACCGCCTCGATCGATTCGACGGGTGAAAAGAGGGTCGCGAGCGGTGATCCGTTGGTCGGATCCTGGATGGCTTCGTAGACCTCTTTCACCGCCGCCGCGGTCACGGGCCGGCCGGTGTGGAACAGACCGCCCTCCTTCAGGGTAAAGGTGACGCTCATGCCGTCGCCCGAGACTTCCCACGATTCGGCCAGATTCGGCTGCAACGTGCCATCTGGAGCGTCGATCAGCAAGGAATCGTAGAGTGCGTGGAAGGCCGGATCATACCAGCTCGTGGCGACCGGATCGAGCCGCGAAAAATCGAGATCGTACCCTTCGCGCAGCGTGCCGCCACTCACGGGTTCATCCTGGGCAATGGGCATGGCCGCTGTTTCTTGCACCACGATCTCACTCAACGCCGTTGCGCTAATGCCGAGCGCGGCGGCACGAAAGAGCAAACCGCGCCGCGTCAATCTCCGCGCCTTGTATGCGACGAGCAGTTCCTGCAAGGTTTCTGGGCCGGACACGAGCCTACCTCCCGATTTCTCGACGCGAATTGACTGTGGCCGGTTCAACTGGCCCGGCTCTCCGTATGGAATTGCCGGGATCATATCAGCGTTTGCCGATAATCCGAGGCAGCATCACCGCGCTGTTCATCTCAGACCCAATTCCGTGAAGTTGCTGCCCTGGCGCCCGATCAGCGAACTGGGTGGGCCATGCCGTGTCTGGACCCCGAGGGCGATGCCTAACCTGGTCGTTTGAGACTGCATTAACTCATCGATCGTGCACCACCCAGGAGGTCGTCTAGCAGCCTTCGCTTCGGCAGCCCCTTGACCATGTTCAGGATCTTCTCCTGTTTGGCCTTCTTGGCCGCGCCATCCACGCGCAGGTATTCCTCCGCCATTCCTGACAGAAGCTTCGGATATTCCCGCAACAAATGCGGCCGCTCGTGGGCGAAATCGGCGAGATTGCGAATTTTGTACAGGTCCTGCATGACGATGCTCTCATCCAGGAGCTCCCGGTAGCGCGAGAGGCTCATGGCCGAGAAGTCGTTTTGCGCCTTCGCCTCGATGATCGCCTGGGCGGCCAACTTCCCGGAAAGCATGGCCAGGTTCCCGCCTTCCCGATTGACCGGGTTGACAAGCTGGGCCGCGTCGCCGACCACCACGACGCCGTCGGAAAAGAGGCGCGGCAACCGGTTGTATCCCCCCTCGGGAATAAGGTGACCCGAGTATTCCAGCGTTTCTCCGCCAGCGATCAGTGGCGCAATCGCCGGATGGGCCTTGAAGCGATCGAGCATGTCGTTGACATTGATCCCGGTGTCGATGAGATCGACAAGCAGCGCCCCAGTGCCGATCGAAAGGCTTTCCTTGTTTGTATAGATGAAGCCATAGCCAAGGAGCCCTGCCGTCGATTCACCGAAAATTTCCAGCGCTGTGCCCATTCCTGGCGGCAAGGCGAAGCGCGCTTCGATCGCATCGGCTGGAAGGGCGATGATCTCCTTGGCCACCAGGGCTTGCTCGATCGGTTCCCATTCCCGGTGCAGGCCAACCCGCTGCGCCAACAAGGAGTTGGCGCCATCGGCGATGACGACACAGTGGGCGAGCAGCTCACCGTCGGCATCGCCGGTCGTAACACCAGCAACGGCCCCTTCCTCCCAGAGGAGATCAACGACGGTGAACTCCGCGTAGACCTCGGCGCCCGCCTCTTCCGCTTTTGTGGCGTACCACTGGTCGAATGGTGATCGCAGCACCGAATAGGCGTTGTACGGCGGCGTCGCGAATCGCTCGGTGCGGTACGTCAGACCCATCATCGCGTCATCGGTCAACATCATATAGCGCTGCTCGATGATTGGGCGCTCCAGCGGTGCTTCGTCCTCGAAGCCGGGCGCCATCGCTTCGGTGGGGTCCCGGTAGAGGATGCCGCCCCAAACGTTTTTGGCACCTGGAAATTGTCCGCGCTCCAGCACGACCACCGTGAGTCCAGCCTCGGCCATCGTTTTGGCGGCGGTGATTCCGGCCGGCCCGGCCCCAACCACAATGGCGTCAAATCGCTCGTCGTCCAAATCAGTTCCCTTCGCCACGTCTGCCGGGCGCCGTGAGCAAACTCATCAAATCTCCGACGAATGACTGCCGCGCTTCGAACAGTGCGTGTGGATCTTCCGACCACTGTCCCGCGTCATCCCGTTGTCTGCAACGCAGAACGCTCAGTCTCAATCCGCCACCCGCTATACTCTCTGGCGCTTTCATTGAGGATACGGCACATCGATGAATACACGATGTCGCTGAATAGCGGCAATTCACCAAGGGGCATGACATTTCATGGACTTCTCGCTCACGCCCGAGCAGATCCAGCTTCGCGACACGGTGCGCGAGTTCGCGGCGCGCGAAGTTGCGCCGCACATTCAGGAGTGGGACGCCAAAGGCGAGTTCCACCCGGAAATCCTTTTCAAGATGGGAGAGCTGGGGCTGCTCGGCCTGCCAATCCCCGAAGAATATGGAGGATCGGGGTTCGATTACGTCGCACTTGCGTTGGCATGTGAGGAGTTGGAGTACGTCGATACGTTCATGCGGGTCGCCATGAGCGTTCACGTCGGGCTCAACAGCCTCGCTCTGCTGCAGTGGGGTTCAGAAGAACAGAAGCAGCGCTTCCTGGCCCCGCAGTCACGCGGCGAAAAGCTGGCGACCTTTGGCCTGACGGAGCCTAACGCGGGCACCGACGCGGGTGCGATTGAATCAACGTACGTTCAGGATGGCGACGCCTACGTCCTCAACGGCTCCAAGCTCTGGATATCGCTCGCCGACGTGGCCGATCACTTTCTCGTCTTTGCCTCGTTCGATCGCTCTCTGAAACACAACGGCCTGACCGCGTTCATCCTCGAGCGGGGCATGCCGGGGCTGACCACCGGCACCATCAAGGGCAAGCTCGGCGTGCGCGCGGGCAACACCGGTGAACTTGCCTTCAACAACGTTCGCATTCCCCTTGAGAATCGCGTTGGCGAGGAGGGCGAGGGCTTCAAGATCGCCATGAGCTGCATCGACCAGGGCCGATTCACGGTTGGCGCGGGGGCCGTGGGTCTGATCCGCGCCTGCCTCGATGCCAGCGTGAAGTACGCGAATGAGCGGTACGCGTTTGGCCACGAAATCGGCCGGTTTGAACTCGTCAAGCAGATGATCGCCAAAATGGTGGCCGGCGCGGAAGCATCCCGGTTGCTGACGAT
>JBBRVX010000181.1:0-10924 GCA_038246475.1 Thermomicrobiales bacterium | reverse complement strand
TCCTCCAGCGCGGCGATGGTGCTGCTCTTCATCAGCAGCATCCAGGCGCCGAGCCCGGTCAGGGCGTAGGTGAGGATCGGCAGCGCGGCGTGGAAAAGCGCGTCCTGGATAAAGGCGAGGCTCAGCTCCTCCTTCTGGCCGGAGGTGAGGGTGCCGCGCATCTCGGCGATCGGCAGCCAGCCGAGGCGAATGCCGAAGAAGACGATCACCATGATGCCGAAGAGGTAGCTGGGCACGGAATAGAAGCGCGACCCGAGGATGGAGAGGATGTTGTCGAGGGCAGAGTTGCGGCGATAGGCCATCACCATCCCCAGCACCACGCCGCCGGCGAACGCCAGCAGCAAGCCGACGCCCACGCTGAAGAGGGTCCAGGGGAGGTACTTCCAGATAATCGCGGTGACCGGCACGCCGGGGGAGAGCATCGATTGCCCGAGATCGCCGCGGGCGAGGTTCTTCAAGTAGTCGAGATACTGAAGCGCAAGTGGTTGATTCGGGTCGACCGCGAAGAGGGAGCGGGCCTGGCTGGCGGCCATCTCGTACGAGTAGCCGTACTGGCTCGTCAGTTGACTGATGAAGACCTCGACCGGGCTGCCAGGCAGCAGCCGCACCAGGAAGAAGATCAGGGTGCTGACGAAGAAGACCGTGAAGAGCGCTTTGGCGATGCGCCGCATAAGGAAGTGCGACCAGAGCCGGCCGAGCGCACTCCGGCCGTCAAAGCGTCCCGGCGCGGATCGTTCGTACGGAATCGCGACCATGGCAGTAGCACCGGCCTTGGGTCGGGGCGCCGGATGCAACGATGTGGGTTACGGCCGAAGCAGGATGTTGGGGAGGAAGCAGCGGAACGTCGGGCTCCGGCGCGCGGCACAACGTCGATCTTGGCGCTATCAGTATCGTGGCCGCCTCATCATACCCGAAACTCGACACGAGCGGGCAGGTGTTTCTCGCGAAGGTGCAATCGGTCACATTCTCGCGAAGGCATTCGTCATGACCGTGACGAACGAAACGGCGCTGATGGCACAGGGAGATCGGCGCTCGTGGAGGGTGCCGCGGCAGGGATGGCCCTGCTTGCTGGTTGGCCGTGAAACGCCACGATCCCTGAAGGAGTGCACCAATGCAGCAACGGATGAGCAACCCGGTGATGATCGTTCCGGGCGCGATGCAGGCCCTGCAGGCCCTGGGCGCCACGGCGAAGAACGACGGGCTGCCGGAGAACACGGCTCTCCTGGTCATCCTGCGCGCCAGCCAGATCAACGGCTGCAGCGTCTGCGTCGAGATGCACGCCCGCGAACAGAGAAAGATCGGCGAGAGCGACGAGCGCCTCTTCGCGGCAGCGGCCTGGCGGGATGCGCCCTGGTTCACTGAAGCCGAACGCGCCGCGCTGGCGCTCACCGAGGCCGTCACCCGGCTCAGCGACCGGCCGGACCCGGTGCCGGACGAGGTCTGGCAGGAGGCGTCCCGGCACTACGACGAGGCGGCGCTGGCAGCGTTGCTCCTCACCATCGCCCAGATCAACGTCTGGAACCGGCTCAACGTCGCCACCCGGCAGGTAGCGGGGGCGTGGACCGGGTGACGGGTGACGGGTGATAGGTAATAGGGTGATGGGTGATAGAGTGATGGGTGATAGGTGGGACGGGCGACCAACCTACGTCCTCCCTATCACCCTATGACCCCATCACCCATCACCCATCACCCGGCTGTCGTCCGGCAGCGAGGGCCAGCGCACGGTGACGACGATGGTCGGCCCCTCGGCCTGCCAGAAATGGGGGATGCCGGGCTCCCAGAGGGCGTAGTCGCCTTCGCGCGCGAGGAGGACGTCGCGCTCCGGGAAGTGCAGGCGGAAGCGCCCGCGCACCAGGATGGCCAGGGTGTGCGCCTGCGCATTGAAGCCCCAGCTCGCGCGCTGCTCGCCCCCCGCGAAGACCGCCCATTGCACCTCGACATCCGAGCTCGCCAGCGGATCTTCCGCATCGGGCACGAAGTGGCCCAGCAGCCAGCCACGGCGGTCGCCGCCATCCTCCGCGGCGTTGCCGCTGGTTACCCCCTGGGTTCGTCGCACGCTTCATCCTTCCCGTGTCCGATCGCCGATTTCCGTTCGTCGCCACCCGTGGTGGGGTTTTCGTCTCACGGAGGATATGCCTTGATCATTTCATCTCCAAGGCGTGGCGCTCGCCTGGGATGGCGTTCATGGTGTGTTGATGAACCGGTCCCACCGAGGGCATACCATGGGCCCAGCAGTGCGGCGTTCGCTCCCCGGACAATCGGTTCGGAACATGATGTTCGCTGTCGCGGCGGTTCCGGAGCGTGCTCCCGCCGCCCGTTCCCTCCCTTCTCCGGGGCGCCCCACCCCGGTTCCGGCCCGTGGCTGGTGACGTGTCCAGCCTGATACGTCACCGGCCGCGCGACCGCGCCGCAAGCCCACCCCGGTCGGGATGCGGCTAAAAGCCAGTCACGCGTGCGCCGAACGGCCCTCATCCCCGGCCCTTCTCCCTGCGCACAGGGAGAAGGGAGCGTCGCTCCCACGCGGCGCCGCGAGACCCGAGCTTCCGCCGGGCGCACAGGGTGCAAGGTGGGGACACCGCCCGTCCGCGGCGCGACCGCCGCTTGGACGCTTCCCCCTAGTCGTCTGAGATTGCACTAGACTCTCGCATGGCATAAGCAAGTCGTGAGGTGCGGTAAAGGAGTTATAAAATCCAAAGCAGAGATGGCCAGCGTCCTACCGCGGCTTTGCCGTCACGCGGCCGGCGAGGATGGCGAGCGATGCGGATGATGGGGCATGTTACGCGCGGCTTGGCGCTTCTCGTTGTCCTCCCGCTCTTCGCCCTGGGTGCCCCGTTGGCCCTGCCCACGCCTCAGTTTCCGGATGGGTTTGCATCCCACACCATCACCGAGGTTTATGGCAGCCCAACCGATCTGGCCTGGCTCGGTGACGACCTCCTGATCGCCGCGCAGGAAGGTTGGGTCTACCGGCTGAAAGGGGCCGATCCAGCCGCCGAGCCGCAACAGATCCTCGATGTGTCGGCCAGGGTCGGCAAAGGACCGGAGCAAGGTCTGCTGGGGGTCATGCCCGATCCCGATTTTGCCGAGAATCGCTTCATTTACGTCTATTACACCCGGGCCCGCGAAAGTGGTCACTGCGATGTCCTGCCGGCCAACTGTCACAACCGCGTCGCTCGCTTCACCATGGGCGCGGACGGCGTCCTCGATCGCAAGAGCGAGCTGCCGCTGATCGACAGCATCCTGGTGGGCAGCTTACACAACGCCGGCGACGTCGCCTTTGGCCCAGATGGGTATCTCTATGTCACCACCGGCGATGCCGGCTACTGGCCGAACTCGCAGGACCTCGGCAACCTCAATGGCAAGATCATGCGCATCGACCGCGACGGCGCTCCCGCAACGGGCAATCCCTTTTCGTCGGACGGCGTCGATTGCCGGACGCCGCAACAGGGTGATCCCAGACTGCCATGCGCGCAAATCTACGCCTTTGGCTTGCGCAATCCCTTTCGCATCGCCTTTGATCCGAACAGCGTGAAGAGCCGGTTCTTCATCAACGACGTCGGTCAGACCAGTTGGGAAGAGGTCGACGTGGGCGCCGCAGGAGCCAATTACGGCTGGCCGCTGCGCGAAGCGCTCTGTCTCCCGGGCTCCGTCGATGACTGCCCGCCGCAAACGGACTTTGTGGAGCCCATTTATGCCTACTCGCACGAATCGGGCTGTTTCGCCATCACCGGGGGGGCGTTCGTTCCGGACCACGGCCCCTGGGCGGCGACCTATGGAGGAAGCTATCTCTTCGCCGATTGGGGCTGCGGCACGATCTTCTCCCTTTCGGCCGCCGGGGGCGGCTCCTCTGTCGCGACGCCATTGGCCTCCGGCATGCCGACCATTACCCCGATCCTGTTCAGCTCGGACGGGAAGTCGCTTTATTACGCCAGTAGCGAAAGCGGCGTCATCCATGCCATCGCGCCCGCCGCAACCGGATGATGATCGAAGGAGACAAGCCATGATCTGGATCGTCCGCATCGCCCTTGTTCTGGCGCTGCTCCCGGCGAGCGCCAGCGGCCTGGCGCAGGAGCGCATCTCCTTCCAGCCATACACCAGCGAGGGCTACGGCATAATCTCGGTCGTCCCGGATGGCTGGACGGATATTGGGCAAGGCCTTTTTGCCCGGCAGAGCAACGCCGACGATCCAACCCTGATCGCGCAGCAGTCGGCGCCGCTCGACGCCGGGGAGGTGCTGGCGTCGCTGTTGCCCCAGCTCAACCTGACCGACGCGCCTGAGAGCGTCGGCACGCATCAGGGCGAGGCGCTGGATTGGACGCTTTATCAGGTGGATGTCTCTTCCGGTGACCTGGAGCTCGCCGTCGACCTGGCTCTGGCGGAGCGGGAGGCCAACACCTACATCGTCCTCCTGCAAACGACGCCGGATGAATATGACGAGCTGCATGAGGCGGTCTTCCTGCCGGTGCTGGACGCGCTCGCGCCGCGGGAGGTCGAAACTGAACCGGTCCCCTACGATGTCGAAGAGGTCACGTTCCAGAACGGCGACATCACCCTGGTCGGCACGCTGACCCTGCCGCCGGCAGATGGGCCGCACCCGGCCATCGTGCTGGTCACCGGCAGCGGCCCGCAGGACCGCGACGAAACGTTGGGCGGGATCGCGTTGAAACCGTTCCGGCTGTTGGCGGATGGGCTGACGCGCGCCGGCGTGGCCGTGCTGCGCTATGACGATCGCGGCGTCGGCGAATCGACCGGCACGTTTGACACGGCTACAACCCAGGATTTTGCTACCGATGCCGAAGCCGCGATCCGTTATCTCCTCACTCGCGAGGAGATCGATCCCGCGCGGATCGGGTTGCTCGGGCACAGCGAAGGGGGCTTGGTGGCCGCCATGCTCGGCGCGCGCAACGCGGAGCTCGATTTCATCATCAGCCTGGCGGGCCCCGGTGTAAATGGCCGCGACGTGCTGCTGTTGCAAAATGAGCGGATTCTGGAAGCCGAAGGGGCGAACCCGGAACAGATCACCGCGCAACGCTTGTTCATTGCAGAGGCGACCACGCTCCTGGACGATCCTGCCGCCCTCGAAGCGCTGATCGTCCGCCATACACTCGAACAAGCGAAGGCGCTGCCGGAGGCGGAGCGGGCCCCCCTCGGCGATCTGGAGCAATACGCGCAAACCGTCGCCGAGCAAGCGATGGCGCAGTTTGGAGCCGCCTGGTTCGCGTCGTTTGTCGCCTACGATCCCGCGACCGACTGGGCACAAACGACACTCCCCGTGCTGGCCATCTTCGGCGGCAAGGACACGCAGGTCGATGCCGCGCAAAACGCACCGGCGCTGGCCGCGTCGCTGGCGAAGGCCGCCAATGACGACTTCGAGATCGTCGTGCTGCCGGGCGCCAACCATCTCTTCCAGCAGGCTGACACCGGCAGCCCCACCGAATACGCCACCCTGCCCGCCGCGTTCACGCCCGATCTCCTGCCAACGATCGTCGATTGGTTGAGCCGGCAAGCGATGACCGCGGGATCACCGGACGCAACCCCGGTGACGGGTGATGGGTGATAGGGTCATGGGGTGATAGGGTGATAGGGTGATAGGACGAGAAATCCGCGAGCGTCGTCCCGTCGTTCTCCCTATGACCCTATGACCCTACCACCCATCACCCATCACCTACCGTGCGGCTTTGACCCGATCCAGGAACGCGAAATCGGCCGCTTGCGGGGCGCGCATCTCGCCTTCGAAAGCGCCCCGCTCGTAGTTTGCGCCAATGGCCGCCTTCAATTCCGGATACGCCTCGTAGCCGCGCATCGTGCGCTCGGTCAGCGCGTCGGCGCGAGCGCCCAGCGCCTGCGCCTCGGGGCTGGCGGGATCGAGGTCGTAGCTTGCCCGAATCTCGGGCAGGAGCACGGCCCATTCCTGCTCGATGGCCGCCATCTCCTCTGGCGGGACGGCCTTACCGACTTCGGCAAACTGCTGCATCTGCTCTGGCGTATATCGTGCAGTCATGCTTTCCTCTCGTCGCGCCAGACCGGCTCCCGCCGCCTCCGACGCTTCTATGACCAGCTCCCAGGACCACTCTCCTGTCGTCAGACGCCGGTCGACCAGATCGCCGACGGCGGTGGAGATGCGCTCCAGCTCCGCGATGCGCTCGCGCAACACCTGGCGCTGCACGCGGAGGGAGGCGACCAGATCGAAATCGGGCCGGTCCAGCAGCTCGCCAATCCGTTTCAGCGGGAAGCCGAGAAAGCGCAGGGTGAGGATCTGTTGCAAGCGCAGCAGGTCGGTTTCCCCGTACAGTCGATAGCCTCCCGAGGAGTGCAGCGCCGGGCGCAACAGGCCGATCCGGTCGTAGTGATGCAACGTCCGAATCGAGATCCGCGTCAGCGTGGCCACCTCTCCGACGCGGTAGTAGCGCCCCATGCCTCACCTCCTGGCCGAGAGGGTACAGCCTGACGTTGCGTCAGGGTCAAGCCCGAAGCATCCGACCCTCCCGTCATCTGCCACTTGCTATCCATCACTCATACCATGCGCCATCGCGGCGAGCTGATGCACATGCCGCAGCGCCCCGATGTCAACGATCTGCCGGACGGCGATGCGCTCAGTTGGGAAGCTGCCGCTGGGGTGATTTGATCGGGGCGATACGCTCGCCGGTAGTGCGGTCAGGATGATGGGTCACAGTGCGCCGTAGGTGTACCAAACTGTTAGGATTCCTCCTATAGCAGGTTCCATAGGCTGGCGTCACCAAAAAGGTTTGGCAATGGAAAGTTGAAAACTCCGATCATGTTTCATCTCCGCCCCGGTTGGGTTTGACACGCAGCCTCTGCGCGATGCGCTCTCAGTGCGAGGCGTCAAGATTTGGGACGCTTCCGATATGGTTGCTGAGTCAAGCGTTCCGCGGCCGATCAAGGATGTGATCCTGGATGCCGACTTTATCTGTGCTGTCATCCCGGGAGGGGCCATTGCCAGTAATGTGTATTTTGAACTCGGCGTCGCGGTCGGCACGGATCGACCGCGCTTGTTGATCGTGGAACCCAAGGCCGATTTGCCGGTCGCTTTACGGGAGGAGCCATATGCCCGTGCAGCGCTCAGCAACGCCAGCGCACTGCATTTCCATCTTGACGCATTCCTCAAACACGGGGGTAACCGCGGCGGTGAACGAGAATCAGGGCGACGTGAACCAGATGGAGAACAAGACTCCGCATTTATTGCTTTCGCCCTTGAGCGGCTGGCGGCGTGGGAAGCCGAGATCTCACCGCCGCAGGAGCACGATCTTGTCCAGTTCCTGGCGGACGTATTTGAGGCAGCTGGCTACATAACGTCTACAGGACCGACCCTGATCGGCCATCGAGAAATCCGTCCCGACTTGGCGGTCTGGATAGACGAGTTGCAACCTACGATCGGGAATCCGCTATTGATAGAAGTTACCGTCCAACGGACGCCCATCTCCTTGAATAACGTGCAACAACTGCAACACATGCTGTCAGATTGCCAGAGCCCGCTTGGACTCATGGTTTTCTGGCGCCCTGACACTGTGCACATTCGGGAATTTTGGCGCCAGCCAATGGTCGTCGCGATGGGAGCGCGCGAGCTTGTGGAGGCCATTGGCCGGGGTGACTTCGCTCGCACGCTGCTTGCCCGGCGCAATGCCGTTGTCCACAGTGCCGCCTAGACCGCATGGGGATCATCGATCAGGCGCGGGTGCAGGAGTACTTCCCGCGTGGTTCGACCAGCACCACAACGGAACAAGGACGGGCGTTAGATGACCTCGTCTGCTACCTCTTTGGTGCGGTCCCTGGCATCGTGGTCACTGAACGCAACGTGACGAACCCATTTCGCACGGAAGAGTTGGATGTTGCATTCTGGAATGACCAGCATCGGCGCGGACTCTGGTTTCTGCCCACGACCCTGCTCGTCGAATGCAAGAACTGGAGTCAACCGGTCGGCAGTAGCGAGGTGGCGTACTTCGTCCGAAGGCTGCAGAATCGTGGGCTCGATTTAGGTCTTCTGGTATCGACACGCGGCGTCACAGGCTCACCGATCGAGCTTACGGACGCGCATTTCGAGATTGCCACGGCGCTCAAGGACGGGATCAGAATAGTGGTGATAGATCGCCAAGAAATAGAACAATTCGTTCACAGCGACGACCTCGTCACGCTGGTAAAGCGGAAGCTCTGCATGTTGGCGGCCAGGGGCATCTGCTTCTGAACAACGCTCGGATGCCAATGCGAGGAGCGCGAGGTACGACGGTTTTGCGGCCAAGACTCTTCATGCCTCAGGGCGAGGTGGACAGGCTATGGCGCACTGGCCAGCTGGCCATGCTTAGCGACGACGTTTCTTTCAAGAGGAAGCGGGACGCCGCCTGGCGGCTCGCAGATGCTGATAAAACTCCGCCATCGTCGGCCCAAGCTTCTCACCGGCGGCGTCGAGGGTGACCAGCGTGACGCCCGGCCGGCCGACGTCGGCGCGGGCGCTGATCTCGCCGGTGACCCGCGGCAGCAGCCCCTCGCCTTTGCCCATCACGAAGACCTGATGCGGGCGGCCGGTGCGCCCGGCCCGGTAGCCTCGTTCGGTGAAGAAGGCGATGGCCAAATCGAGCACCTCGGCGGCGGGGAGCCGGCTGACGGCCTTCTTCTGAAACGCGGTGCGCTTCAGCTCCTCGTCGAAGCGGTTGAGTGGGCCAGCAGCTTCAGACTGGTCGGATGCCATCGTTGTACTGCCCTCTACGCCTCGAACGACTCGCCTGGCGCGAGGACGACGACGGTTGCCCCCGGCGCCTGCTCCGCTACCTTCGCCCGAAACGCCTCCGGATCCTGGCGGATCGGCGGGAAGGTGTTGTAGTGGCAGGGGATGATCGTCTTCGCGCCGACGAACTCCGCGGCGCGTGCGGCGTCGGCCGGCCCCATGGTGAAGTGATCGCCGATCGGCAGGATGGCCACGTCGATCCCCTCGTCGCCAATCAGCCGCATGTCGCCGAAAAGCGCGGTGTCGCCAGCAAAATAGAAAGCTTTGCTGCCGAAGCGGACGATGAGGCCGGCGGGGATGCCGTTGGCGACCTGCTTTTCGCCATCGTTGTAGGAGGAGGAGTGCCAGGCCGGGGTGAACTTTACCGTGCCGCCGGGGAAGGCGACGGTCCCGCCATGATTGGAGCCGACCAGATCCCGCACGTCTTGCGTTTCCAGCCAATCGCCGAGCTCGACCGTGCAGATCACTTTGGCGTCATTCCACTTCGCCAGATCGACCGTGTCGCCAACATGATCGTTGTGCGCGTGGGTGATCAGGATCGTGTTCGGTTTGATCGATTTGGGATCGAGCGTGGTCACTGGATTCCCCGAGATAAAGGGATCGATGGCCACGACATGGCCGTTGCCATCCTCGAGCAGAAACGCCGAGTGGCCGATGTAGGTCAGCTTTGGCACGAGTTACCCTCCATGCGCCGGCTAGCGATTGCGGCAGGATCGCCGCACGTGTGTCGCTAATCGTGGCACATGGAGGGTGACGGGTGACGGGTGATAGGGTGATAGGGTGATGGGAGAACGACCTTGACTCCCGACTTCCGACTTCCGACTCACGACTCCCGTTTACAGATCGAGCCCGCAGCGACTGCAATAGATACGGTGGCTGGAAAAGGGTACTCGCGCCCGTTTGTGGCCGAGCACTCGACACAGGAACCAGGTCATGGCTCATCCCTCCCTGGATCCCACTCTACGGCCGCGGTGGGAGAGCGGGAATGGGTGCATCCCCCGCAAAGGTCATGAGTTTGACGGATTGCCCGCGGCGTGATTGATCGCCAGAAGTCACTCGTCACCATGTGGAGCGCGTGGTTGGGACAGGATCGCCGGCCGTGATCTCATGCATGCTCGCCGCGAGCGGCAGTTCCCGCATGCGGCGACGGTGAATGCCGAATCTCCGCCGAACTGGAGCCCTTCCGCTATGATGCCCCACCAGGACGAAGCACCGGGAGGTTCGATGCACGATTCCACGGCAGCGAGCACGATCGGGACCATCCGCATATCGGTGATAACCTGCCCCCACTGCGGGCACACCCGCGAGGAGGTGATGCCGGAGTTCTCCTGCGCGATTGGCTACGCCTGCTCAGGTTGTGGCGCATCCCTGCGGCCGGCCGAGGGGGACTGTTGCGTCTACTGCACCTATGGCACGGTTCCCTGCCCGCCAGTACAGCAGATGCGGCTGGCTGCACGGGTGCAGGACCATGAAGAGATCGGCAACAGAGGAGCATAATCCGAGACGCGGGTGGAGACGGTGCAGACGGCACGATCCTTGAGCATCCCCCAGCGCCGTGCTGGTCGTCGATCGGGCCGGCTGGCACACCACCCCGAAACGCACCCTCCCGAAAGGGATCGATCTGATCCTGCTGCCGTCTTGACTGCTGGAGCTGCAACCGCCGAGCGCCCGAGATTGGCGCGGCCTACTTCATGGCCGCGATTACGCGGGAATGCCGATGGTGGCGGCAAGCGGGAGCGGTGGGGTAGCGTCGGCCCCCTCAGACGCGAAGCGGCCGATGCGAATATCTCCCGATCCTGGCCCTGTTTCGACCAGGTGGGCGATCGGAACGAGACGTGTTACAGCGTGACGCGCGGCCAGCACCTCGGCAAGCACGGTCAGCAGCTCGTCGATGTTGAACGGCTTGAGCACTACCCGCACCTTGAGACTCGCCAGGTGCGCGGCCATCTCTTCATTCTTGACGACCTGCACCGCCGCGGTGCAGAGAATTTGCGGGATTTGGCTGATCTGAGGATCGAGCCGCGAGAGGATGAGAAAATTCCACCCAATCTCCGACGAATGCTCAAAGAGGAGATCCTGCACGATCACATCCGGCGCCATCTCCTTGATCCTAGTCAGATCAAGCACGGCAAGGCAGGTGCTGACCCGGTAGCCCTCATCTTCCAGCAGCTCCCGCAACAGGTCGAGAAT
>JBBRVX010000180.1:0-11161 GCA_038246475.1 Thermomicrobiales bacterium | reverse complement strand
CGCCGGGGAGGAACCGGATCCCCCACGTCCCGTCGCCGGCGTCGAAGGCGGGGCGGCGCGCCCCCCGCCCGGATGGCCCCGTGAAGATGGCCGCTGCCTGGACATCCGCGAAGGGACTCGCGTACGCCCGCTGGCTGGTGATCGCCCACTCCCCAACGGTCCGGTACGGCAGCGTGCCCTCGGCTGCCACGTTCATCTCGGTCACGTTCTTCCCCCGCGTCTGATCGACTCGTCCGATACCCTGATGCGCTACGGGATCGCTGCCGCCGTCATCACTGCTCCCCCGGATGGCCTTCCATCGAATCCGCGCGCCTGGACGGCGTTTCCGCCGCGAGTCTGGGCGGCATCACGGCGCCGCGGTCTGCCCGGACGCGTGGAAGCCGGCGTCTTCGCCGCGGGCGAAGCGGGCCAGCTTGGCGAAGAAGTCCTCGAGCACGAAGCGGGCATCGACCGTCTCGTAGACCCGGATCGGGCGGTGGCCGCGGCCATGGACATACCCCATCTCGGGATCGATCTCCGGCGCCGGCCGCATCGTCGAGGCTCCACACTCGGGCGCCATCACCACCCCGACCGCTGGCGAATCGCCGAGCGACCGAAACTCCATGGGCCCGGCGACGTGCCGGGCGTTGAAGTCGATCACTTGCTCGACCAGGTAGCGCCCAAGCTGTCCGTGCGGCCAGACGCGCTCCAGCAGTTCCGCGTAGGAGACCGAGAAGCGCTTGTAGACCGAACTTGGAATCTGCCACACCGCCAAAGGCGAGCGCATCACCACGTTGGCCGCGCCGATGTCGTTGGAAAGGTTGAACTCCGGGCCGCCCTCCGGCCACGGCCCGCCGCCGATCCAGACCACGATCAGGTTGCGCTCCGCGATACGCGGTTCCTCCAGAAGCGCGCTCGCCATGTCCGTCAGTGGTCCGTAGAAGAGCACGTAGAGCGGCCGCGGGTCGTCCTTCAGCGCCTCCTCGATGATCAGGGCCGAACCGGGGGAGGGGAGGGGCGTCCCGTCATCGGGCAAGGCGCGGGGGGCTCCGTCGGCGATCGTCACCTGCCCCTGCCACCCCATCAGCCCGAGGAGCTTGTCGACTTCCTCGCGGCTCTCCCGCAGCGACGTCGTAGTGCGGCGTTCCCCGAAGTGGGCCGGGATGATCCCGTGGATTTCGAACGACGGCGTCAGCAGGGCGTGGACGATGGCGAACTGGTCGTCCGCCTCGTTCTTGGCATCGGTATTGACGATGACCCGGGCGCGTTTGCTCACACACTCACCCTCCTTACCCTTTGATCGCGCCGGCGGTCAAACCGGAAACCAGGTACCGCTGAAAGAGGACATAGACGATCAGGACCGGCGCGATGCCGATCAGGATGCCGGCGTTGAGCGCGGTCATCTGTGACGAGAACTGCCCCTGGAAGTTGAGTAGCCCGAGCGGCACCGTGCGCACGCTTTCAGACGAGAGGAGGACCAGGGCGATCAGGAGCTCGTTCCAGGTCGCCAGGGCGTCGATGATGAAGACGGTGGCCAGGGCCGGGATCGCCAGGGGCATCGTGATCCGCCAGTAGATCTGCCACTCCGAGGCCCCGTCGATCAGCGCCGCCTCCCGCAAATCGTCCGGGATGGAGCGGAAGTAGCCGCGCAGGATGAAGATGTGCAGGGGGAGACCAAAAGCCAGATAGGGCGGGAAGAGGGCGGCCAGCGTGTTGTTGATGCCCATCTCCCGCAACATGGTGAAGATCGGCAGCAGGGTGACGTGGATGGGGATCGCCAGCCCGAGCAGAAGAAAGAGGAAAACGTGGTCGCGCAGCGGGAAGCGCAGCTTGGCCAGCGGGTAGGCGGCCAGGGAGGCGATCAGGATGCCGAGCGGCGTCTTGATCCCGGTGACGATCAGGCTGTTGCGGTAGTAGGTCGAGAAGTTGCCGATGTCCCAGGCCTTGACGAAGTTGTCGAGGCGCAGCGCCTTGGGGATCGAGAAGGGTCCGGAGCTGAGGAGTTCGCCCTGGCCGCGGATCGCGGTGGTCACGACGAAGAAGAAGGGGATGAGCCAGACCAGGGCCAGCACGCTCAGCGCCACCGTCAGTGGGACGCTGCGCCGGCCGCCGGTCGTCTCGTCGCTCGCGTCGCTGGCGCTAGTACGGGCCCGGCCCCGGGCGCCGGTTATGGTGGCGTTCATTGCTCGCTCCCCGCGCTGCCCTCGCTCAATGTCATCGGCGGGACATCATCCGGATGTACGGGATCGTCACCACCAGGGCGATCGCCGCGATCACCCAGGCCAGGGCCGAGCCATAGCCGGCTTTGCCGTACTGGAACGTGTTGAAGTACATCCATGTCGCCAGCACCTGAGTTCGCTGGCCAGGACCGCCATAGGTCATGGTGTAGATGAGGTCGAAGACATTGAAGGAACCGATGATCGCGAGGGTGACGACGACCACATGCGTTTCCCGCAGCCAGGGGAGGGTAATCGCCTTGAAGCATTCGAACGCCCCGGCGCCGTCGATCTTCGCCGCGTCGTACTGCTCGCGGGGGATCGTTTGCATCCCCGCCAGGTAGAGCACCATCGGGAAGCCGATTCCTTGCCAGAGGGCGGTCAGCATGGTGGCCGGGAAGGCCGTCTGGAAGTCGCCCAGCCAACCGCGCGCCAGCCCGCCCAGCCCGATCAGGCGGAGCACCTCATTGATCAACCCGAATGAGGGGTTGTAGATCCAGGCCCAGATCATTCCGACCGCGACGAGCGGCAGCACCGCCGGCAGATAGAAAATGCTGCGCAGCAGGGTCTTGCCGCGCACGGCGCCGTTCAGCGCCGTCGCCAGCAGCAGCCCGAGGACCGTCGGCACCAGCAGGGTGAAGATCGTCCACAGAATGTTGTTCAGCAGCGCGCGCCGCGAGTCGTCGTCGCGGAAAAAGATCGCTTCGTAATTGGCCAGCCCGACAAAGGACCACTCCCGCGAGAGGCCGTCCCAGTCGGTCAGGCTGATATAGAAGGAACGCCCCATCGGGTAGACGAGGAAGGCGCCGTAAATCAGCAGCGCCGGCAGCAGGAAGAGCCACGGCGTCAGTTTCGCCCCGCCAGTCCGTCCCATCCACCGCTCCTCCTCGCCCCATCCGATGGCGAAAAACCCTCATCCCCGACCCTTCTCCCTGCGCACAGGGAGAAGGGAGGGCTTTGACCAATGTTGTTGGCTCCGCGAGCCCCTCTCCCTGCGCACAGGGCCGGGCACCCTCTGGGAGGCGGTTGGGGTGAGGGTCGTCCGCCCCTACGCGCCGCCGTTCTCGGCCAGCCACGCCTCGGCCGTGGCCTGCATCTCCGCCGCGCCTTCTTCCGGCGTCTTGGCGCCGGCGACGATGGCGTCCTGGACGGCGAAGAAGGAATCCATCAATTCCTTGCGGAACGCCTGGTCGGTCGGCGGGTAGGCATCACGGGACTCGATGATCTGCCGCCACTTCACCGAGAGCGGGAACTCTGCCTCGCTCGGGAAGGCGTTGAGGACGCCGGTCGAGCCGCCGATGGCCTGGAAGTACTTCTGCTGGATCTCCGGCTGCAGGAACCAGTCGAGGAAGACCGCCGCCTCATCCGGGTGCTTGGAGTCCTTGGTGATCATCACCTGCTCGGGGAAGCCGGACATCCGTAGCGGCTCATGGCCGGTCGGTGGCAGAAAGAAGTCGAAGTTGGCGGTGTCCTGTTCGTCCGCCTGGAGGACCGATTCCAGCCAGTCGCCCTCGAAGACCATCGCCGCCTGGCCGCGGTAGAACGGCTGGCGAGCGTCGTCGGGGGAGACGGCCAGGAAGCCAGGCACGATCCAGCCGTTGTCGACCCAGTTCTTCAGCTGCTGGTAGGCGGCCACGACCTCGGGGCTGTCCCAGCTCGCCTCGAGCCGGTTCAGCTTGTCGTGCATCTCCGGTCCGGCCTCGAGCTCGATGAAGTAATCGAGTAGCCGCATCGTGTTCCAGCCGAACTTGCCGCCGAGCGAAAGACAGGCCACCCCCGCTTCCTGAAGCTTGGCGCAGACGGCTTCCAACTCCTCGTAGGACCGCGGGATCTCGATCCCGTTCTGCTCGAAGATGTCCTTGCGGTACCAGAAGCCCATGCCGCGGGTCGCCTTCGGCACCCCGAAATAGACCCCATCGACCTGCATGGCCTCGGCCGCCCACGGCACCAGGCGCTCCGCCCAGCCGTACTCCTCGTAGTAGGGATCGAGCGGCAGCACCTGATCGGCCTCGATGAAGGGCGCCGCGATGGAGCCGCCCCACATATAGAAGAGGTCGGGCGGGTCGCCGCCAGCGATGCCGGTGCGCAGGACATCGGGATAGGTAGCGGCGCCGGTGCCGGCCACGGTTTCACTGGAAATCGTGATGTCCGGGTGGGCCGCGGTGAACTCGGCCAGCATTTCGTTGAACTGCTGTTCCTGGTTCGCCGCCGTCCACGACAGGAACCGCAGCTCGACCGGCGCCTGGGCGCGGACCGACCCGGTCGCCAGGACAGCGCCGAGCCCGCTCACCAGCAGCGTCAGCATAAGGGAGAGGATCAGGCGCCGCGACTGCCTCGTAACCATCGGAGAGCACTCCTTCGTGCGTTGCGCATACGGCCGGCCATCCCGGCCGCGCGGTGGTTGTTCCCTGGCGCCTCCTTTCCCGTCGAGCATGGGTCCGAGCAGCCGGCGATCACGCGGCCGGCGTGCCCGGTGGCGAAAACCGCCGTTCGGCATCATCGAGCACGAGGATCCAATCGTCTTTGGGGCCGCTTGCCGGCGGCGCGAAGGCAGCGGTTCCCACTATGCGGCGCGTTCCCGCCGGATGCGCCTGGCCCGTTCGCGGGTCGTACCACGAGGCCTCCACCGTTTCGCCGGAGAGCGTGCCGAGCGCGACGGCGAAGGGGCGGCCGGTCGGGGTGGAGACGAAGGGATAGGCGCCGTCCGCCCCGCGCGTCGCTCGTACGTGCTCACCGCCCATGCCCGGGTCCGAGGCAAGCAACCCCTGGTCAGGCAGACGAGAAAGCATGGGGCGGGATTCGATCAGGCGGCGGACGAGACACATCTGGGCCGCGCCGGGCACGGTGAGCGCCTTGTCCCAGCGGCGGCGCACACCGAAGCAGTCGCCATCGCCCTCGCCATTCCAGAAGAAGAAGGGCGAGCCGCCGGAGTGGACGAGGAAGCGACGGTCATCGGAGATACGGAGCATCGATCCCCCCGGATCAAGTTCCCCGCGAAGACGTCAACCGGTCAACCAGTGGCATGAGCGTAGCGGTGGCAGCGGAGTGTGTCAATACGTTGTCCTCGTGGGGGGACGGAGGACGGGAGATGGGAAGCCGGCCAGGTTGCGGGCGGCGTTACTGCTCAACTCCCTCCATCCGCCTGCTGGCACGGTGCTGGCCCGGCGCTGCCGCAGGCGGCCAGCGCGGCGAACCGCGTTTCCAGATCGTCGACAAGCGCCTGGGGAGCGCTGGTGATGATGTTGTCGAGCTGATAGGGATCGGCGGCGAGATCGTAGAGCTCTCGCACACCAGCGCCGTAGGCGAAGTAGGCATATGAGCCTGATCGCAACACGCTGAACCCGCCGCTCGGCGGCCCATTGAGCAATTCGGAGAGGATCGCATCACGCCACCCCGCCGGGACAGTGCCATCAAGGACGGGCACGAGCGAGCGGCCATCGACGAAGTCCGGCGCGGCGATCCCGGAGAGCTGCGCGAATGTCGGGCCCAGGTCGATGTTGGAGGCCATCGCGTCGATCCGCGCCCCCGCCGGCACGCCCGGCCCAATGACAATTAGCGGCGACCGGATCGATTCCTCGAAGGGGGTGTTCTTTTCCGAGCCGATGCGGTGCTCGCCGTGGTGCAGCCCGTTATCGGACATGAAGAAGAGATATGTGTTGCCTAGCCGGCCGGTCCGCTCCAGGTTCGTCAGCACATCGGCGATCATGTCCTCGACGGCGAACATGGAGCGCAGTTGCTTCACGTAGAGACGATCGATGTTGTTGATCGTGCTCCCCGTGAGCCGTCCCCTGCCGCTCCAGAACACCGATTTGTCGCTCACGTCCGCTTCATTAGAAGGACGGCACGCGCGGCGCCTGAGCGCGCGCGGTCCTCGCCTTCCGGTGGCGATCGGCCGGGGTGGCCGGCTCGTGCGGCGCCGATGGCGCGAGAAAGAGAAACAAGGGCTGGGCCGGGTTCGTGGAGGTGATGAACTGGACGCCTTTCCGGGCCAGCACGTCCGTTTGATAGTGCTTCTTTTGCTTTTCCTTGCCGTACTCGCGGACCTTCCCTTCGTCGCTCATCAGATAGTTGACGTACTTGCCCTTCCCCGCGTAGGCGAACCAGCGGTTCCAGCCGCGCGGGACCCGCTTCGCTTCATCCTCATAGTCATTGAGGTATTTGCCGATAAGCGCGGTGCGGTACCCAGCATCCTGCAGCCAGGTCGCCACGTTCGATTGCTCGTTGCCGTTGTTGCGGAAGGCGCTCACCCCGCCTTGCGGCGGTCCATTAGAGTAAACGCCGGTGTTGTGCGGATATTGACCGCGGAGAAAGGAAGCCCGGGACGGACAACAGACGGGAGCCGCCACATAGAACGACGAAAAGCTGAGCCCGCGAGCCACCAGGAGCTCCTGCAAGCGGGGCAGATCGTCGACCATGCGGGCATCCATGTCGTCGACCATCACCACCACAAAGTTCGGCGGCGTGGCGGCCAGGACGGGTGGCGAAGCCATGAGGGGGATCGCCTGGGCGATCAGCACCACCAGCAGGCTCACCATCATCCCGAAGCGCATCTCGTCAATGTCCGGCAATTGCCAATCCGAAACGCTTATGAACACCGGCCGGAATGCGTGCAGCGCTCGCGGGCTGCTTGAGCCAGGCGGCAGGGGCCGTCTGTTGCAACGTATGGGAGATGAACGATGCGGATCGCTCCACGGTTCCGGTTGCCTCGCCGAGCCGGGGACAATGTCCTGCCGGCGCGGCAGCGAGTCGTCCAACTCCTGCTGATTGCGCTGCTCATGGCCACGAGTTTCCCGGCTGGGGTGGGTGCCCAATCCACGAACGCGGTTTCCGCCTATGGCTGCATCATCGATCCGTCGAAACCGGCCGAACCAGGCAACAATCTCGTCGCGAAGGCCCAGATCCAGTGCCCGTCCGCCCTGGCCGGGCGGGCCATCCGCACCGAGCTGCAGCAGCGGCGCGCGGACGGCGCCTGGTACACCGTAGCCAAGACCATCCTCGTCCGGAACGTGTCCACCGTGCTGACCGGCCAGTGGTACGGCGCCGGCAGCAACCAGGTGAACTGCAAGAAGGTATCGGGCACCCGCAAGTTCAAGTCGATCATCATGATCACCGACGGTCAGGGCAACGTCACCCAGACCGCCAGCAACCCCGCGGACTTCAACCGCGACTGCGTCGATGCCGATGACGGTATCCCGATGGTTGCGGTCGTGTTCGGATCAAATAGCACTGCCGTGTGCGACATGGTGTCGGAAGAACTCACCGATCCCAGTGCGGAGTTCACCGATCCCGAAGTTCTCTTTGCTCAGGGCAATGTGGAGCCCTGCGAGGGCGGAGTCGTGACGTCGAGGGTCACGCCTTGATCCGATGCGGAGTGGGTGGTCAAGGTCCAGGGGATCGGTGGCGGCTTGGCCGCCTTACCAAGAACGCGAAGTTCCGGTCCCTTTACCGAAATTACTGACAGCGTGGCACTGACCGGAAATGCCGCACAAGATGCGGCTGCGATCAGCGCAAAAGAAGACGCTGTGCTGAATAACTTCGCCCCCCCTCCAGAAGATACCGAAAGTCGAGCTACTGCGGATGTCGGTGCCCAGCAGTCTTGCGAAAAAGGCCAGATCGGGGATCGCCGCTCATCAAGTGCCCGCGCCAAGGATGATGAACCCGCATTTGGAGGAGTCGCAAACGGACCCATTGTCCGCACGACGGTTAGGTACAAGCGAATCGCCTGCAACGTTTGGCAAATTACCAATGTCCTGACGACACGGATTCAGGGAACCTGGGAGGTTCGACTCGACACCGCTGACTACACGCAGGCGCGATTTCCCGGTGAGCGTACATTTTCTAGGATGCGTCACCCCTACCGTTGCCAATTGTTGAGGCTCGGCGAAACCATCGACTGGGACGCACGGGACAATTGGGAGATTGTGACGAGGAACTGGTTTACCCAAGGCCTCCAAATCCGCAGCGCAGACTCTGTGCTCGTCACCGATACATGTGACCCCCGCGGCGTTCACATGAAACAAGCTTTCACCTTGCGTGGTCCTAACCGCTAGGCACCGACCATCGTGACGCGAGAGCACCGCGTTCATACAAGCCGTCGATTTCGGTGGTCGACCTACCACGCTAAGGCGACAGTAAGTACGCTCTTGGCGTGCGGGTTGGCACCGGTCCCAACACGGAGTGCCCGTTCGTTTGACGTCGTGTATCGGCGGTACTTTTGTGGCCGAGGAGCGAAACATTGAGCGCCATCATGCGGAGAGAGCTCGCGCTGCGCTGGATCGCAATCGCCAGCGCTCTCCTGCTGCTTCTCGCGAGCGTGATGCCCAACTGGTTTGCCCGCACATCGTGGACCAGCGGGGCACGACACAGTTTTACCACGATCATTGATTCCCCCGCCGGCTACGTCGGTCTGGTGAGCCTGTGTGGATTTGTCGCCTTTGTGGCCCTCGCCGTCGCGCTGTGGCGGCGGTGGGCGGTCGCCGCCGTGCTTGCCGCCGCCGCCTTCTCGTACGGAGCGTATGTGGCCGGCAGCTACTGGCTGGGCCTGTCGCGCGGAGTGGCGCTACTCGAAGGGCGCGCGGACTCGAATAAGAACTCCCCCGAATACACCGTCCACTGGCCCCCCATGCTGCCCTTCTTCGTCTTCGCCGCCGTCGTGGGTGTTCTGGTATCGCTCGCGCTCGCCGCCACTTGGCTGGCCAGGTCCAGGTCTCGGCTTGTGACCGAATCACCTCCATCGTTCAGCGCGTCAAAACGCGAGAATGCTGACCTTTGAACCGGTCACGCGGGTGGAGCATCGTTATCGTCATCGTCGCGCTGCTCGTGCTTGGTTCTGCCGGTCTGGCCGCCGAGTCGCCCCCAGCCCCGCGCACCGCCGATCCCACCCTCTGTCACATCTCCGGCCGCAACCCGGAGCAGTTGGAAGCGTTACGGGCCTTCGTCGCCACATCGGGGCCATCGCGGCGAAGCGGGTTGGCGCCGACGGCCCTCCCCGAAGGTCCGCCGGCTGATCCCGCGACTCGCGCGGCGATTGGCGCCACGGTCGACGAGCTCTTCGGCTGCATGGCCGCTGGGGAAGCGTATCGTGCCATCCTTCTGGCGAGCGACGCCCGCCTCGTCCGCGGCATCGAAGACCCGGACGAGGCCGTGGAGTTCGTGGCCGGGCTGGCCGCCGCCACGCCGATCGCGATCCCGCCACAGGAGCTCTCCAGGGCAATCTACGCTGGCCCGTGGGAGGTGCGACAACTCGCGGACGGCCGCGTCTCGGCGGCGGTCTGGGTCGACGGCGAAGACGAGCATCCGGCGCGCGGAGTGACCGCCATCTACCTCTTCGTCTTCGAGGACGGTGAGTGGCGGCTGGACGACAGCTTCATGTACATCTACGCCGTCCCTCCAGCTACGCCAACCGATGCGACGAAGAAGCGGCGCGGAAAGGAGCCCAAACTGGTCTACGTCGCCGATCTCGTCGGCTGGCCGGATATCGAGCCTCGCTCCGCGACCCCGGTTCCGTAACGGGAGCGCCGGAACTGCACGCATCCCGGTTTCTTCCATCGCCACCTCAGCGACGAAAGTGTCATGGGATAGACATTCGGATTCAGCCCAGACCGGCCTGGAACCGCATCACGAGCTACCCTGAGAGGAGTGTGATCCGGAGCTGCCAGGGGATCGTGTGGGTATGTTTGCCACTGCCGACTCGGCAATCGAGAAAGGCGCTATCGCCATTAAACGACTCGGGACGTCCGTCGAATTAAGCGACCGAAAAGGACGGCCATGATGCCCGATCCCCAGATCAATCCAGTGATCGTCTTTCCTGTCCTGATCGCGCTGCTCATCATGCTCGTCGCCGCGCGGCTGATGAGGATGGACAGCCGGATTCCAATCGCGATTGCACTGGTGATGCTGTTCGTGATCATCTTCTTCCTGATCTCGCGCACGCCGATCTTCTGACTTCGCGTACGAATGCCAGGAGTGATTGGCGGCCGTTTGCTCGGCAGGCGCTGTTCAATGCCGCCGCATAGATGGGTCCTTGGGGAGGCGCTGAAACGTCACGGCCCGGCACGCGGACACTCAGCTACATGCTCCTATATCGGCGCCAGCCGTGCACCACCAGGGCGAGCGCGTACCCCAACACGGACGAGCAAGGCCGCGCGGGCCGGCGGCGAGACGCCTGTTGGCAATGGGGCATGCCGATCGGGATCAAGTACTTGGTCCAGCAGTTCTGCTCACCGGCCACCGGCCGGTTCCCCTGACGGCGGACCACGCGACACGACGTCGCCGTTCGGCTGTCGCAGCCAGGAGGCCGCGAGGACGACCGAAGCGATCGCTCCAACCAGGGCGGCCAGCGCGAAGAAGGGCGGGCCGGGAGCCGGGGTGACCGTCCAGCCGGGAGACACGTTCTCGAAACACCAGCACGCGTAGACCCAGATTCCCCCTTGCAAGCGGGCCACCACGAAGACCCCGGTGGCGTACACGCCCAGGCCGAAGGCGAGGGCGGCGGCAGCCACGCCGAGCAGCGAAAGAATCGGACCTGGCCGCGCCCAGTGGGCGAAGCCGAGGGCGATAAGGGCGGCGACACCGGCGACGACCACGATCGCGTTATAGCCCCCGGCGTCGGTGGCGGAGGAAGTCCCCCGGACCTTTTCCCAGGTCGTGCGGCCCCCGAACGGCCCGAGCAGGAGGAGGATGGCGCAGCCGACCGCGACCCGGCGGGCTACGTTCTCCACGCCCTCCGCCGTCATGGCAGGGCCCCTTTGCGTGCCGTCGAAGGCCGTGTGATAACCGCTTCTCGCGCGGCGCCACCCATGCACCACCAGGGCGAGCGCGCACGCCAACCCGGCAACGGACACCAGGGTAAAAAAGTGCAGCAAGAGGGGAAAGAGAACTTCAGACTTACGTCCTAACACTTCTTGCCCTGCGCGCAGCCGCTCACCTTGCGGGAATCCGAGCCAGTAGGTCACGGTCACCCACGT
>JBBRVX010000179.1:0-11230 GCA_038246475.1 Thermomicrobiales bacterium | reverse complement strand
CATCGGTCGCACCGCCTGCCTCAAAACCCTCGATCGGGATCATCTCCCGGCCTTACCCTTCCGTCACACCGCGCTCGGCTGGTCCTTTCCGTGGCTGCGCTGAAACTGTCCGGGAGTGAGGGGGTAGGGGGGTGAGGGCTCGGCTCGGCGCCAGGAACTGTTCACTCGCATTCCGAATGACAACGGGTTGAGATCAGGGCCCCGCGTGCGCGCGTGATCCCGGCCGGTCAGGCGAAGCGCTTGGCGCCTGCGACGCAGAGGACGACGATGGCGGTGGAGGCGATCATCGTCCACGCCACGGACTCATGGAGCAGCAGGGCCGCCAGCGTCAGCCCGAAGAAAGGCTGC
This sequence comes from Thermomicrobiales bacterium, assembly GCA_038246475.1. Taxonomy (GTDB): domain Bacteria; phylum Chloroflexota; class Chloroflexia; order Thermomicrobiales; family UBA6265; genus JACCXM01. Next base: position 10,882 of record JBBRVX010000179.1, on the reverse strand, counting down.
AAGAGCTGCAGCTGACCGACGCTTGCGATGCCACCAAGGGCCAGGCCGCGATACCAGAAGAGGAACCCGATCAGCATGCTGAAGATCGATACATAGGCGAGGCCGATCCACGCCGGCGCGCCAACCCCGCTCCAACTCCCTGGCAACGTGAACAGCGCGATCGCCGCCATCATTGGCAACGACAGCAGCAAAGCCCAGGAGATCACCTGCCAGCCACCGAGCCGGCGCGCGAGGGTCGCGCCCTCGGCGTAGCCAAGTCCGCAGAGCACGATGGCGGCGACCATCAGAAGATCCCCCGCGGCCGATCCGCCATCACTCCTGGAAAGCGCAAAGCCAGCGACCGTCGACGCGCCAAGGATGGAGAAGAGCCAGAATGCCGGCTTCGGCCGCTCGCCGCCCCGCAGGACGCCGAAGGTCGCGGTGGAGAGCGGCAGAAGGCCGATGAAGACGATCGAGTGCGCGGCCGTGATGTGCTGGAGCGCGAGCGCCGTCAGCAACGGAAAGCCGGCGACCACGCCGAGCGCCACAATGGCGAGCGGGACTATGTCGCCGCGCTCCGGCTTGACTTGCTGCAGCATGAGGAGGAAGGCCGTGCCGAGGAGGGCCGCGATCACGGCGCGCACCGACGTAAGAAAGATGGGCGAGAAATCGGCGACCGCAACGCGTGTCGCCGGCAGCGATCCGCTGAAGATCAAGACGCCCAGGAGGCCGCTGCCCCAACCGGCGGTTGTGCGATCCACGCCCCATCCCTTTCCACACGCTGACACGGTAGCGGGCTGAGGTTCGCTTGAACAGGGACAGTGGCATACAATTACCAAAAAGTGTATTGGAAACACTGACGATACAGTTTTGAGGGGTGCGTATGATCGCCGTGGGAGCCAGCCGCACCGAAATAGTGATGGACGCCGTTCGGACGAAGATTTCCAGCCGAGCGCTCGTTCCCGGGGATCGGTTGCCGTCCATTCGTCGCTTCGCCGAAACGATGGGCGTTTCACCTTCCACCGTGGTTGAGGCCTACGATCGTCTGGCCGCCGAAGGCGTCATTCGCGCGCGGCCGGGCTCCGGCTTCTACGTGACCGGCACGAATCTTCCGCCGCTGGCGCTCGCGGAGATGGGGACGCCACGTGACCGCGCCATCGATCCCCTCTGGGTCTCCAGACAGTCCCTCGACGCCGAATCCTCCGTCTTGAAGCCGGGCTGTGGATGGCTGCCGGCCGACTGGATGCCGAATGCCGCCCTGCGGCGAGCCCTCCGGGCCCTGGCCCGTGCCGAGGACGCGGTGCTGTCCGATTACGGAAGCACGCGCGGATCACCGCCGTTGCGCCGGCTGTTGTTGGGACGGTTCGCCGAGGAAGGCCTCGAGCCGAACCTGGACCAGCTCATCCTGACAAGCTCGGGGACGCGGGCGATCGACCTGATCTGCCGCCTCCTGTTGCGCCCGGGCGACACCGTGTTGGTTGACGATCCTTGCTACTTCAATTTCCAGGCCCTGCTGCGAGCGCATCAGGTCAAGATCATCGGGGTTCCCTATACGGCCACGGGGCCGGACATCGCGGCTTTTGAGAGCGCCTTGACCGCGGAGAAGCCTCGTCTCTACATGACGAACTCGGCCCTCCATAATCCGACAGGAGCGACCCTCTCACCCCAGACCGCGTATCGGGTGCTCAGGGCGGCGGCCGCGCACGATCTAACGATCGTCGAGGACGATATCTTCGCCGATTTCGAGCCCACACCGTCGCCGCGCCTCGCCGTGCTGGACGGGCTCGATCGGGTCATTCGCATCGGGAGCTTCTCCAAGACCCTCTCGGCCTCGGTGCGCTGTGGTTACATCGCGGGCCGGGCCGACTGGATCGAAAAACTCGTCGATCTCCAGGTCGCCACGAACTTTGGCGGCCCCAGTCCGGTCGCGGCCGAGCTGATCGCCAGCGTTCTGGCGAGCGGGAGCTATCGCAAGCATATGCACGAGCTCCGTCAGCGTCTCACGCGAGCGCGAACGGAGGCGGTAGAGCGGCTCGCGCCGTTGGGCATCACGCCCTGGATCATGCCGCGCGGCGGGTTCTACCTCTGGTGCCGATTGCCCGATGGCCACGATTCCAACCAGCTCGCGCGGCGGTGCCTGGAGGAGGATGTCGTGCTCGCGCCAGGAAACGTCTTCAGCGTCTCCGGGTCCGCCGCCTCGTTCCTCCGGTTCAATGTCGCCCAGATGGCCGATGAACGCTCCTTGGTGGTCCTGCGACGAGCCATGGAAGTCCGCAACCCGCGATGAGATCATCGGCACGAACACCCCCTTCCGGCCAAGACGCTCACCCCACCCGCTCCCCCACAAGTTGAACAAGTTGAACAAGTTGAGCACCTTATTGGGAGATGAAAACCCCACGCCGGCTCCCCACGACATGGGTGGCGGCCAGGAGTGAGGGCTCGCCGCGACACGAGGACCAGATCAACCGCATTCCGAATAGCGCCTCGTGCTGTTGTAAATGGGGTCGAGAAGCGAGAGGATGTGCTCCTTCGGTCGCCGCTCGGCAGGACGGCCATGAAAATGTTGGGGACGAAAGCGCATCGGTTCGCGCCGTTGGCCAGTCCGTCGCAGGAGGGGCAATGAAGATCACGGCGATCACCGGCTATCCAGTCAAAGTGGGCATTCGCAACCAGTACATCGTCGTCGTCGAAACCGATGCCGGCATCTCCGGCGTCGGCGAAGGGGGCATTTCCGGACGCGAATTGGCCATGCAGGGGATGCTGGAGCACTTCAGCGTCTTCCTGATCGGCGAAGATCCCCGGCGCATTGAGCACCTCTGGCAGGCGATGTATCGCGGCGCCTACTTCGAAGGCGGCAAGATCACCGGCGCCGTCATCTCGGCCATTGACATCGCCCTCTGGGACATCCTCGGCAAGTCGCTCGGCGTGCCGGTCTACCAGCTTCTGGGTGGAGCGAGCCGCCAACGCGTGCAGTGCTTCGCCACGCCGGGCACGCTCAATGGCCCGGCCTGCGTCGAGCGTGCGCGCGAATTGGCGGCTGCCGGTTGGCGCTACATGCGCTTCGTGCCGGGGATGGGCGAACCGGGCTGGCAAGGCGTCTCGGGCGACATCTTCGAGCCGTTCGAATCGATCGAGCTGGCGGTGCACTGGCTGGGGGAAATCCGCCGCGCTCTGGGGCCGTCCGTCGAGCTCTCGATCGACTATCACCACCGCCTCTCCGTGACCGAGGCCGCCCTCTTCTGCCAGCGCGTCGAGCCCCTCCATCTCCAGTTCGTCGAGGAGCCGATCCGCGCCGAAAGCCCGGAAGCCTATCGCCAACTGCGGAGTATGACCCGCGTCCCCTTCGCGATCGGCGAAGAATTCTCCAGCAAATGGGCCTTCGCGCCGTTCATCGAACAGGGGTTGCTCAACTACGCCCGCATCGACGTCTCGAACCTGGGCGGCCTCACCGAGTCGAAAAAGGTCAGCGGCTGGTGCGAAGCGCACTACATCGACGTCATGCCGCACAATCCCCTGGGCCCGGTCACCACCGCGGCGACGATTCACCTGGCGGCGTCAATCCCCAACTTCGCCCAGCTTGAATATCAGCACCGCATGGCCGCCGACTACCCGCCCGATCTCTTCCCCCTCATGCCTGCGCTGGAGGGAGATGCCTTTCCGTTGCCAACCGCTCCCGGCCTCGGCGTGGAGTTCGACCCCGCGGCCGCATCCGACCACCCCTTCGAGCCCTGGGAAGCGCCCCACTGGCAACGCCGGGATGGGAGCTACACCAACTGGTAAAATGATCGTGGCGTCCTGAGATTGCCGCATCGCGCCCGGGCTGGCGCCGGCCGCGCATTGTCGATCAACTGTCATCCCGAGCCTGCGAGGGATCTCGGTCGACTGCGGATGGACGTGGACCGGCGAGACGCCTCGTCCTGCGGAGTCTCCCCAATCCCCTCCACTCCTCAGCCCAATGCGATTTGCCACCGGCTTGTTCGCCATAGCTCGCAGGGGCGAACGCCCTCTCTCGTCGCGTTAAGAAGCGGGCATCATCAGACAAATGCCCCGTTCTCAGCCCCGTTTAGGGGGCTTTCGTCCATCTAGCGAGAGGATTTATCCTCGCGCGATGTGCCAGCGACGTTCCCTTTGCGAACGACACAAAGCACCTCCACCCTACCCAAACGGCAGCCGGGCGAACCCCGCCGTCGCATCGCGAACGCGCAATCTGAAGCACGTTACCGCCACAGAGGAGATAATTCCCCTCCGACAGGCGCATCGACTCAGCGTGTCGGCGTACGGAGGCACGCCATGCTGGCGGAAGGCAATCCCTCCCCCTCCTGATCCAGGCGAGAGCTGCTCATTGCACCTCTCCTGCTGACGCCCCTCGCGCTGACCAGGCTCGGGGCGATGAACGACGAGGATCGTGACGTGATCGCCACCGTCGAACGCGACATCGATCTGCCTCCTCCCGTTACGCTCGGCATCGCCCGCGTTGTCCTGCGCCCCGGCGCGTCCTCTCGGGCGGCCATCCCCGGTGGCGTTCGGTTGCTCGTCGTGGAGTCGGGCCGGCTTGCCGTGGCGTTTCCGCCGCGGTCTGTATCCGCGATCTCCAGCGCCGCGCTCGCCCTGACTCCCTCCCCCGATCCGGATGACGAACTGACCATCCCCGCCGGGACGGCCATGGCCTTCGCCGAGCCCGGCGTGGGGAGCGTCCGCAATCCCGGAACGCGGTCGGTTGTCGTCCTTGATGCCGTGGTCTTTCCCGAGGAGCCGCGAGCGGTAACCCGCGCGTTCACCACCGACGCCGGGCTCAGCTTTCAATTGCTCGCCAGTGCCAGCGCGGCCGAGGCGCCCAGCGGCAAGGTCACCGTGCATCTGGAGCGCCTTCGCGTCGGCGCGGGGCGCTCATTGCCGTCGGATCTGAGCCGCGGCGTCACGCTGATGTATATCGAGGCCGGCGCGCTCGAGCTCACGAGCGACCAGGGAACGATCTATTCGGCCCGGGCCGCGGCGTCGGCGCCCTATGCCCTGCCCGGAGCCCTCAAGCCCATCCCAGCCGGGGATCGGCGGTCAGCCACCGCCGGGGCGGTCATCTTCGTGCCCTTTGGCGGGCGGGCCCTGGCCGTGAACCGCGACAAGCGGGCAGCCGAGGTGCTGGCGTTGGCGCTGCGTGAGGCGGCATGATCGACGCTTTATGTGCCCGCACTCACCAATGAGCGACGTTGACAACGTCGGTGAAAACCGATTGAATAATCGCACCCACAAGGGGCCCGTCAGAACCGATTCATACAGCCTGTCTGAGTGAGGAGGAATTCGTCCCAATTCCGGGAGTGAACCGATTTGTCGCTCTTGCCAGCCTTTCGGCGTCGAGGGGATTCCGGCAGGGCGGCGCTAGACCGTTCAGTGTTGAGCGAGAGAGGAAACGACAATGACCTTGTACGGTCCAACGCGAGATCTCCGGCTCATCAACCGCCGGCGGCTGTTGGGATTTCTGTCAGGCGCGGTAGCGGCCGGGATCATCAGCAAGGGGCAAGCCCTCGCCTACCTGCAGGACGCATCAGAGAAGACCGGCGTCACCGCCGAAGAGTGGAACCCGGAAACGATCAACGCCCTGGCCGGCACTAGCACTTTCGACACCGCTGGCGATCTGCACGCTATCGTTCCGGAATCGACCGAAGGTACGGTGCAGTACTGGAACGTCGGGCCCACGGAAGCCTCCCCCGAAATCACCTGGACGCTCTATCAGGAGTTCCTCGATACCTTCGCGCTCTACTACCCGAACATCACGCTCGACAACCAGAATGTCGGCTACAACGACATGTTGGACAAGATTCGCACCGCGGCCGCGGGCGGAGCCGCGCCGGATGTCGCCAAGATGCCGATCCTCTGGGGCGTCGAATTCGCGGCGCGCGGCGATACCTCCGAGCTGACGCTGGAGGAGTTCGGCCTGACGCCGGAGCAGTTCTGGCCCGGCGCCCTCAAGTCCGTCACCTGGGACGGCAAGATCTACGGCGTTCCCACGAACAACGAAACCATGGCCTTCATCTGGAACAAGCAGATCTTCGCCGACGCCGGCCTCGATCCGGAGTCGGCGCCGGCGACCTGGGCCGATGTCGTCGCCTACTCGAACCAGATCAAGCAGGAAACCGGCAAGAACGGCTACGGCATGGTCTGCAAGGTGAATGCCGGCAACACGCCATTCCGCTTCATGCCAGTCCTCTGGGCCCATGGCGGCAGCGCCCTCGATGAGGGCGAGGCTTCCCCCACCTACGACACTACGATGATCAATAGCGAGGGCGGCATCGCCGCGTTGCAGACCTTCTACGACATGTACGTCCGCGACCAGTCAGTGCCAACTTCGGCGCTGACGAACACACAGACGGAGAACCAGGATCTCTTCATCGCCGGCGAGATCGCCATGATGATCAGCCATCCCAGCGAGTACATCGCCATGAAGGACCGCGCGGCGAAGGCGACCGGCGCCGACAAGGAGCGCGCCGATCAGATCGTGGCCAACATGTCCTACGGCCTCATACCCGAGGGTCCGGTGCGCCGCGCCGTTGTCTTCGGCGGCTCGAATGTCCACATCTTCTCGGACGCCGCGCACGGGACCGCCGTCAACCGCGATGCGGCGCGGGCGCTTGTGGCGACGCTGACCAGCCCGGAATGGTCGCTCAAGAACAACTGGACCGATTCCAACCCGGCGAACCTGAAGGGGTTCGAGACGGAGTGGATGAAGCAACGCCTGGAGGAGATCAGCTTCCTCGAGGTCACGACGGCAATGCTGCCGTACGGCATCCCCTTCCCGGTGGTGCCGGAGTCGCCGGAGGTGATGAACATCATCGTGCCGGAGATGCTGCAGAACGCCCTCACCGAGAGCATGACGGTCGAAGAGGCCGCCAACGATGCCGCGGAACGGATCACTGCCCTGATCGCCGCCCGCTAGTTCGGGATCGCGCCTGGGTTAGCCGGCCGGGTGGTGCAACCACCCGGCCGGCCATCCGTTTCCACGCAGGAGCATCCTTCGCCTATGGCTACCGCAAAAGCCCAAACCCTTCCCCAACCGCGCGACAACCTAGCCGAGGTCGTGCGCGAGTCGCTTCCCTATCGCGTGCGGAAGCACTGGGCGGATTACCTCTACGTGCTCCCCTCTCTGCTCGTCATGCTCGTCGTCATCGGCTACCCACTCGTCTACACCGTCTGGCTCTCGTTTCACGCCACGCCGCCGCGCACGGGCGAGTGGAATTTCAACGGCATCGCCAACTACCAGCAGATCCTCTCCGACCCCCGCTTCTGGCGGATCACCGGCAACACCATCTACTGGACGATCGGCTCGACGCTCTTCGCCTTCATCCTCGGCTTTGGCGCCGCGCTTGCCCTGCACAATCCCTTCCCCGGCCGCGGCGTGGTGCGGGCCTTGCTCCTCATTCCCTGGGTTATCTCCGCCGTGGCCGCGGCTTACGTCTGGCGCTGGATCCTGCACAGCGACTACGGGCTGGTCAGTGGCACCTTGATGTCGTGGGGCGTCATCGATCGCCCTCTGGTGCTCCTCGATAGCAAATCACGCGTGATGCCCACGCTGATCATGGTCAACGTCTGGAAGGAGTTCCCTTTCGTCATGGTGATGCTGACGGCGGGCCTGCAAACCGTGCCCGAGGGATTGCTCCGGGCCGCCCGCATCGATGGCGCCAGCGCCTGGAATCAGTTCCGGCACGTCACTATTCCTCATTTGAAGGGCGTCATTCTGATCACCACGCTCCTCCTTTTTGTCATCAACCTCAATTCCTTTACCCTGGTCTGGCTGATGACCGGGGGAGGGCCGGCGAACGCCTCCCAGCTCTGGATCACCGAGATTTACAACATCGCCTTCCGCTCGCTGCAATACGGGCCGGCCTCGGCCTTCTCGGTCATCCTCTTCATCATCATGCTCGCGCTCGGCTACTTCTACGTGAAGGCCTTGACGGCGAACGCGCCGCGGCGGGAGGGGTAGACATCATGACACCGTCTCAAAAGGGTTTCAGCGTCGTCAATCTGGTGCGCTGGCTCTTTCTCGCCTTCATGCTGGCCTTTACCGCCTTGCCCATGGTCTGGATGTTTTCCACCTCGATCAAGACGGAGTTCGCCTCCATTCAGCAACCGCCGTCCTGGATCCCCGCCGAGCCGACATTCGCGCAGTACACCACCCTCCTTTCGCCAAACAACCGCACCGGCGCGCAATTTCTGACCTTCCTCAAGAACAGCATCATCGTCTCCACCGCGACGACCGCGCTCGGCCTGCTCGTCGCGGTGCCTGCCGCCTACGCCTTCTCCCGCTTCACCTTTCCGGGGCGTGACCCGCTCTTCTTTTCGGTGCTGGTGCGCAACATGTTTCCGGTCGTGGTCTTTCTCATCCCGCTCTTCATCCTGATGAAGTTCCTGCGGCTGATTGATACCCACATGTCCCTGATCCTGACCTACCTGACGTTCGGACTGCCCCTCTCGATCTGGCTGTTGAAAGGCTTCTACGACAATATCCCGGCCGAGCTGGAGCGCGCCGCCCGCATCGATGGCGCGACCCGCTTCCAGGCATTCTGGAAGATCATCCTGCCCCTCTCCATGCCGGGCCTGATCGCTACCGCGATCTACGCCTTCATTCAGGGCTGGAACGAGTATGTCTATGCCCGCACCTTCATCAACTCCGAGAACCTGATGACCATGCCGGTCGGGCTGGAAAAATTCTTCACCGAGTACGCCAGCAACTGGCCTGGCCTGATGGCCGCTTCGTTCATCATGAGCGTGCCGGTCGTCGTCCTCTTTCTGGTCTTGCAGCGGCACTTCGTGCGAGCCCTCACCGAAGGCGCGGTCAAGCATTAGATGGACGACGCTGAGCTGGGTACTGCTGAAACTCGACCGCGCTTCTTTGCCACGCAAGCGGAGTTCTTCGACTGGCTTGAGGATAATCATGCCGATCTGCCTGAAGCCTTCGTCGGCTTCTATAAGAAAGGCTCAGGATTGCCCAGTATCACCTGGCCGGAAGCCGTCGATGTAGCGCTTTGTTATGGCTGGATCGACGGGAAGGGCAAATCGATCGACGCCACGAGCCATATGGTTCGCTTCACCCCCCGCCGGAAGGGGAGCATCTGGAGCGCCGTCAATGTCGGTCGCGTCCAGGCGTTGACCGAGCAGGGGTTGATGCGGCCGGAGGGCCTCGCCGCCTTTGCGCTGCGTAAAGAAGCCAAGACTGCCATCTATTCCCACGAGCAGAACGGAACCGTCGAGCTTGATGAGGCATGTGCGGCTCAGTTCAAGGCCAATCCCGCTGCCTGGGAATATTTTCAGGCTTGCCCACCCTCGTATCGCAAGGCGGCCACGTGGTGGGTGATCAGCGCCAAGCGGGAAGAGACCCGCAACCGGCGACTGCAATCGTTGATCGAGGAATCAGCCGCCGGGCGAACCGTGGCCTTTCTGACGCGAGGGCGCAAGACATGACCGCGAATTTCGATCCCCGCAAGCCAGTTCACCCGCGAATCGCGAGGAGATAAGCTCCATGGCCGGTGTGACGTTGCACGAAGTGGTGAAAACGTACGGCGATGTCGTCGCCGTCGATCATGTCTCGCTCGAGGTCGCCGATGGCGAGTTCGTGGCTCTCGTCGGCCCGTCCGGATGCGGCAAGACGACGACGCTCAATCTCATCGCCGGGCTGATCGACATAACCTCGGGGGAAATTCTCCTCGGCGATCGGCAGATCAATACCCTCGATCCGAAAGACCGCGACCTGGCCATGGTCTTCCAGAACTACGCGCTCTACCCCAACAAGACCGTCTTCGAGAATCTCGCCTTCCCGCTGCGCATGCGCAAGGTCGCCAAACCGGCCATGGAGGAGCAGGTGCGCCGCACGGCGAATGTGCTCAGCATCGACCACCTGCTCGATCGGCACCCGCGCCAGCTCTCCGGCGGACAGCAGCAACGCGTCGCCCTCGGGCGCGCCCTGGTGCGCAACCCGCAAGCCTTTCTGATGGACGAGCCCCTGTCCAACCTCGACGCCAAGCTGCGCGTGCAGATGCGCGCCGAGCTGAAGCGCTTTCACCTGGAGCTGCACGCCACGGTCATCTACGTCACCCACGATCAGCTCGAAGCGGTGACCATGGCCGACCGCATCGCCGTCATGCACCTGGGCGTGCTCCAGCAGTACGCCACCCCCGACGAGATCTACAACCGCCCGGTGAATATCTTCGTCGCCGGCTTCATCGGCAGCCCGGCCATGAATCTGCTGCGTGGCGAAGTGACCACCGTTGAAGGCCGTACTGTGATCGCGGGCGAAGGCGGGTGGCGCCTGCCCCTCGACACCGGCCCGGCGCGGCGAGCCCTGGCCAGCACCGGCCAGGTCATCGTCGGGGTGCGGCATGGGCACATCCGCATGTCGCTGCAACCAGAAGCCGACTGGATGGAGGGCCGGGTCTACACGGTCGAGCCGACGGGAGACCTCACCTACGTCCACATCAAGCTCGGCGATCACCTGATCGTGGCCAGCAACCACGCCGATTTCCGCGCCGCGCCAGACGCACCGATCTGGCTCACCTTCGACCAGGAGCATCTGCATCTCTTCGACGCCGAAACCGAACAGCGGCTCCCCGAGCAGGGAGAGCCGGCGCCAATGCGGCTCACCCCCCGGCGAGAGCCGATGGCAGTGTAATGACGACGGTGGCGGGACGGAACGCCGCTGATCTGCCGTAGCAGGCTGAAGGTGATCCTCCGGCGTGGACGGAAATGCGTCGTCTGGCGTGCTGGGACGCGGGGAACATCTCGGCGATGGTTTGCGTTTTGTCGCTGCCATCGAGGGGACTACGGTCTGAACGGGCCACGCTCATCGGTGAGCAGGTTCTTATCAGGCGTCGGGCCCCAAGATAGGAGGGGGCGAAGCCAGTGTGAGCGGGGGGGCCTT
>JBBRVX010000178.1:0-11388 GCA_038246475.1 Thermomicrobiales bacterium | reverse complement strand
TGGGCAAAGGCGGCGCCAGCGGGCAATGCGGCCGTCACGATCGCGATGGCGCCGGTCATGGCCGCGGCGCGCATCCACGCGGTTTTGCTCAACATCCTTATCGGTTTCCTTCCTGATTCTGCCAGGGCGCGCGGGCTGTCGCGCCTCGCGACCCGCCCTGACGACGGTGAGAACGTACCCTCGGGTAGTCCGATGCGTCAACGTGCGACGGCGGCATCCCGTTTCTCCAGCCCCCGGCGACAAGGACTGATGGCGCATTTCAGAGCCCAGACGAGGCGCTTCAGGATGGCTGGCACGGATGGTGCGGGCAATCTCTTACCCGATCCTGGGTAGACGTCGCGGAAGCACGCTCAAAGGAGGACCTATGACAGCTCGACGATGGATAACCGTCGCTGGAAGCGCGGGCGCGATCTTTGGCATGATTGCTCTGAGCGCGCCCGCTGCCTGGGCGCAGGACGCCACCCCGGAAGCCGTGGAGGCGTCTGTGCCGCGGCCGGTGCACATTCACAGTGGCAATTGCACTGAGCTCGGTGACGTTGTTGTGCCGCTGGTCGATCTCGTCGCGCCGCAAGGTAATCGCGTGGGCCAGGGCCGGCGCGCCGCTCTGGCTGAAACGTCGTACACCAACGTTCCGTTGCCTCTGGATGCCATTCTGGCGGAAGACCACGCCATCAACGCGCATCTTTCGGCGGATGAAATCGAAACGTATATCGCCTGCGGCGAAATCGGCGGCGTCCTCTCACCGGAGGGCACGCTGACCATCGGGCTCGGCGAGGTCGAGAACTCCGGGTTCACGGGGATCGCCTTCCTATCGCCAGGCGCGGATGGCGCTTCGACTGATGTCTCGGTCTTCATCGCTGAAGTTGCCGGGCGAGGCCGGGACCGCACGGCGGACCAGAACGAGGAGCAAGGCGCGGATCTCGTTGCGACTCCGATTCAATAGCAAGGCGGAAAATCGGTCGGCATCACGGAGAGCCATTCGTCAGCGTTCAATCGGTAGCCGTGAATCCGGCCATGAGGAGGCCGCTCCCAGAACCTGGGAGTGGCCTCCGTCGCGAATCCGGGCCTTCCCCCTCGCATCCAACGGTTGACAGTGGGACACTAAAAGCGTCCAGGCTGGGGCTTGTCCAGTTCGTCGCGTTGGCATGATGCACGTCAAGGAGGTTCCCCGTGACCGCCCGCCAGAATGCGCTGATCCGTGGGGGCGCCATCGCCCTCTTCGCCCTTGTTTCCGCCGCGATGCCGTCCGCCCTTGCCCAGGACGCCACTCCGGTTCCGGAGACGGCTATTGCTCAGGAGGCGACCCCAGTCGCGGACGCCGTGGTGCCACGTCCGGTGCATATCCACGCGGGCGATTGCGTCGATCTGGGCGAAGTCGTTGTGCCGCTCAATGATCTGACCGCGCCGGTCGGAGAAGCCGCTGGTCAGGCCGACGTGGCGACCCAGGCGGAAAGCTCTGGCACGAATATCCCGCTCACACTTCCTGAAATCCTGGCGGCCGACCACGCCATCAATGTCCATCTTTCGGCGGCACAGATCGACACCTACATCGCCTGCGGCGAAATCGGCGGCGTCGTCGACCCCAACGGGGTGTTGATCGTCGGCTTGCGTGAACAGTCCAACTCCGGATTCACAGGCATCGCTTACCTGGCGCCGGGGGCAGATGGCGTCTCGACAGAGGTGTCGCTCTTCATCGCGCCGGTGTTTGGCCCGGCGGGGTAGCGATCGGCATGGGTTGGGCCTCGCCTCTACGTGGGTGGTCAGTGATTCCTGAAGCGAGATGCAGCGCCCGCCGTGGTTGTAGGCGCGACGCCTGCGTCCTTGCAGCCCGCGGCACAGCAACCGCGCCGATGTTTCAGAATCCAGTGACCGCCTACGTAGGTTGGGCGCCCGACCCTTCGCCCGTGCCTCAATGAGGGCTCCCATTCAACCCTCCGCGTTCGATCTCAAAACATCCGCGCGTTTCGCCATCGTGCAACAGGCGGGCGCCGCAACCCGGAAGCGAAGTCGCGAACAGCCCCGCGGTGATCCCGCTCCCCGATCACGCGCTCCGGAGGCGCCTATGTCCGTTCCATTCCACGATCGCTCAGATGCCGGCCGGCAGCTCGCGGCTCACCTGATCACGTACCGGGATCGGCCCGATGTCGTCGTGCTGGGGCTTCCTCGTGGCGGGATGCCCGTCGCGGCTGAGGTTGCCAATGCGCTTGGCGTCCCACTCGATGCGTTTCTCGTCCGCAAACTCGGCGTTCCTGGTCACGAAGAGCTTGCCATGGGAGCCATTGCGTCCGGCGGTATACGCGTCCTGAATGAAGAAACGATCCAGGACCTCCACATTTCGCCGGAAGCTGTTGACGCCGTTGAAGCCGGAGAGCGCCGCGAGCTTGCTCGCCGCGAGGTCCTCTATCGGGGATCAAGGACGCCAGCCGACATCAGGGGCAAGACCATCATCCTTGTCGATGATGGCCTGGCAACGGGCTCGACCATGCGCGCGGCGGCGCTGGCGCTCCACGAGCGGGACCCCGCGTGGCTGGTGGGCGCCGTACCGGTCGCCTCGCGCGACGTGTGTACGGCCATGCGCGAGGTCGTCGACGAACTGGTCTGCGCCGAAACGCCGGAGCCGTTTTACGCCGTGGGGCTCTGGTACGAAGACTTCGGGCAAACGTCTGATGACGATGTACGGCGAATTCTTGCGCGGACCGGTCAACGCCCGAATCGGGCAGCAGAGCAGCGGGCGGAACGCGGGCCTGCCGCGCGATCCGCGGAGCGGTGGCGCCGCGAACGAACGGCTCGCGCATCATCGTGTCGAGCGCGCCATCGGGGTCGTCCACCCCACAAACAGCGCGCGCATTATCCGCGGGTTTCAATCCATCCTGCTATTGCAGCCCGACGCCATGCCCTATCGCCAACTCACATCGCCCGTCGCGCCGCTGGATCGCGACGCCAGTGTCAAAGCGCATCGTGAGGGACCTGATACGGATTCCGGTTGATCACTGCCAGAATCCCGGTCTGCTGGCGCCTGATTCCCCCTCTCCCGGCCCGACGGGGCTAGGGGAGGAGAGGGGGTTAGGGGGTGAGGGCGGCGGCTGTGCGCGGAACTGATTGCCCGGATTTCGTATGAGACCCGGCTTGCTTTGGGAAAGCCTTCTCCGCGAGGATGCAGCTACGCTTCTCCAGGCGGCCAACCTGACCCAGGCTTTGATCGTGCACAGAGTCTCTCGTCAGGGAACTGACCAATCATCGCGCCTTCCTGGCGCCAAGGAGCGCATGACATGCCCGTGATCCTGGCCCCCATCGATGGTTCCGCCCGCGCGCTCCGCGCCGTACCCTGGGCCGCGAGGTTGGCCGGCCCTGGCGGCACGGTAGTGCTCCTGCGCGCCATCCCGCCGCGGCCCGAATACGCCGAGGCGCTGCTGTCACTGACCGGCGACGGTGAAAATGGCGTGCGGCGCGTTCAGGAGGAATGGAACGCGTTGGTGCAGGAGGAGATGGATGAGGCCGAGCAGATGATCGCCGGATCCGGCGTCACCGTAGAGCGCCTGATCGCGGAGGGTGAACCGGACGAAGTGATCGTGGCCGGCATCGCCTGGCGCGGCGCTGACATGATCGCCATGGCCAGCCACGGCCGGGGCGCCATCGGCCGGGCCATCTTCGGCAGCGTCGCGGATCGCGTGGCCCGTGCATCGACCGTTCCCGTGCTCATTCTGCGCACGCCCGAGGATGCGGTGGTGGAGGATGCCCCGGTGCGGCGGATTCTGGTTCCGCTCGATGGCTCGGAGCTTGCCGCCGAGGCGCTTCCCGTCGCCGTAAGCGCCTCCCGGAGCCTGGCCGCCCCGGTCCATGTCGTCCGCGCGGTCGATGCGGTGGCGTCCTTGCCGATGGCCCGCGGCACATTTGCCCCCACTCCGACAATTTCGATGGAAGTGGCGGATCGCCTGCTGGAGGAGATGGAGGCCGAGGCCCGGCAAACGGTCACGGACGCCGTAGCCTGGCTGCAAGCGGAAGGCGTCGCGGCGACGGGCGCCGTCCTGAGCGGATCGCCCTTCTTCGCCATCACCGAAACCACTGCCCCGGACGATCTCCTCGTGCTGACCTCCCACGGCCGCGGCGGCGTTCGCCGCTGGCTGCTGGGCAGTGTCGCCGAAAAGCTGGTGCGCGAGGCGCCTGCGCCGGTCCTGCTCGTGCCGAGTTCGAGTCGAGGAGTGGGGGGTCGTGAGTCGTAAGTCGCGAGTCGGAAGTAGCCGGGAGATCCAAGCGAGAAATTGCGGGCAGATAGCGATTCACGAGCGCCGCGTCCCGACCCCCGACTCCCGACCCCCGACCCACGACTCCTTGCTACCATTCCTCACGGTTCTTCGCACAGGAGCGCATCTATGGTGACTGCCACATCGACAATCGCCCTCGATTCGGTCGCCGAGGCTCGCGCCAGCGGCATCGGCCCGCTCGAATACTTGCAGGGGCGCGGATTCGTCCAGGACGTTACGGATCCCGAGGGGCTGCGCACGGCCTTCGCCGATGGCGTGGTGACGGTCTATCAGGGTTTCGATCCGACCGGGCCGTCGCTCCATGTCGGCCATATGCTCGGCATCATGATGCTCGCCACGCTGCAGCGATTTGGCCACCGGCCGATCGCCCTGGGTGGCGCCGGCACCGCCCTGGTCGGCGACCCGTCTGGCAAGACCTCCACCCGCGCCGTCAGCTCGGAAGCCGACATTCACGCCAATCTGCTGCGCATCCTGCCGCGGTTTGCCCGTCATCTCGACTTCACCGGCGGCCGCTGGGGCGACAATCCTCCCGCGCTCCTGCTCAACAACGCCGACTGGCTGCTGGATCTGCGATACATTCCGTTCCTGCGGGATATTGGCCGGCACTTCTCGGTCAATGAGATGCTCGCCGCTGAAACGTACCGCAACCGATTGGAGACCACCGGGCTCAACTTTGTGGAGTTCAACTATCGGCTGGTGCAGGCCTACGACTTTCTGCATCTCTTCCGTACCGAGGGCTGTACGCTGCAAATCGGCGGGTCGGATCAATGGGGCAACATCGTGGCCGGCGTCGAGCTCGTGCGCAAGGCGGATCGGGGCCACGCCTTCGCGCTGGTCTGCCCCCTCCTGACCACCGCCTCCGGCGACAAGATGGGCAAGAGCGAGGGCAACTCGCTCTGGCTGGACCCCGAGCTGACCTCCCCCTACGACTTCTATCAATACTGGATCAACGTCGCCGACGCGGATGTAGAAAAGCTGCTCTGGTTCTACACCTTCCTGCCCGAGGCGCGCATCCGTGAACTGGCGTCCGGCTCTGGCGCCGCGCTGCGCGAGGCAAAGCAGACCCTGGCTCGTGAAGTGACGTCGCTCACCCATGGCGAAGAGGCGGTGCAGCAGGCCGAGGCCGCCACCCGCGCCCTGTTCAGTGGGGCGCCGGAAAGCGACGATCCCAACATCCCCACCACGGAGATCGACGCGGCGGAGATGACGGGGATGACGCTGGCCGATCTCTTCGTGCGGGCGGGGCTCGTCGCTTCCCGAGGCGAAGCGCGCCGTAAGGCGGCCGAGGGCGCTCTTTGGATCGATGGCGACCGGATCAGCAACATCGACGAGCCGTTCACGTCGCGCGGCGCGGATACGTTGCTTCGCTTCGGGAAAAAGCGGTTTCAACGGATTCGCATCGTCAATTGAACCCGAGCTATTGTGCGGCATGAGTGTGCTCAGGTCATGGCGCCACGGTGAATCCGCTACCTCTGTCCCCGGTGAGCCGTCACGGTCATGCCGTCGCATATGAGCAACGGTCAGGATGAGGTCGCCAGCGATGGGTGCGTCACCCCATCGCCGGTTCAGTCGAGGACCGCGATGGCCTCGACCTCGACCAGGATGCGAGGCTCGAACAGGATGGAGACGCCCACTAGCGTGCCCGGCGACATCGGGGTGACGCCGAGCTTCGTGCTGGCCCGGGCGATCCCATCCATCAGCAGGGGCATCTTGTCGACGCTCCAGTCGACGACGTAGATGGTGAGCTTCGCCAGGTCGTTGAAGGAACCGCCGGCCGCGGCCAGGGCGGTGGCGACGTTGAGGAAGCACTGCTCGACCTGAGCGGCGAGGTCGCCTTCGCCGATTAGACCACCGGCGGCATCCTGGGCAACCTGCCCGGCTATGAAGACCAGCTTTGAACCGGTAGCGATCGCCACCTGGCGATACACGTCGACATTCGGCAATCCTTCGGGGTTCATCAAGGTGATGGTCATGCTGACTCCTTGTCGTGAGTGTTCATAAGTCAAGGCTCCAGATACTACAATACCGCGGTTCTCTGTCGTCATGGTGCCGGGATTGGGTCAATGCGCCGCGCGTCCATGGCGGGGTGCGCTCACCAGGCTGGGGCCGGTGAAATCGAAGATGTCCCGCCTCTTTAGTCTCGTAGCCTTCACCATCTTCATTGTCTTCTCCATCTTCGCCCCGGTTCCGGCTCTCCCTCCCCCCGCGGCCAGTCGAGCAGAGAGAAGGAGCTCAAACCCAGCTCCCTGGCGATCGCGATGATTTCTTTTCGCATTCCGGATGATACGGAATACGGTTGATTAGTGCCGGAATCCCGGTCTGCTGGAGCGTAATTCCCCCTCTCCCGGCCCGACGGGCCGGGTACCCTCTGGGTGGCGGGTGAGGAGGTGAGGGCTCGTGGCTGGGCGCGGAACTGATCACCCGGATTCCGGATGAAAGGTTCGGCGCGGCACGCCGATCAGGATCATGAGCCGGACAAACGCGGCTCGCGCACGGTTCAGGAGCCGATCACCGGGATGGCATCGCGCACCATCTCGAAGTTGGGCAACAGGGTGAGCAAGCCGGCGATGAGCAGCACGTCGCCGGCCACCACGATCACCAACAAAGCCAGCGGACCGGCCACGCCACCCTGCCGCAAGAGGCGGCCCATGCCGAACAGGTTCGCGCTGGCGCCGACAAAGATGAACCAGATCAGGGCAATCAGAAAACCGCCCAGCACCTGTGACTGGGTGTGGGGCAATCCGCGCCAGAGCAGCACCGCGACATTGAGGATGCCGAGCAGAATTCCGGGGAGCAGCAGAAGCGCCACAATCCCCCATGCCCCCTGGGCCGTTCTCGCCTGGGGAGCCATGCGTGAAGGCCGGCGCTGGTGGGGCCACGCGCCTTCTGTGGCGGTCTCGACTGCCTGAATGGTGAAGACCAACGCGACGCACAGGCCAATCAGGAGCCAGATACGGCCGTCGTTGAGCCGCAGCACCTCGCGCATTTCGTCGAGCGACACCCAACTCCCCCTGGCCGCCCCAGCCCCGGCGACGCCGCGCCGAGCGTAGCATACCCTAGGCGGCGTCACTGTTCAGCGAGTAGCACATGTCCGCCAAGCCCATGCGGGTCGTCGCACAATCAATGATCGGCCACTGTTGCTTCACTCTCGAGACAGGACCACACGCATGAATGATTGGCAGCCCACGAACTCGAATGATCTGGAGTTCCAGTTCGAAGCCAGCTCGTCCAGGGCCCTGCTGATCCACGGCTTCATGGGTTCACCGCGCGAGCTGCGGCCGCTCGGCCATGCGCTCGCGGAGGCTGGAATCACCGCGCACGGCCTCTTGCTGCCCGGTTTCGGCGAAGACCTCCCACGGCTGAAGCAGGTGCGCGCCAGTGATTGGTTAACCGCTGCCAGGGCGGCGTGGGAGCGACTACGCGAGGGATCCTCGCGCACCACGCTGATCGGCTTTTCAATGGGTGGCGCCGTGGCGCTGCGGCTCGCCGCCGAGGCCGGGATGGCCCCCGATCAGCTTATCCTGCTTGCTCCGCACTGGAAGTTTGCCGACAAGCGAGCCTCGCTGCTGCCGGTGGCAAAACACCTTATCCGTGAGTTCAAGCCCTTTGGCGACCCGGATTTCGACAACGAGGATTCGCGCCGGATGATCTCGGGCATCGCCCCGGGCGCTGACCTTGATGATCCCGCGGTGCGGCAACAATTGCGCAATGCACTCACGATTCCAACCGGGGCCCTCGATGAGCTGCGGCGGATCGGCAATGCCGCGGCCTCCGCGGCCACCCGCGTTTCCGCGCCGACGGCCATTTTGCAAGGGCAGGACGATCAGACCACGCTCCCCTCGTATTCGCGCGTGCTCGCTTCGCGCATGGGCGCCGAGCTGGTCGAGTTCCCAGGCGATCATCTCATCGTCGATCCCGATCGGCCGTCGTGGTCAACCGTCAGGGACGCGGTCATCGCGCTCGCCACGAACTCGCATGCGCGCTGAATCCCGTGTCCACGCCATCATGCCATCATCCTCATGCGCCTCACCCCCGGATAGGCCACCTGCACCACCCGCCGCGAACACTCTCCCGCTCCGCCTCCGACATCGGCGTTCGGCGTTCGGCGCACCACGGCGTCGTGCTCAGCCCCGTTCAGGGGGCTTTCGTCTTCGAGCAGGGGGATTTATCCTCCCGGGCCGCCGCAAGCCACGTTCTTTCTGCCCATGACGCTCCGGGCATCAGCGCCTTGACGCTTTACTTAAAGATGAGCGGTCAGGGCTCTTGCAGGAATCCCGCTTCGCGCAGCGCCGCCAGCTCTCGATCGCCGCGATCGCGCAGCGTCTCTAACCAGCCGTCGCGATGTGGACGCAACAGCTCCACCAGCGCCTCGGCCACGGCGAGGTTGCGAAACCACTTGCGATCCGCAGGAACAACGAACCAGGGCGCCTCGGGCGTGGACGTGGCGGCAATCGCCGCCTGATACGCGGCCATGTAATCGTCCCAACGCTCCCGCTCCACCCAATCGCCGACAGAGAGCTTCCAGGCCTTCTCAACCTCCACCTGGCGCGCCAGAAGCCGCTCCTTCTGCACGTCATGGCTGATGTGCAAAAAGAATTTGGCGACGATGGTGCGCGACTGCGTCAACAAGCGTTCATAACCGTTGATGTGCGGATACCGGCTTTCCACCACCGCGGGCGAGGCGATGCCCTTGACTCGCTCGACGATCACCGCCTCATAGTACGAACGGTTGAAGACGGCCACCATCGAGAGCGGCGGCGCCTGAAGCGCATGCCGCCAGAGGAAATCGTGCGCCCGTTCCAGCTCGGTCGGGACCTTGAACGACCAGACATGCACGCCTTGCGGATTCATGTCGGTGAGCACGTTGCGAACGACGCCGTCCTTCCCCGAGGTGTCCATCCCCTGGAGCACGATCAGCAAGGCATCGGTGTTCGCGGCGAAGAGCAGATTCTGCAGCGACCCCAACTCTTTTGCCAGCACATGCAGCGTAGCTTCACCTTCTGCCTTCTGCATGCTCGGCTCGCCGCCAGGATCGATGGCCGACAGATCGACCGGCCGGCTCCCATCACAACGCGGGGCATAACTCATGGCGCCATCCCTTTCATGGTTCTTGCCCGGAGCACGGTTCGTCTTCGCGCGTTCGACCTGCTTCGCCAGGATCATCTTGCCACGGCCCGTCCTCCCACACGCAAGAGCTGTCCGGCGGATGACAAAGGGCCCCTGGCGCGGTCACTGAGCCACGGAATGGAATTCAGTCTGGAGCGGGAGAATCGAGGGAAGACGAGAGGAATGCCGTCAACAGTAGGTACGAAACCATATCAACCACTACGCGAGAGTCACGCCTTCAAGATGAAGCAGACGCTGCTTGATGCCCAGCCCGCCGGTATAGCCGCCCAGCGATGCGTCCGATCGGATGACGCGATGACAGGGCACGATGACCGGAATGGGATTACGCCCGAGCGCATTGCCGACCGCGCGCGTGGCCTTCGGGTTGCCAATCCGGCGCGCGATGCCGGCGTACGAATCGACATGGCCGAACGGCACCGTGACCGTCGCCTCCAGCACCGCCCGCTGAAAAGGCGCCATACCGCCCCAATCGAGCGGGACGTCGAAGCGGGCCCGATTGCCGGCGAAATACTCGTTCAATTCAGTCGCCGCACGCTGCAAATGCCAGCGTGCTTCCGGCTCGGCATCCTCGATGCGCTCGACATGAAGCGCCTCGCCGCCCCCCTCGCGAATACGGATGGCGAAGAGCTTATCAGGGGTCTCCTTGGCGAAGTCGATCTCGCGCAGCCCCTCGCGGGTCGCGGCCAGGATCAATTCGCCAACCGGGCTGTCGATTCGGGTGTACCAGATCTTTTCCCGTGGCGGCAATGCCAGCGGGGGCGGTTGGTGAACGTCCGCACAACACCGGTCCCCGCACACCGTCAAGGCGCTATTGAGGCGGTCGTAGCGACGAAGCTCGTTCGCACACGAGGTGCAAACGGCAATATGCTGGCGGAGCCAACCCTCGTCCCGGGCACAGAGATCGCCTACCACATGCGCTGGCATCGCCTCGCAGGCGACGTCGCAAGGGTCGACGCCGGTAATGTCGGCCTCGACTTCCAGAGTCGGTGATTCAGGTCCGGGGGCCGGTGCTGCTAGTGCTTCCATAATCATGATTCCTTCCCGGACGGGCGAATGTCGTCAGATCCTGTCGCCGAAACGATCGCGCAACTTGCGGAGTGCCTCGTGAACACTGCGGCGCGCGGCCTCTTCAGAACAGCCGAGCATCGCCGCGATCTCGGAATACCCCATTTCCAAATACTTGCGTTGTACGAGCGCTACTCGCTGCTTCGGAGGCAGTGAGCCGATGAAGTGCTCGACATCGCACAGCAGATCCCCAGCGTCGAGACGTCCGTCTTCATCCCGCATCGCGGCCGGAATGGTTTCGGCCGCGACCTCGCCGTCGAGTGAGCGCAGACGCGACGATTTCCGCTTGTCGCTCAGAAACGTGTTCGTGGCAATGCGGTAGAGCCAGGCCCGGTGATTCGCATCACAGGGCAGTCGATCCCACGCGCGATACGCCTTGAGCGCCGTTTCCTGGTAGAGATCATCGGCATCGGGCCGGTTCCGTGTCAAATGCAGCGCGTAGCGATAGATCTCCGCGCCATGGCGCGAGAGGGTCCCATCAAACGATTGGTGCACCGCTGATTCGAGCACAGCCGCTCTCGCTGCTCCCGAAGCGGCCATCGGCATAGGATGAGCCGCCGCTTTCCCCACGATTAATCCCCCCGATGATACCTGTTCAGTTCACGCTCTTCTCGAACCGGTTTCCGCTCATCGTCCAATGGTGTAACGCGGCGCGGGGATGGATGTGAGATGGGGCGTCGCACTGGGGCGTGAATCGTTGGACACGACCCACCTTCGGGTCGTCAACGTCATGTCATGCACACTGCGAGGGATCAGTTTCTGGCCCGCCGCCTCATGCCCGGTCCCGCGCGGCGAAGCCACCCTTCCCCACCCCCTCCACCCCCTTCACCCCCTCCACCCCATGGTAGTATCCTCCCGCGCTTCTCGCGCGTTATGGTCGTTGAGGGCTACACGCGGGTCCTCCAACGAACGCGGCGCTCTGCCGCACAGTCTG
>JBBRVX010000177.1:0-11441 GCA_038246475.1 Thermomicrobiales bacterium | reverse complement strand
CTTTGTAAATGAGGCCGTTGGCGCCGGTGTAGAAGTCGTCTGCCCGCAAAAAGGCGGCCACCTTGATGATGGCGTCGCGATCGATCAGCAAGCTGCCGAGGACCGACTGTTCCGCTTCCAGACTGTGCGGCGGCAGCCGTTCGATCATGCTGGGCGTTGTGGTGACCATGGCTCCCCTCGCCCCCTACCCGGAATGTTGACGTTGCGACAGGCAACGACCGGCGGGGACGGTGGACCACTTGGGACGAAGCGGGAGCCCGTCCGTTTCCGTTGCGCCCGGCATCGACCGGGCGCAACGGGATGATACGCGGTCTGCTACTCGACCGGGTCCATCTCTTCTTCGAGGCGCACGCCTTTTCCGATCTCCTCGGTCAGCGTGGCCGGGCCACCTTCGTACTCAACATCGCCAGCAGCGCCAGCCATGCCGCCGTCGGTCCAGCCTTCAGCCACGTCCTCATCGGAGTTGGCCGCGGCAGCCTCTTCGGCATCCGCCTCGGCCTTGGCCGTCGCGGCGGCGGCATGCGCGGCCTGGTATTCGGCATCTCCAACCACCATCACCGTGATGGCCGGCCGCAGGCGTCCCACGAGATGAACCACGACCGTGTGCTCGCCGAGTTGGCGAATGGGA
Source organism: Thermomicrobiales bacterium (assembly GCA_038246475.1). Classification (GTDB taxonomy): domain Bacteria; phylum Chloroflexota; class Chloroflexia; order Thermomicrobiales; family UBA6265; genus JACCXM01. The sequence continues at coordinate 10,813 of JBBRVX010000177.1, read as the reverse complement.
TCCTCGAGCACGACCCGGCGCCGATCGATCTCTTCGCCGACCAGCTTGGCCAGCTCCTCGGCGACCTCGCTGGCGGTGATGGAGCCGTACAGGCGGCCGCCCTCGCCGGCGCGAACCGTGAACTCGAGGCGCTTGCCAGCGATTTTGTCGGCCAGCGACTGCAACTGGGCTTCCTGCTTGGCGATCTTGCGCGCCTTCACCGCCGCATTGTGCTCGGCGGTCTTGACCTCGCCAGACGTGGCCAACACGGCCAGTCCCTGCGGGATGAGGTAGTTCCGACCATAGCCGGGTTTGACTTCCTGGACGCTGCCGGCGTCTCCCAGCTTGGGCACGTCCTGGCGGAGTACGACTTTCATGCGACGATGAACCTTCCCAATAGATGGATGCAAATCGGCCGCGGAACGGGAACGCGGCAGCCAGGCAGGTGTACGGACACCCCCCGGGGACCATACGCAATGATACGTGCCGATGCGCGGTGTTGACGAGTGTGACGGGTGATGGGGTCATAGGGTGATAGGTGGTACGGGCTGCGGGCTATGGGCTATGGGTTATGGGCGAATGTTCTCGGTGCTCCGTCCTTCCTATTACCCTATGACCCCATCACCCTATCACCCCGTCGAGCGCCTCCAACACGGGGGCGAAGGCTTCGATCCCACCCAATGTGTTCGGCTCCAGCCAGACTTGCAGGTGCGAGACTCCCGCGTCGGCATAGGCGCGCAAGCCAGCGGCGATCTCCTCGGGGCTGCCGTGCAGTGGTGGGCCGGTCATCGCGGAGGGCTCGTGCGGCCCGACTTCGACGATCACCGCCGCGCTCCGTTCCAGTGAGGAGGGATCGCGCTCTACCGCGGCACAAGCGGCATCGACCCGCTCCAGCAGAGGGGTCAGCCCCTCAATCGTGTTCCCCGTGCTGCTGAACCAGGTGTTCCAGCCATCGGCGTGGCGGGCGGTCAGATCGAGCATGCGTGGGCCCGCCTGAGAAGCGCCGATCATGATCGGCGGGCCCTTCGGGCGGGGGCCGCGCGGGCGCAGCTCGCAGTCGCGCGCCTCGTAGTAGGTTCCATTGAAATCCACGTGCCCCTCGCGCAGCAGCGCCGTGATGATCGCCAGCGCCTCCTGGAAACGGTCGGTGCGGTGGTCGAATGGGTAGCCGAAGGCGCGATACTCCGGCTCGTTCCAGCCAGCGCCGATCCCCAGAATCAGGCGGCCGCCGCTGATCTCCTCGACCGTGTCGGCCATCTTGGCCAGTAAACTGGGGTTGCGGAATCCGGTACAGATCACCAGCGTCCCGATCTCGGCGCGCTCGGTCACCGCCGCCAACGCGGAGATCAACGACCAGCACTCCCACATGCCGCGCGGTTCTTCACCCGGCTCGCGGTGAATCAGATGATCGGTAATCCAGAGCGAGTCGACGCCGATCTGCTCCCCCAGCAGCGCCATCTCGCGCAGATCGCTCCAGCGCGCGCTGCCGCCATTCATCTGGCGCTCGGTCTCGGGAAGAATCAACCCGATCTTCAATGGCCGCGCACGCGTCGTTTCGGGCTCTGCCATTACGAACAACCCTTTCCTCGCCCGGATGCTATCCGTCCTTCCGGCTCCAGAACGGCCTCCCGCCGCGCCTCACCGTCGTGCTCAGCCCCGTTCAGGGGGCTTTCGTCGATCCAGCGGGACGGCTTTCAGCCTCCCGCGACACGCCAGCGGCGTTCCCTCTACCACCGAAACGTCGCTGCCACGTTACTCCCCGTGTCGGGGCCACGGCGTTTCCTCTGCCAATTTACCCCCCCCCGCGACACGCCTGCAGCGCTCCCATCCCACGGCCGTTCCTATCCCCGCAGATTCGGCAACAGATCGACCCAGATGCCAAAGGCGGCGATGGCCAATAGCAGCACCCCGGAAAGCCGGCCGAGCAGGTGCGAGTTCCCGGCCAGCCAGCGGGTGATGCCGCGTTGCAGCGGCGCCGCTGCCAGCGGCAGCATTAGCAGCGGCCAGCCGAAGCCGAGCCCGAAGATCAGGAAATAGAGCAGGCTCTCGCCAAGCGCCGCGGCGCTGCCCACCCCCAGCACAAACGCGCCGATGATGACCGGCCCGGTACACGGCAACGTCATCGGCGCCAGCAAACAGCCATACACAAACGCGGCGGCGTGGGAGTTGCGCAGCATCGGCGCCTGCGCGGTCGCCAGCCGGGCAAAGGGGTTCTTCCCCAGGATCATGGCGATCCCGAGCAGGATGACGACGGCGTAGATCACCGGCAGCAACCAGGGCAGAATGCGGCTGAACGACTGGCCGATGGCGAAGAGCACGAACCCCAAAGCGATCATCGTCACCAGCACCCCGGCCAGCACTGCCGCGCCGAGCAGGATGCCGCCCTGGCGCGCGCGGCTACTCTGTGTGTTCCCGGCGAGGAACGCGATCAGCCCCGGATAGAGCGGCAGCATGCAGACGTTGCCCAGGATGGCGGCGTTGCCGAGCAGGAAGGCGCTGAGGTACTGGCTCACGACGCGGCGGATTCCCGCGCCTCGGCGAAGAGGGCCAGGAGATCTTCAGGCGAGCTGCTGCCGGTGCGCATTTCGCCGATCGTGCCGTCCGGGGCCACGATCAGGTGGGGCGTGGCCGGGGGCACGGCGACTTCCTGTCCCAGATCTTCAGCCATGGTCCGCAGCATGTCAGCCGGAATCACGGCAAAGATGAAGGGAAAGTCGTTGCTCGCGGCGTACTCCGCCAGCGCTTCGCGCGGCAGATCGACTTCGCTGCTCAGCGCTACGAAGACGATGTCATCTCGCTGGTCTTCAGGAACTTGCGCGACCGCCTCCTTGACCCGGGTCAGTTGGGCATGACAGTTCGTGCACCAGGTGGCCATCGATTCGATGAAGAGCGTCTTGCCGGCGAAATCGGCCAGCGCGAACGTCTCCCCCGTGCAGGCATCGGTCAGGTCAGAGGTCATCCAGGCGGGGACGGCTTCCGTGCCCTCGCTGGCAGCAGATGCGTCGGCGTCTTCGGCGGCCGTCGCCAGCGGCTCGAGCCAGAACGCGCTGGCACAGGCAGTGCTCTCCTGGGCGGCGACAGAGACGCCCCCGGTAAGCGGAACACCCCCGGCAACCGCGAGCGCGGCAATGAATGCGAAATGTCGAAGCATGCGACATGGTCCTCCAGCATAGGCACGACGCGGGCTGAGACATTCTCCCAGACCGATCCTGATGATACGAGCGCGACAGCCATGAGGCCGTAAGGAGGATTACAGCCAGCTCCGTTGCCGCCGCGGCCCCTCGGCCCGCACCGCGTCAAGGTGTGGTCAGCATGAGCGATCTCCGCCAGCGGTGCCTGTCGCATGGATCGCATTCGGCAACGATCTCCACGTATGATCGGGCTGAGGACGCGACCCGTCGCCGAGACGCGGTTGGGCGGCCGGGATTACGCCGCGTCTGAGGACCATCAGGAAGGAAGCGAGTACCACCAATGCAGGACGGGCGAGGCGCAAACTTCGCGCAGATCGAACGCAACCACGTGCGGACCCGGGTCTACGCGCCATTCGATTGGCATCCGTTCGACCGATTCTCGCCGTACACCCCCTTGCGCGTGCCCCTCGCGGACGCACGCGTCGCGTTCATCACCACCGCCGGCGTGCATCTGGCAGACCAGCCCTCCTTCGACACCGGCGCCGATGCGGGTGATCCATCCTGGCGAGCGATTCCGGTCGAGACGTCGCTGTCCGATCTGGTGCTCAGCCATGGCGGCTACGACACGCGCCGCGCCAACGAGGACAAGAACGTCGTCCTCCCGCTCGAGCATCTCCGCGACTTGCGGGATGGAGGACGCATCGGCTCGCTCTCCCTGGAGGTCTATTCCTTCATGGGATACATTGCCGACACCGACCGCCTGCTCGACGTGGAAGGGCCCGCCGTCGCCGCGCGCCTGATCGCGGACCAGGTCGATCTGGTGCTGCTCGCGCCGACCTGACCCGTCTGCCAGCAGTCCGTGGGACTGCTTCAGCGCGCCCTCGACGAGGCCGGCCTCTGCACGCTCTCGATCACCCAGAGCCTGGAGATCACGGCGATCATCATGCCGTCGCGGGCGCTCTACGTCGGCCATCCCTTCGGCCTCACCTTTGGCGCGATCGGGGACCGTGAAACGCAGCGCGCGGTGCTGGCGGCGATGCTCGACGCGGCGGCGACGATGACCCACCGCGGCATCCGCGACAGCGGATTCGAGTGGGATCGGGACGATCTGCGCTATCGCCAACTTCGCAAAGAGCGGCGCTGATGCCCCCCGACCGATGCGACCCGAGCACCGCGACGCATTCTCTGGCCATCGCGTAAGCGCGATTACACCGTCCGACCTTGGCCGTGTGATACGGTCGAGTGCGGAAGGGCTGGCTGAATCATGAGCGTTCGCCGTATTCTGGAAATCTACGTCGCCCCGAATTGCTTCGGCTGCGACACGGCGCGCGGCCTCGCTGGCACATTGCGGGCCCTCGGCTGGCCGCACCTCGACGTTCGCCTGCTGGATCTGAGCGATCCGGATGTCGTCATTCCACCGACGGTGTTCGCGATGCCGACCTACGTGCTCGACGGGCGTGTGATCAGCCTCGGCAACCCGGAGGAGGAGTGGCTGCTCGAGCTCGTGGCCCAGCCTTCACCCTCGCCCGGAGCCGCTGATTGATGTCGACAACCTCTGCGATCCAACGAAAGCTCGCCGATCTGACGCGTCGCACCGGTTCCCGCAAGGGTGGCCGCGTCGACGCCTGGAAGAGGACGCGGGACGGCAAGGTCATTGGCGATGCCGCCGCGAAGCTGGGGCACCTGCTCGAAACGGAGGTCTTCAGCCCCCTTTCCGGGCCGGAGCGCACCTGGCTTGCCGAAAGCACGACGATGGTCAGTTGCGAGCGTGGCCGGGTCTTCTATACCCCGAACGAGCCGGGCGAGGTCGTCTTCATTCTGAAGCGGGGGCGGGGCGATCTCTACCGGATTGCCCCCGATGGTCGCAAGCTCGTCGTCGCCACCCTTGGCGCCCACACGATCTTCGGCGAGATGGGGCTGCTGGGACAGGGGATGTATGGGTGCTACGCCGAGGCGACCGAGGAAAGCTTGATCTGCGTCCTCAGTCGAGCCGACCTGAAAGCCCTGATCCGCCGCAATCCCGAGGTTGGGCTTCGCCTCCTGGCCGAGCTTGGCGCCCGATTGCAGCGCCGGGAAGAGGAGTTGGAATCGCTGGCCTTCCGCCCCCTGCCGGCGCGGCTGGCCGCCCTGCTGCTGCGCGAGGCCGACATTTATGGCACCGTCAACGGTTACAGCCACCAGGAGCTGGCCGAGCATTTGGGCACGTACCGGGAAACAGTGAGCCAGCTCCTCGGCCGATTCCGCGGCGAGGGGCTGGTTGCCGTCGAGCCGCGGCGCATTCGCCTGCTGAACCGCGACGGCTTGGAAGCGTACGCCGATAGCTGACGGCGTCTGGCCGCGCTCATCCTGGCGATTGCCACAAGCGCCCTTCCGGCTGAAATGCCGCCCAGGCGAACCAGAAGACGACAGTGTGGGGAATCGCGGTCAGGCGGTCGCCGGCGCGCGTACCGGCGACCGCCAGGCCGGAAACGTCCCACGTCGACCCGGTCTCGGCATCGGTGAAACCGCCGCCAGGAAGCGGCGAGAAGCTGAGCAGGCGGTCATCGAGCTCCCGCCCGAACACGCCCGCCTGCCCGATATCCCGGCCTTCAACGACCTCACGCGTGTCGACCGCCGAGCTGGCCCCTGGCGCCCAGAGCACGACGATCTCCTCGTCGCCGATGCGGTCTTCGATCACGCGTCGCTCCTGGAGCAGCGGGAAGGGATAGGCCACGCCGCGGTCCCCTCGCACCACCCCGACGACCCGTTCCATGGGCGGCAGCCGGTCGTCGCTCTCCCCATCGAAGAGGAAGGGGCGGCTGTCGATATCGTCGTAGCCGGGATAAGGATTCGTGCCGTACGGCCGGTCAAATCCCGTCTCGCGGGACAGCACGTCACCTTCCGGATACGCCTCCTTGAACGATTCCCAACTGACGATCTGCGCCGCCAGGAAGGTGAGATGCGCGCCCGTCAGCTCGCCGACAATGGCGTCGCCGCTGAACTGTTGCCACCACGATTCCGTTTGCCGATCCCACATCACCAGGTCGCTGTGCCGCAGGTTGCCGGTCGTGCCGAAGTCGTAGACCGTCCCATTTGGCTCCAGACGCCGGTCATAGGCGACCGCCGTGTAGCAGAGCGGGCAGAAGGTGACCGCCAGCGGTGTATCACCGAGGGTGTCATTGACGATCTCATGCCAGAGCAGAATCTGGAGCGGGTAGGCCCGGGCCGCGACTGCGCCGTCGGGCTGCTCGATGGCGACCGCGATCACCGGCTCCTCGGGCGCCAGCCAGGCGTCCGCCTCGCTCTGGGACACGAAGCGTGGGGCATCGATCGGCGGGATGCCATCTCGCGGCGGTCCGCCCGACTGAAACTCGGAGAGGGGAACCGCGTGCTTGCTGAAATCGGTCTTCCAGCCGGCCGTGGAGACCATCAGGTCGTCATCCAGCTCATCCTGGGCGGCAACGATGCGACTCTTCCCGCGCGCGATGGAGGCCATGCCGGCCGCAAGCATGGCCGCGAGTATGGGGCACCTCCCGATGGTGATGGTAGCCTTTGTTGGACGAGACTTCATGGGAGCCTCCTTGCCGCGCGGGAGCAGCGCCGTCCGGGAACTCACGGGCGCTCCCGGACGGCCCCGCCCTACGTGGCGGGCGTGGCCATGGCCGCAAATTCCGCCGGGTCATACGGATTCGGGGCGAGCACCGGCGCGGGGCAATTGACGACGAACCCGTCCGGGTGGGTGTCAGGCGTGCCATTGAAGAGCTCCAGGTCGCCGGACTCGACGGCTTCCAGCACCTCGGCTTCGCTGGTCAGCAGCGTCGCCCCGGCGGGATCCTTCCACACCACGGTGAAATGCTCCCAGAACGGGCTCCAGATGGCATCGCCCGCTTTCGAATTGAAGATCGACGGCTGAAAGCCCATCGGCCCCGGGCCGGGCAGCCCATTGCCGAAGACGTAGATCGGGGCCGTCGCGTTCACGTCGAGCAGCATCCGCGTCGGTGCGCTGCCGACGACGCCCATCATTGGCGCCATGGGGACCGCCGACGTGTCCGTGGCGATATAGCGGCTGCCCGGATAGCACTGATGCAGCTTGAAGGTTACCTGGCCGTTCTCCAAATCGGGCGCCTCGACCAACGGTCCGCCGCCGAGGGGCATGGCGAGGTCCGCATCGACCGCCAACCCACCGTCCGGCCAGACGACGAGGGGATAGTTGACGATGATCCCGGTCGGGCTCAGGCTGACCGTGCCCGCCGCGGCCGCGTCTTCGATCGCCGCCATCGAATCGAGGAGCTCCGGCTCTCCGGCCGCGGTCACATCGACGATCTGGAAGGCGGAGGTGAAATCATCGCGGCCCGGAACTGTGCTGAGGACCGGTCGCTGCCCCTCCGCTCCATCCGCGAAGCGGTAGAGCGTGGCATAGGAGCCCTCGGCATCGAGCGCGTTGCGCAGGAGCGGCACGTAGACGAGCCCCTCCGCCTCGGCGAACGCCGGATCGGAGGTGTCGGTGCGGATGAACCAGGCGTCGCCGCCGTCGAACCATCCGGGGTGCAGTGTCAGCGTCACCGAGCTGAACGGGCCGGGCCAGCGCCCGTCGGGCGTCAGCGTGAAATCGACCACGTCGCCGACGATAGCCCGCGCCTCCTCGCCGGCTTCCGGCGTACCCTCCTCAGCGACGACGGGGGACATCCTGCCGATCAGGACCGCCGTACCAAGTCCCGCTCCGGCGCCAAGCACCCTCCGCCGGGTCATACGCCATTTATTCCGCCCTGGAATCATGGTTCATCCCTTCCTGCCGGGCCAGGATGACAATGACATGGACCAGGCCCGCATCGGTCCACGCCATGACCTCATCATGGCTGGCGATGACCGGCCGCGATGTAAGCTCGCCTACGTAGGCGGAGGAGGCGCTGGCGATGGTGATCGTGGGACACGATCGGATGACGCGGCGTTTGGTGATACGGTTAGCGAATGCCGATCGGCGCCAACGGGCGGGAGCGGAGGAGCGAGCTATGGATCCTGTCGTCGCGGTGCTGACCCTGGTGCTGATGACCGCGACCATGGCCACCCTCTTCTCCGTCGTCCGCAAAAAGGGTGAAGGGGGAGCGCAGGCGGTTATCGGCATCGCCCTGGGCTGGCTGCTCTTCCTCAGCCCGCTCTATTTCTTCGGCCCTACCGGCGCGGTCATCGGTGTTGGCGTCATCATCCTCGTTGGCTGGATGGTCACCTTCATCGGCAACCGTTACGGTCGCGGCTCGACGCAGCGATAAGCAAGGAGAGGCCAGGGCAGACGCAGATGCCGGAACCGTTCTGATTCGCGTCGCCTCTTCGACATTCAATGTACGGCCATCACCGCTCGCCGTGAAACGTCCACTGGCATCTCGCACATCGTCCCGATGGCCTCCAGGAAATGTTGACAGGTTTGCACCGATCGGAAGAACGTCGGGAGGTGCAGACGCTCGTCCGGAGCGTGTATCCGGGCATCGGGCAGTGCAAACCCCATCAGCACCGTCGGGATGTCCAGCATCCCCTGCACCATCGCGACGACTGGAATCGTTCCTCCCGAACGCAGGTAGACCGGATCGGCGCCAAACCCCTCGCGGTAGGCGCGCGCCGCGGCGCGCATCGCCGGATGATGGCGATCGATCACTGCCGGGCGGGCCATGCTGAGGGTGCGTGTCGTCGCCATGACTGTCGGCGGCGTCATCCGCGCGATGTGCTCGCGGACGAGCCCGTCGATCTCCCGCGGATGCTGGTCGGGTACGAGACGGATGCCGATCCGGGCGATGGCCCGAGGAGGGATCACCCCTTGCACGCCGGGTCCCGTGTAACCACCGGCAATCCCACTTACCGTCAATGCCGGCCGGATGGTCGTCCGTTCGTAGAGCGAGAATCCTCGCTCGCCCCAGGCCCTGTTCGCGCCGGCGTCGGCGAGGAGTCGCGCATCGGATGGCCCCCACCGCGCCATGAACGCCCGCTCGGCGGCGTCCCAGCGCCGGACGCGATCGTAGAACCCGGGAATCGTCACCCGCCCAGTGCCATCATGGAGCTTGGCGATCAGCTCGCAGAGGGCTTGCAGCGGATTGTGGATAGCGCCGCCGTAGTTTCCCGAATGTAGCTCGCGCGCGGGGCCGCGCACTTCAACCTCCAGCGCCAGGTTGCCCCGCAGCGCGTAGGTGAGCGCGGGTTGCCGCGGCCCCAGCATGCGCGTGTCAGAGATGACTGCTACGTCGGCCACCAACCGGCGCCGCTGCTGGCGCAGAAACGCCGGCAGGTTGGGGGAGCCGATCTCTTCTTCCCCCTCGAACAGGCAGCGCACGTTGACGGGAAGCCTGCCCCGCGCGCGGAACATGCTCCGCATCGCCTCGAGGTGGGCGAAGAGCTGCCCTTTGTTATCCGTGGCCCCCCGCCCAAAGAGATGGTCGCCCCGCATCGCGGCCGCGAATGGCGGCGATGTCCAGGCGCTGACCGGATCGGCTGGCTGCACGTCGTAATGGCCGTAGATCAACACGGTCGGGCGGCCGGGAGCGTGAAGCCAGTCTCCATAGATGATGGGATGGCGCGCGGTCGGCGTCACCGCGACGTGCTCCAGCCCGATCTGGCGCATCTGATCCCCGAGCCAGGCGGCGCAGCGTTGCACATCCAGGGCGTGCCGGGGCTGGCTGCTGACCGAAGGGATCCGGATGAACGCTTGTAAATCGCGCAGCATCCGTGAGCACCCCGCGTCCGGGACTACGCCCATGCGCCGGCATGCCCCCTCGACCGCGACGCCTCGGCCTCGCGCCGCCTGGCGCCGCTGAGGATATGGGCGGCGGGGGTTCGCCTCGGATTTCTGGGGACGAGGCGGCCGGTCATGGGGTCGCGTCGCAAGGCAGGGACGATCCTCCCCCGGTCGCTAACCAGGACACTCGGGCCGCCGGCGAGCTGAAAATACTTGTGGTAGTGCACCCGGCGATCGGAGGGAAACCCCCGGGGCCCCCCGTGCGGCGGATCGACCCGCACGCGCGACCCGTCCGCATGCCACCAGACCACGCTGCCCCGGACGCTCGGGGAACCGGGCCGAAACCCGGCGTCGCGTAGGCGCTGCACGACGATCGCGGGAGGCAGCCCCTGGATGCGTCCGATCTGGTTGACAGCGCTGGCCCGCAGATGATGCCGCCAGGTCGCGCCCTCGGCCTCCCGCACGGCGGAGTCGACTCGCCGCAGAGCCGCTTCCAGCTCCGTCTCACCGCTGCTCTGGGTGATCCTGTCGCGGTCCGCGTCGTAGACGAAGAAGACTCGCAACCGCTCGCCGATGCGGCGGCTGACCACCCGTTCCAGAGAGTAGCGGCGACGGCTAGGTTGATGGACCAGCCGATAGTTCCCGCCCAATTGCTGTAATCGACCGAGCGCCGCGCGCCTGGCCTCGGCAGCGTGGCGAAAGTAGTGCCGCTCGATCGCGTCGCGCGCACCGGAACGCGGTGGCGGGAACCGGGGCGGACGCCTGACCCGGGGACGGCGGTCACTGCTCCTGATCATGACAGACCCCCTCGGCCACCGCGGGCGTGTCCCACTAGCCCGCGGCGATGCATCAAACCACGACCGGCCGGCGGCCGTTTGTCGGCCTGACCATCCGCGGTAGCGTCGGATTGCCGCGGTCCCAGGGCAACACGCGGTCCGTGCTGCGCCGCTGGGCCAGCCCCAGCGCCTGGGCGCTGGTCAACCATTCCTCGGCGTTTTCGGCGATG
>JBBRVX010000176.1:0-11460 GCA_038246475.1 Thermomicrobiales bacterium | reverse complement strand
GGCGGCTCCCGCAAGGCCCTTGCCGAAGCCGCGGTCGAAGGCGTGCTACACACCTTTAGCCACCAGGATGAATCATCCGATATGAGAAAAATCGAGCCAATCGTCAACGAGAAGCAGGTGATTCAGGCCGTGCAAACGGGAGTAGCTCACGCCGGGTTTCTGATGCCCGCGCCAAGCCTAGACCGGTTGCTCGCGGTCGCGGAAGAGGGCGATCTGCTGCCGCCCAAGTCAACCTGGTTCGAACCGAAAGCCCCGGCGGGACTGGTCATCAACGATTTGCAACGCTCTGGGACGTGAACCAAAGACGACGGAATGCGTCGCGTCGGCGGCCGCCAACTGAGCGGGTCGAATGCTTTGGTCGCCGGCGCTCGAAAAAATGCTTCGATGAATGGTGGGTCGTTGGTGGGACGGAAGTTCGTCGCGATTAGATCTGGCGGATCGATCCTCGCGCTGGGCCGACGAGAGTCCCACTAGGAGAGCCGAGGATGAAAATGATGCCATGCTCCGCCCCGGAAACGGGGCGGAGCACCATGTCACGTGTGCGTAGAGGGGACTAGTGGCCGCAGCCGCAGCCCTGGGCCGTTTCGGCGTTGCCGCCGGCGTTGAAGGAGGAGCCGCAGGCACAGCCGGACACCGCATTCGGGTTGTGGACCGTGAAGCCGCCGCCCATCAGCGAATTGACATAGTCCACCTGGGCGCCTTCCAGGTACATGGCGCTGAAGTTGTCGACGAGCAGACGAACGCCGTCCATCTCGATGACCTCGTCGCCGTCCTCGACGCTTTCTTCGACGGTCATGCCGTACTGCAGACCGGAGCAACCGCCCGGGGCGACGAAGACGCGCAAGGCAGCCTCGGGGGTGCCCTGCTCAGCTAGGAAGCCCTTGAGCTGAGAAACGGCCTCGGTGGTAATCGTGATCACGCTAGATTCCTCCGCACCCGGGCCGGATCGTTATCACGACCCGAGTCATAGTTCTTCAACATGGATGAAGTGTACGAGCCGGTCTGAACGTGTCAAGTCGGATCAGGACCAAAACGTCAGGAATCGCGGTCGTGTTCCCTTGGAATCAGCCAGCGTGCTGCGGCGCAAAAAAGACCAGCAGGGTCAGGTCTTCTTCGATGTCGACAAACCGGTGTTCTACCTCCTTCGCCACAAAGACGATGGCGCCTTCTTTCACCGGTTTCCGCTCTCCATCAACAATGACCGCTCCCCGACCGGACGTGACGAAGTAGATCTCATCTTCCTTATGGGGCGACTGCGTATCGGTCGAGCCCGCTGAAAGGACGTAAAGGCCGAGGCTCATTGAGCCCGCGTTCAGGAACTGAAGGTAACGCTCGCCGCTTGCCTGCTGTAGCCGGGTAACTTCGGCAAGCTCGAACACTTCCAATTCGGCCTCCTCGCTCATCGTGGTGGACATTCATCCCCAGGGAACTGGCTTTCAGTCGGCGACGATCGCCAAATCGACGCTCTCGCGCTCAGGGGCGGGCGTAAGCCGGAAGTGGTCCATCGTGAGACACTCGGTTGGGCACCAGTCGACGCAGAGCGAACAGCGGATGCAGGGGCGTTCGTCGATGAGCATCGCGGCGGACAAGGGACCCATCTCCGCCCGCGCCATCTCGGCGAGTTCAACATCACCGTCGATGGAATGAATGCGGTCGATCGAGATCATCTCAATGCATTTTACTGGGCAGACATCGACACAGTTCGCGCAGAGGATGCACCGGTTGCCATCGATAAAGATGTTGAGCTGGCACTGCAGGCAGCGCTTCGCTTCCTCGAAGCCAATCGGTTTGGTGTAGCCGATCTCCGCCTCGATCGTGGTGTCGCCGCTGCCGAGGCCTCGATGAGGGAGCGGCATCGCCGGCATCATCTGGCGGCCAACGCTGGTGTAGTCATCGCCCCAGATGAGGCGACGGCTGGACGTGGACAAGGTCCATTCGGCAACGCCTTCGGAAAGCAAGGGATTGGGCGTGGAGATGTACTCGGTGGGGACGCGAGTGATTTCCATTTCCTTGATTTTCAGCTCGGTCCCAAGCAGGTCTTCGTTGATAAACTCGGCGACGCGCCGGCCCTCGCCGATCGATGAGATGAAGTTGGTCGGATTGACCACGTAATCCCCTGAGGCCCAAACGTTCGGCAGCTCAGTCTTGAGGTTCTCGTTCAGAATAGGCACGCCGCGCCGATCGGTCTGCAGGGCGAGATCACCCAGCAGGCGGTTGTCCTGGCGCTGCCCGATGGCCACGAGCACCATGTCGCAGGGGATGATGAACTCCGAACCGGCCACGGGCTCGGGGCGGCGCCGGCCTTTGTCATCCGGCGCGCCAAGCTCGTTGCGGATCATCTCGATGCCCGCGCATTTTCCAGAGCCGTCGTCGATGACGCGGGTGGGAGCGACCATGTACATGATCTCGACGCCTTCGACCTCGGCCTCTTCGAGCTCGATAGCATCGACCGGAATCTCGAGGATCGAGCGACGATAGGTCATGATCGACTCTTCTGAGCCCATGCGCAGCACGCTGCGCACGCAGTCCATCGATGTGAAACCGCCGCCAACCGTGACGACTTTCTTGCCAACCCAGACATCCTTTTGGCCCAGGTTCACATCTTCCAGAAACTGAAGCCCTGAGACAACGCCTTCAAGATCCTCGCCGGGGACGCCGAGCTCCTGCGGAACCTGACATCCCGCCGAGATGATGACGGCGTCGTGGGTATCGGCTAGCTCGGTCAGGGTGATGTCGCGCCCGACCTCGGTGTTGTAACGGATCTCGATGCCAAGGTCAGTGATCAGGCTGACCTCATCCATGATGACGTCGCGCGGGAGCCGCCATTCGGGCACACCCGACCACATGACGCCGCCAGGCACGGGATAGCGTTCAAAGATGGTGACCCGGTATCCCGAACGCGCCAACTGGCGAGCGGTCGTCAGCCCGTTGGCGCCAGCGCCAATGACCGCCGCGGTCCGGCCGTTCCAGGGCGGTGGAACCTCGCGCCGTGTTTCCCCGCGGTAATCCGCGGCCACCCGCTTCAGGTAGCAGATGCCGATGGGGGCGTCGATCTCCTTGCGCCGGCAGGCGTCTTCGCAGGGTCTGGCGCACATCCGGCCAAGACAGCCGGGGAAAACATTGTGCTCACGGTTGATCTCGAAGGAATCGGCGTAGCGGCCATCAGCGATGAGGGCAATGTAGCGAGAAATATCCGTGTGCGAAGGGCAGGCCGTCATACACGGGATGTTGTCCTGGAACCATTGAGGGTCGCCCGTGGAAATCGGCAGGCGAGGACCAGATCGCTGAATGAAGTTTGAATAGAACGAGGCATCGACGAACGACAACAGGCGAATGCGGCGGGTGTAGTCGACATCGATGTCGTCAAAGCCCTGGCCGGCAATGCCGTACGAGGCGAGCTCCCCTGTCATAACGTCGACTTCGGTCGAGTCCATCGGACGGAAGCGATCCGCCGTGGCCCCGCAGGAGACGCAGACATCAGGGGGCGCATCGCCATCATGAATCCAACCGCACGCCTTGCATCGGAACATGGGATGCTACTTTCCTTTGTGTTGACATTCCGCTTGGGCGGCGCGGACCTATGCCCGCGATTTCAACCCAACGCGAGTATACCCGCGCCGCATGACGCTCACCGTGGTGAGCATCACCGCTGAATTGAATTGGATGCCACTCCAGCGACGCCGTCGCTCTGCGTTATCGACCGCCGAGTACGTCGTCAGCGTTCACCGACGCCGGGGGGCGCTCTCCCTTCAAACCGGCAATCAGATTTCGGGCCGCGAGCTCAGCCATCCGATCTCTGGTCTGGACCGTCGCCGAGGCCGTGTGCGGGACGACGATGCAGTTGGAAAGTGATAGGAGCGGGTGATCCACGGGAAGTGGTTCCGGATCAGTGACATCGAGGGCCGCGCCGAGGATGGAACCGTTGCGAAGCGCGGCGACGAGCGCGTCGGTCTCGATCACCGGGCCGCGTGAGGCGTTGACCAGGATCGCCGTTCGCTTCATGGCTGCAAATTCCGCGTGGCCGATGAGATGTCTCGTCTCAGGGGTCAATGCCACGTGCAGCGTCACGAAATCTGACTCGGCAAGCAACCGCGCAAGCGGAACATACGTGACGCCGTGGCGATCCGCGAACTCCCTGTCCTCGAAGGGATCAAAGGCGAGCACCTTCATGGTGAAGCCAGATGCGCGCTTGGCGACTTCTTTGCCAATGCGGCCGAGACCGACGATGCCGATGGTGGCGCCGCTGATCTCCTGACCCAGGAGGAGCATCGGTCCCCAGGTTTTCCATTTGCCTTCACGGACGTAGTCGATGGATTCCGGAATGCGACGGGCGGCGGCCATCAACAGGGCCCAGGTGTGATCGGCGGTGGCGTTGGTCAGGACATCCGGCGTGTTGCACACCAGTACGCCGCGCGCGGTGGCCGCCGGGACATCGATGTTGTCATACCCGACGGCGAAGTTCGAGATGACCTTGAGCGATGGATGGCGGTCGAGCAGGGTTCCGTCGATGCGATCGGTGAGGAGGGTAAGGGCGCCGTCGCAGCCAGTGAGAAGCGTGTCGAGCTGACCGGGATCAGGCGGGAGGTCATCGGGCCAGACATTCACGGTTGCTTCGCTGCGCAAGAGCGCAAGGCCTGCCTCGGGAATTTCGCGGGTCACCGCCACCGTCAATGCTGTTGACACCTTGGTTCCTTCCCGTGTCCGTAGTCCACCATACCGGGTCTTGACGTGCCAGTTCCCTATTTTCGCTTGATTCTGGCCCGCGTGGGATGACTCTAATGCGTATCGCGTGGTAGCATTGCGAGCGTGTTAGTAAGACTTATTCTCATTTGGGAAGCGTCGCTGTGACGACCGGACGGCAGTTCAAGAATACGACCCAGCGGTCGCTGGTGCTGGAGGAAGTGCGACTCTCGCAGCAGCATTTGACCGCCGGAGAGATCTTCGAACGCGTACGACGTCGCGATGCGCGCATAGCCTACGGGACCGTGTACCGCACGCTGCATCTGCTGGCGGAACATGGCCTGATCCAGGAGCTCACCTTCGCCGACCAGGCGAGCCGCTACGACGGTCGCGTCGAAAGGCACGATCACGTGCATTGCCTCCGGTGCGGCGCTCTGCTGGATGTTGAGGTTCCGGTGGCGCTGGTCGCACGTCACGTGGCGTCGGAACAAAGTGGGTTTGATATCTCCAACCACCACACGGTTTTTGCCGGGGTTTGCCCCGATTGCCGGAGCCTGGGTCGGTCTGGAAGCGTAGTCGCCAGGGCGGATTGAACGCCTGGTCGAGCATGCCGGATGGCATGCGTTTGTGGCGGGCGATGGACCCGCGTTCGGGAGGAAGTACGGCATCGTGAGCAGCAGCAACGGAGTAGTAAAGGCGCCAATGTTCGAGATCGAAAATCTCCACGCCGAGATCGACGGCAAGGAAATCCTGAAGGGCGTCAACCTCGTCGTTAACGAGGGGGAGATTCACGCGCTAATGGGTCCAAACGGCTCTGGCAAGAGCACGCTGGCCTATGTCATTGCCGGCGATCCCCGCTATGAAGTGACGGAGGGCAGCATCCGGTTTCAGGGCGAGGACATCCTGGAATGGTCACCAGACGAGCGGGCGCGCAAGGGCCTGTTCCTGGCGTTCCAGTACCCGACCGTCATCCCTGGCGTCTCGATGGCGAACTTCCTGCGCATGGCCGTGACCAACGTGCGCAACGCGCGGGCTGAGGAGTCGGCGGCCGCTGGCGGGGACGTGCAAAAGATCACGCCGCGGGAGTTCCGGCGCTTGATGCGCGAAAAGATGGCCATCCTGAAGATGGACGACGCGTTTGCTACGCGTTACCTGAATGAAGGCTTCTCCGGGGGCGAAAAGAAGCGCGCCGAGATCCTGCAGATGGCGCTGCTGGAGCCGAAGATGGCGGTGCTCGATGAGACCGACTCCGGGCTCGACATCGACGCGCTGAAAGTCGTCTCCGAGGGCGTGAACAACCTCTCGGGCCCCGAGGTGGGGATGCTGCTGATTACCCACTATCAGCGGCTCCTGAACTTCATCAAGCCGAACTTCGTCCACATCATGATGGAAGGGCGCGTCGTCGAAAGCGGCGGTCCTGAATTGGCGCACGAGCTCGAAGCCAAGGGCTACGAGGGGCTGCGCGCCCAGTTCGCCGGAACACGAGCCGACTAGCGCGGCTGCACGTCGCGCGGCGGAAGAAGGAGTATTCACATGGTTGCCAAGGCGCAGGTCGATATCGGCGAATATCAGTACGGATTTCGCGATGAGGAAGACTACGTATTCAAGAGCGAGCGGGGACTGAATCGCAAGATCGTCGAGGACATCTCGGCGATGAAGAACGAGCCGGAGTGGATGCTCGATTTCCGGCTGAAGGCGCTCGACCACTATGAGAAGCGGCCGATGCCGAACTGGGGCGCGGACCTCTCGGGGATCGACTTCGAGAACATCTTCTACTACATCCGGCCCACGGAAAATATGGGGCGGACGTGGGACGAAGTGCCCGAGTACATCAAGAACACCTTTGAGAAGCTTGGCATTCCGGAGGCGGAGCGCAAGTTCCTCGCCGGAGTTGGCGCGCAGTACGAGAGCGAAGTGATTTATCACTCGCTGCGGGAAGACCTGGAAAAGCAGGGCGTTATCTTCCTCGACATGGACTCCAGCGTGCGCGAGCAGCCGGAGCTGGTCAAGAAGTACTTCGGGACGATCATCCCGTACAACGACAACAAGTTCGCCGCGCTTAATTCGGCGGTCTGGTCGGGCGGCTCGTTCATCTACGTGCCGCCAGGAGTGAAGATCGAGGTTCCGCTGCAGGCGTACTTCCGCATTAACGCGGAAAACATGGGCCAGTTCGAGCGGACGCTGATCATCGTCGACGAGGGCGCCTATGTGCACTACGTCGAGGGATGCACGGCGCCAACCTATTCGACGAGCAGCCTGCACTCGGCCGTGGTGGAGATCGTGGTCCTCGAAGGCGGCCGCTGCCGCTACACGACGATCCAGAACTGGTCGAAGAACGTCTACAACCTCGTCACCAAGCGAGCCGCTGCCTACAAGAACGCCACAATGGAGTGGGTGGACGGCAACCTCGGGTCGAAAGTGACGATGAAGTACCCGGCAGTCTGGCTGATGGAAGAAGGCGCCCGGGGAGAGATTCTTTCCGTCGCGTTTGCCGGCGACGGGCAGCATCAGGACGCGGGCGGCAAGGTGGTGCATGTTGCGCCGAACACCTCCTCCCAGATCATCTCGAAGTCGATCTCGAAGGGAACTGGCCGGTCGTCCTATCGGGGCCTGGTGAAGGTCTACAAGGGGGCCGAGAATGTCAAAAGCAACGTCGTCTGCGACGCGTTGCTCCTCGATGAAACCAGCAAGACCGATACCTACCCTTACATCGAGGTCGAGGAGGAGCGAGCTTCCATCGGGCACGAGGCAACGGTTTCCAAGGTCGCCGAAGAGCAGATCTTCTACCTGATGAGCCGTGGCCTGAATGAGACGGAAGCCATGAGCATGATCGTGAATGGCTTCATCGAACCGATTGCCAAAGAGCTCCCGCTGGAATACGCGGTCGAGCTGAACCGCCTGATCCAGCTCGAAATGGAAGGATCGGTCGGCTAGTCGACACGCGCACCGCGCTGGACGAAGCGCCAGCGCGGTGCGCGAACCTGGAGAGTGCATGTCAATGAGCACGATCGCTGAAGTCAGCGAAAGGACAGGGTTCTCGCGCGATGGAGTGGAGGCGCTCTCGCGGTCGCGGCTGGAGTCAGGCGCTACCCGAGACGCTCGCTTGCAGGCGTGGGACCTGTATGAATCGCTTCCCATGCCGCGCCGAACCGATGAAGAGTGGCGCAGAACCGATCTGCGCGGTCTCAAACTCGATCGCTTGCGGCCGAGTGCCGGGGAAGATGCGGCCGGGGCTGATCCCCTACAGGTGCTCGACAGCGCGGGGGTGGAAGAGCCGGCCGCGCAGATCGCGCTGGGCCCGAACGCCGGGGTCGTCGTCCAGCGCGATGCCGCAACGATTCTATCGACGCTCGATCCAGAAGTGGCGGCGCAGGGCGTCATCTTCACGGACCTCGTAACCGCGGTGCGCGAGTACCCGGAGCTGGTCGAGCGCTACTTCATGACCGAGGCGGTAAAGCCAACGCTTGGCAAGTTCGAGGCGCTGCACGCCGCCTACTGGCAGGGCGGGTCGTTCCTGTTCGTACCGAAGGGCGTGAAGATCGAGGCGCCGTTCCGGGCCTTCAGTGTCATTTCGGAACCGGGCGCGGCCGTCTTTACCCATACCGTGGCGGTCCTCGAAGATGGCGCCGAGGCGTTCGTCGTCGATGCCTTCCGCTCGCCTTCGCAGGAAATTCAGTCCTTTGCCTCGGCGGTGGTCGAGCTCCTGGTGGCGAGCGACGCCAAACTGCGCTATGTCCAGGTCCAGGACTGGGGCCGGGACGTCTGGAATTTCATGACCGAGCGGGCGATTCTGGGCGACGATGCCACGCTCAATTCGCTCCATGTGACGCTGGGATCGAAGTTCACCAAGAATTCGATTGCGTCCCATTTGCGAGGTAAGAACTCGCTCGCGGAGATGTTGGGCATCTTCTTCGCCGATGGCGACCAGTTCTTCGACCATCACACGTGGCAGCTTCATGAGTCGCCCTTTACGACGAGCGATCTCGAGTTCAAGGGCGCGTTGAAGGGGAATGCCCGCTCCGTCTACTCGGGCCTGATCAAGGTGGAAGAAGGCGCGCAGAAGACGGATGCCTACCAGCAGAACCGGAATCTGATCCTCAGCCGAACGGCGCGCGCGGACTCGATTCCCAATCTGGAAATCGCCGCCAACGACGTTCGTTGCACCCACGGCGCCACCATCTCCCAAGTCGAAGAAGAGCATCTCTTCTACTTGCAGGCGCGTGGTATTCCTCGCTCCGAGGCTCAGAAGCTCATCGTCGAAGGGTTCTTCCGGCCGGTCATCGATCGCATTCCGGTCGAGGAGATTCAGGGCTTTCTCGAAGGGGCGATCGCCCGCAAGGTGGGCATTTGAACGAGCTGTTCGAGTCGGGTGAGCGCAGGCGGCGCAGCGGTGCATGCCGCGACGCGTTTGGCCCCGCCGCCGGGAAGCAGACCATGAGTACAGCAACTGCCATCACGCCAAGGAACTGGACGACGGTGAGGGAGGACTTTCCGATCCTGATGTCTGAGAACGCGCGCGGGCAACGCCTCGCGTTTCTCGACAGCGCCTCCAGCTCGCAGAAGCCCGAGCCGGTCATCGCCGCCCTGGACCGCTACTATCGAGAAACGAACGCCAATATCCATCGTGGCGTGTACGACCTCTCAGAACGGGCCACGGCACAGTACGAAGCGGCCCGGCATACGGTGGCTGATTTCCTCAACGCCGCGTCAGCCCGGGAGATTGTCTTCGTGCGTAACACGACCGAGGCGATCAATCTTGTCGCGCAGACGTGGGGCAGAACGCATGTTGGCGCGGGCGATCTGATTGTCGTTTCGGAGATGGATCATCATTCGAACCTGGTGCCATGGCAACTCCTCGCGGCGGAAAAGGGCGCCCGACTCGCCGCCATCCGCGTTACGGATGATGGGGAACTGGATCTCGATTACCTGCGCGAACTCCTAGCAATGGGCCCCAAGCTGGTGGCGTTCGCCCACGTGTCCAACAGCCTCGGCACGATCAACCCGGCGATGGAGATTATCCGGCTGGCGCACGACGCCGGCGCGGTGGTCCTGATCGACGGCGCGCAGAGCGTTCCACACATGCCCGTCGATGTGCAGGCGCTCGACGCTGACTTCGTGGCGTTTTCCGGCCACAAGATGCTCGGGCCCATGGGCTCCGGCGCGCTCTACGGCAAACTGGCCTTGCTGGAGAAGATGCCCCCATTTATGGGCGGCGGCGGCATGATCCGAAAGGTCACGATTCAGGGCTCGACCTACGCGGAAGTGCCCGCGCGTTTTGAAGCGGGCACGCCGTCGGTCGGCGACGCCATTGGTCTTGGCGCCGCGGTCGACTACCTTCAGACGATCGGAATGGACCGGGTCCGTGAGCACGAGCGTCGCTTGACGCAAAGAGCGATGGAACGGCTGCGCGAGATCCCCGAGCTGCGGATGTATGGACCTGGCGATCCAGACCGCCATGGTGGAGTCATTTCGTTCACGCTTGGCGACATCCATCCGCATGACGTAGCCGCGATCCTGAACGAGGAGAATGTCGCGGTGCGCGCGGGACACCACTGCTGCCAGCCGGTGATGGATCGCTTCGGACTGCCAGCGACGACCAGGGCGTCCTTCTACGTGTACAACGACGACGACGACGTTGATCGCCTCGTCGCTGGCTTGCATCGTGTGCGCCAGATTTTCTCAGCATAGGGTAGAAATATTGTGACAGATAGTCTCTATCGGGAATCAATTCTCGATCACAATCGCAATCCCCGGAACAAGGGAACGCTCGAACCGGCCGACTTCACGTACGAGGATGTCAATCCCCTATGCGGGGATGAGATCCGCATGGATTTGCGGACCGACGGTGAGCGGGTGACTGAAGTGCGGTTCTCGGGGCGAGGCTGCGCGATCAGCCAGGCGGCGGCGTCCATGTTGACCGAAATGGTCGAGGGTCGAGCGCTTGACGAGGTGAAGGCGATTTCCCGAGAAGACCTCCTCGATGAGCTCGGGGTACCGATCAGCCCAGCGCGGATGAAGTGCGCGATGCTGGGATTGAAGGTCCTCAAGGCAGGCATTTACGGAGTGCCGCCTGCCGATGACACCCTGTAGCACGATGTTTGGCATGCGTTATCCGAGGCAGATGTATGCAGGTGACTGATGCGCTGAAATGGCATGATGTGGCCCGCACATCAGACATCGGGCCGGGCGAGATGATGTACGTGGAAGTTGGCGCCGACCCCGTTGTGCTGATCAATCTCGACGGGGAGTTCTTTGCGCTGAACGACACGTGCACGCACCAGGATGCGTCCCTTTCGGATGGGGAGATCATTGGCGACGAGATCGAGTGCCCGCTCCATGGCGGCGCGTTCGAGATTCGCACGGGGCTGCCGGCAAATTTCCCGGTCGTGGTCCCGGTCGAGACATATCTGGTCAAGAGAGAAGGCGAGGCTGTGCTCGTGGCGAAGCGACCCCCGGAATGAGCCGTGACGAACATCACCGGGAGCAGGGTGGAGCGCTCGGCCGAGAAGAGCTGCTGAGCCGGATCGAGGGCGAGCCGCCGCTCATCTCAGCCTATCGTTCGCTGGAAGCGCAACTGCAGCCGAACGGCTTTGATTTGAGCGTCGCGCAGGTCAGCATGCTCGTGGGCCGGGGCATCCTGGGCGCATCAAACGCGGATCGCGTACTCCCTGAAGTGCGATCGCTGGAGTTCGACGCCGGTGGCTGGCTTGATCTCGCGCCCGGATCGTATCAATTGCTCTTCAACGAGATCGTGGCCCTCCCGAACGATCTGATGGCACT
>JBBRVX010000175.1:0-11499 GCA_038246475.1 Thermomicrobiales bacterium | reverse complement strand
GGCGTGGCGCTCGCGGCGTGTCCCCTGTGCCCACGGGAGCCGCGCATGGCTGAAATCCGCGTCGAGCAGCTCACGAAGTCGTTCGGTCCGCTCAACGCGGTCGACGACGTGACGTTCACCTTTCCCAATAGCCAGGTTACCTGCCTGTTGGGTCCGTCCGGGTGCGGCAAGACGACCCTGATGCGAATCATCGCGGGTTTGGAAACACAAACCGCTGGCAGCGTCTATTTCGGCGATCGTGATGTGTCCCGGCTCTCGCCAAGCAGACGCGATATCGGCATGGTGTTCCAGTACCCGGTGGTCTATCGTGGGATCAGCGTCTACCGCAATATCGAGTTGCCGTTGCAATCGATGAAGCTTTCGAAACCGGAGCGAAAGCGCCGCGTTGACGACGCGATCGACCTGATGGGCCTCAACGCGAGCGCGAACCTGGATGTTGCGCGGCTCGACAACGGCGCCCGGCAGAAAGTGTCGGTCGCCCGCGAAGTTGCTCGCCAGCCGGAGATCATCCTTTTCGATGAGCCAATTACGAACGTCGATGCCGCCTCGAAACTCCAGTTGAAACGCTCGCTCAAGGAACTGACCCGCTCGCTCAGCCAAACCATCGTCTATGTCACGCACGATCAGACGGAAGCGATGACGCTCGCGGATCAGATCGCGCTCATGGAGGACGGCAAGATCGTGCAATGCGCTTCACCGCGCGAGCTGTACAACCATCCGGATGATCGATTCGGTGGCTGGTTCCTGGGAAATCCGGGCATGGTCTTTTTTGACGTGGCGCTCGCGGCTGACGGCAACACTGGCGTCCTGCGGTCGCCGCTCTTTCCAAAACCGGTGGTCGTGGCAGGCTCCGACATCCAGGCGACGGCCATAACGCTTGGCATCCGTCCTGAACAGATCCACGTTTCGACGAGCGCGGCGCCCGGCGCCGTGCCAGCGCACCTGATCCGCAAGACGATCCAGATCGGTGGCCAGTACCTCCTCGCGCTTGTCGTCGACGGACTCGGCGGAGGAAGCTTCAAAGCGAAGGTTTCGTCCTCAGCGGGGGAGCGTCTCCCATCGTCCGGCCCGGTCCATGTCGAGTTGCCGCTCGATCGCGTTACCGTGTTCAACGCGGCGGGCAACCGGATCGCGGCCACCCTGCGCCCGTCTGAACGTCTGGAGTCCGCCTCGTGACGCGCCCCTATGTCTTTGGCACGAACTTCAAGATGAACCAGACACCGGCCGAATCGGCGCTTTTCTACCGGGAGCTTACTGCCGCGATCGAGATTCCCCCTGATGCTCGCGCCTTCATCATCCCGCCCTTTACCTCGCTTGCTGCCGTTGCCGAAGTCGCCGCGGAACGACCCGGCAATCTTTGGCTCGCGGCCCAGAACATGCACTGGGCTTCGGAAGGCGCCTTCACCGGAGAAATCTCCGCACGGATGCTCCAGGCCCTCGGCATCGACCTGGTGCTCATTGGGCATGCCGAGCGACGCCAACTCTTCCATGAAGGCGATGTCGATCTCAATCGAAAAGTGCTGGCCGCGCTAGGCGCCGGACTTCGTGTTCTGCTCGCGATCGGTGAAACCGCGGAGGAGCGCGGCTACGACGTCAGCGACGAAACCGTGTTGCGCCAACTCAAGATCGGCCTCCATGGCGTTGGGAGAGACCAACTCGACCGCCTCATCCTTGGCTACGAGCCCGTATGGTCGATTGGCGCGGGCGGCACTCCGGCGACACCCGGTGATGTCGAGCCGATAGCGGTGGTCATTCGTGGCGCACTGGGTGAACGCTTCGGCCGTTTGGGAGCTGATATCCCGATCCTTTACGGTGGCAGTGTATCGCCCGAAAATGCCGGTTCCTTTACATCGCTGCCGGACATCGATGGCTTGTTCGTTGGTCGCGCGGCCTGGTCCGTGGCCGGATTCAGTGCCACGTTCGAGGCAGGTCTGGCCGGCTATCGCGCAAAGTCAACCGGCAGCTACGTAGGTGGTCAGTGATTCCTGGAGCATGATTCTCCATCGCTGCGGCGGTAGGGGCGACGCCTGCGTCCTTGCAGCCCGCGGAACCGGACACGGCGCCGATGCTCCAGAATTCTGTGACCACCTACTTAGTCGTTTTGGCCGACGATCGTCGTTCCCCGGCGTACGTGCTTCGCTGGGGCGCGTCACTCCACCATTGAACAGCGAACAACCGGCAGTCGCGGAAAGGGTTCCGGACATGGCCGAGGTCGTAAGCCTCGGAATCCATATTCTCGATGTGCTGGGAAGACCGGTGACGCGTATACCGCCGGGCCAGGATGTCGATCTCCTGGAGGAGATCCGATTAACCGTGGCCGGAACCGCCGCCGGCATGAGCGTCGACCTCGCCAAGCTGGGTGCGAGCGTGCTCGCCATGGGAGCCGTAGGCGAGGATGCGGCCGGGGACTTCATTCTGGACACCATGGCCCGTCACGGCGTCGACACGAGCGGGATCGTGCGCAAGCCGCGAGTGCAGACGTCGGCCACAATGTTGCCAATTCGGCCGAACGGCGAGCGGCCCGCGCTCCACGTTCTTGGTGCGAACGCTGAACTTGGTGAAGACGACATCGACTTTGCCGCGATCGCCGCGGCCCGCCACCTTCACTTCGGTGGCACCTATCTCATGCCGAAGCTCGATGGCGCGCCAACGGCCCGCGTCCTCGAGTTCGCGCGGAGCCGAAACATTTCGACCACGCTCGATCTCATCGCCATCGCTCGTCCCGATCTGCTCGACATCATCGCGCCCGCGTTGCCCTTTGTGGACTACTTCATGCCCGGGCTTGACGAGGCTCGCATGATCTGCGGACTTCAGAATCGCCACGACGTCATTCGCTTCTTCCTCGACCGCGGCGTCGGCGCCACCGTGTTCAAGATGGGGGCCGAGGGCAGCAGTATCGCCTGGCGCGGGAGCGACGGCGAGATTGAGGAGATCCGCGTGCCCGCCTTCAAGGCCGAGGTGGTCGATTCGACTGGTTGCGGCGATGCGTATTGCGCCGGGTTTATTGCCGGCTTGTTGCGTGACTGGGAAGTCGTGGAGTGTGCGCGGCTGGGCACGGCCGCGGCGGGATTAGTCATTAGCGGACTGGGGTCGGATGCGGGAATTGTCGATTTCGATCAGACTATCGGATTCATGCACGGCGCGGAAACGCTGCCGATGACAGAATAGCCGCGAAAAGGCGAGAGCAATGACATCATTTGAACGTGAACGAGCGCGGCCCCAGCGACGAGTTGTCGTCACTGGCCTGGGCGCTGTCTCATCCCTTGGCCCCAGCGCGGACGAACTCTGGGACCGTCTGCTGGCTGGCGAGACTGGTATTCGTAGCGCCGCGAATCTGGATCCTGCCATCATCAACGCCACGGTGCGCGGCGACGTCGATGACGAACGCGTTCCTTCGCGATTCCTTGAAGGCAAGACGTTGCGCAACACGTCCCGCTTTGCCCGGTTTGCGGTCGAGGCCGCCGGCGAAGCGTTAATCGACGCGGGGCTGATCGATGCCGAATCGTACGAACCGACAACGCCGCTCGATTTGGGCGGCGCCGTGATCGGCACCTGCGGCGCCGGTGTCCATGACGACTTCCTGGCCGCCTGGGAGACATACAAGGAGCGCGGCGTGCGCGGGGTGCCGACGCACTTGCACGTGTCGTTCCC
This sequence comes from Thermomicrobiales bacterium, assembly GCA_038246475.1. Taxonomy (GTDB): domain Bacteria; phylum Chloroflexota; class Chloroflexia; order Thermomicrobiales; family UBA6265; genus JACCXM01. The sequence goes on along the minus strand of JBBRVX010000175.1, from coordinate 7,848 downwards.
CCACAACCTGGCCGGCTATGGCATCCAGGCCCGCTTCGGCATGGGGGGCCCTAGCCTGACGTTGACTACCGCCTGCGCCACCGGCGCGCAGGCGATTGGCGAGGCGTTTGAGGAAGTGCGGGATGGCAATGCGCCGATCATGATCGGTGGCGCAACGGAATCGACGCACCATCCGATGTACGCGGCGGGATTTGCCGTGATGCGGGCGCTGGTCAGCGACAGCAATGACGATCCCTGTGCCGCGAGCCGCCCCTTCGACGCTTCTCGCGCCGGGTTCGTGCTGGGTGAAGGCGCGGGGATGCTGGTGCTCGAAGATCTCGAGCACGCGGTGACTCGCGGCGCCCACATCTACGCGGAAGTGATCGGATTCGGCACGTCGAACGACGCCTATCACCCGATTGCCCCGCTTCCCGACGGCAGCGGCGGTGCGCGGGCAATGCACGCGGCGCTTTCCGACGCGGGGGTCTCGCCAGACGATGTCGATCACATCAACGCCCACGCGGCGTCAACCCAGGCGGGCGACCTTGCCGAATCGGAGGCCATCCGCGTCGTCTATGGGGAGAGAGCGGCGACGATTCCCGTGACGTCGATCAAGGGCGCCCTCGGCCACTGCATGGGGGCCTCCGGCGCTCTGGAAACCATCGCCGCCGTGCGCTCGATCTCCGACCAGGTGATCCCGCCGACGCGGAACTATCACACCCCGGACGAGGCGATCGGGCTCGACATTGTCCATGGCGAACCGAGGCACGCGGATATCGATGTCGTCGCCAAGCACTCGTTCGGCCTTGGCGGCCAGAACGCCTGCCTGATTCTGGCCCGGTACGACCCCAAACGCTGAGGAAGCTCGCCCGTGGAGGCGAACGGCGTGCCTCAAGCCACGGGCGCTGCAACCGCGGCCAGCGCGGCAATGCGCTCCAGCACCACGGCTTCCTCTCCTGCTTCAAGCATGTCGGGCGTCATCGAGATGGCATGAGGCCCATCGGCCGCGACGGCGATACGCGGGTCCCCCTCCCAGAGGAGTCGCGCCGCTTCGGTGCCAGCAAGTCCAAGTTCGGTCGCAAAGACGACGCGGCAGCGCGGGGTTGGCTGCCCGGCCTCATTCGGAAAGGTTCGCTCCGCGCGCATCCCCGGTTGCTGGGAAAAGTACGTCAGCCACCGCGTGACCGTCGCCTCATACGCGGCAACGCGCGATTGCCAATCGGTCTGGACATAGCGCTCGACCGCCGTGAGCAGGCCAACCATCTCTTCCTTGCCGACCTTCATCGGGCGCGCCAGACGCTGGTGCGGGGTTCCGTTGACGGCAATGGCCGCGATCATGGCCTCGCTGCCAACAATCAGGCCGCTAGCCTGCGGTCCACGGAAGTCTTTGCCGCCAGAGAAGATCGCCAGATCGGCTCCAAGCTCACGCGTGAAGCGCCAGAGGTTCTCGGTTGGCGGCAACTGCGCCGCGGCATCGACGACCACCGGCACGCCGTGCGCATGCGCAACCTCGACGGTTTCGGCCAGCGACAGCGCGCCACTCGCCAGGTGGTCGCCGGCGGCATAGAACACCATCGCCGTGCGCGGAGTGAACGCCGCCTCCAACTCCCAGGAGAACGTCTGGAACCGATGCCCGACCTCGACGATTCGCGCGCCGGCCAGCCGGATTGCCGGATCATAAGGGATGCGATGGACGCGGTGTATGACTACTTCATCCCTTGGAGCCTCACCGGTTTCGATCAGGCGCGCGATTGTGGGCAGGTCGCCGCTAGTCATGGCAGCCAGGGTCGCGAGCACGATGCCCGCCGCCGCGCCCGTGGCGACGTAGGCGGCCTCATTTTTGGTCAATTCGGCAAGGCGCCGCCCGACGACCTGCTGCAATTCATACATATCAACGAAGCTGCTAGCCGCCTCGCGCATCGCGTCGAGCACCTCGGGCGCCATGATTGAGCCGCCAAGCCGGGTCAGGGTCGCATCCGCGTTGATAACCGTTCGGAGTCCCAGACGCTCGTAGATGCCCACTGATCTCTCCCCTCACCTTCGTGCCACGCTCGCCCCGTCAACCTGGCGGAGTCTGAGTCCTCACGCGTCTTGCATAATGTTCTGCGATCAGGATTTCATGGGTCGATCCAGCCCCGTTTCGGGGCTGGCACAGCACCCTTGTCCATGTTCACTCCTCGATCAGCACCAATGGTCCCGGTCTCAGGTCCGAACGGCACTGTGCCCAGTCGTCACAAAGAGCGATGATTATGACATTGGTGATCGGTTCCCCTTCCCTCCCGATTGCCGATCCGGTCCGCACACCGGACCACCCATCCCGCGACGCCCCGGCCCCGCCCGGGGCGTCTGCACGTCCGTCAGGGTTGATCGCTCAGGCAGATGTTGTGCTTCCATCGTCAGTTCCTCAACTAAAGGGATATGTCGCGTAGCGCCGCGCCGCCTCGGGGTCGCTGAACGACAACGACCGCTCCCCCACGGTCACCCGCCAGAACCGGCGGGCGATCGGCCGCCCCGTGTATGCGCAGAAACGCCGCTCCGGGTTGACGTAGCTCACCGCCGGCATGATCCATGCTCCTGCTTGCGACTGCTCTTCGGTGATCGCTGGCCATTCTCGTCCCGCGCGTTCGTCCTGATCGCTCATTCCGCGTACCCATAGTCGGCCAGCGCGCGCTCGGCCGAAATAAATCCTTCAGAGATGTCGCGAGCGATCCGCGCCTTATCCCGCTGGCGCGGATCGCCATACCCGCCGCCCCCCGGCATCACCAGGCGCACCTGATCGCCTGGTTGCAATCGAATGCCGGAGAACTTCGAAGGGGACAAGGTGCCGAACGCGTCGACGAACGTGGCCCAGTCGCTATCGCCAGGACGCTTGATCCACACCCCTCCACGTGCGCCATCGCTCCCCTGCAAGACACCCCAGGGATCGGCCAGCATCCGGTTGAGCAACGCGCTGACCGTCACTTCGGACGTGACGGTCAACAGCCGCTCGCCGCCCAGTCCGCCGCGATACTCCCCGGCTCCCCCAGAATCGGGCAGCAGGCGATACGACTCGATCAGGAACGCCGGATAGCGAGTTTCGAACACCTCGACGGGCGTGTTGCGGCAATTGCCGTTAATGGTGACCACCATATCGTTGCCATCGGCCCCCTTGCGCCCGCCCCAGCCCACCCCTTCGAAGTGGAAATGGGCGTAGAGCTCCCCGTTGCGCGGATCCGTACCGCCGAAGAGAAATGGCGACGACGTCCCTCCGCAGGCGGCGACCACCCGATCGGGGATGGCGTCTTGCAACGCGCCGAAGATCATGTCGGTGATACGGGGGCTCGTTTCGGTATTGCCGCCAGCAACCGGCGCGGGAAAGGTGCAGTTGACGATCGTGCCCGGTGGCGCGATCACCGTGACGGGCCGATAGCACCCCTCGTTGCGCGGGATGGTCGGGTCGGTGAGGTGCAGCACGGCGTTATAGACCGCGGACGCGGTGACCGCGTAGATGGCGTTCACCGGTCCAACCGCCTGCGGCGCCGAGCCGGTGAAGTCGGCGATGATCTCTTCATCCAGCACCGTCAGCGTCAGCCGAATCGGGTAGCTGCGATCGGTGATCCCGTCATCTTCGATGACGTCTTCAAAGGTATAGACGCCATTGGGAATGGCCCCGATTTCAGCGCGCATGCGGCGCTCGGCAATCTCGATCAGCTCGTCACAGGCTGCGGCAATGGTCGACGAGCCATACGTCTCCAGGAGCTCATGCAGGCGCGCTTCCGCCAGATCGAGCGAGGCCATCATGGCCCGAAAATCGCCATACGTGACCTTCGGAGTGCGATGATTGGCAAGGATGATCTTCCAGATGTCGTCGTTGTCCTGGCCGCGGCTCTTGATCTTCACCGGCGGCAAGAGCAACCCTTCCTGGAAGACCTCCGTGGCGTCGCCCGAGAGCCCGCCCGGTGTTTTCGCGCCCGGCTCCGACATGTGGGCCACGTTCGCCACGAAGCCGAAGAGCTTGTCCTGAAAGAAGACCGGCTTCAGCATCATATGCTCGGGCACATGCCCCGATCCCCGGTAAGGATCGTTGTGCAGGACGACGTCGCCCGGCTCGAATACGTCGAGCCCAAGCTCATCAAGGGTCCAGGTGACGGTGAATTTGATGGTGCCGATCTGCGAGGGGCAGAACTCCGCCTGCGCCAGCATCTGCCCCCGAGTATCGAAGATGACGCAGGAGAAATCCAGCGATTCGTTGAAAATGGGCGAATAACTCGTCTTCATCATCGTCACGCCCATGTCCCGGCATGTCGATGTCAGGTAGTTGTCGATCACCGTCAGAGTGACCGGATCGAGTGTTTTTGTATCGGTCATGTGGTTACCCTTACGCTCGCTCCAGGTCTAACTTTGGCGCTGCACCTGCTCCCGATCCGTTACCCCGCTTTGGTCTCAATCAGGAGTTGACCATCTGGCAGCACTTCGATGGTCATCCCTGGTTCAACCAGTGTCGTCGACCCAGGCTCTTCAATCAGGAGCGGGCCTTCGAGCCGAGTCCCGGCAGGAAGGTTGTACCGCCGCCAGATCGTCGTTGGCAGCTCACCTGCTCCCCGAAAGGAGACGGATCGCACTCGCGCATCGGATGGCGACACCGCGCTCAGCGGCGCGGCAAGGCGGGGCGCGGCGCGCCGCCCGGTGACCGTGACATGAAAGGCCACGAGCTCAATCTCCTCGCCCGCGATCGCGTAGCCATAGCGATCGGCGTGCATGAGTTCAAACGTCTGGAACGCGTCCCGCAAACCGGCTTCACTCATGGCTTCGGTCGAAACGGGAACCTGGTGCTCGTAGTTCTGACCGGCGTAGCGCATGCCGATCGAAAAGTGCGCTTGAGGAACCCCGGCGAACCCTTCGGCGCGTAGCTCCGCCTCGGCGGCATCGCGAATGACGGCGAACTGCCGCGCCACGAGTGCCGCATCGACACGGCTGGATCGAAACGCTTGCGTCCAGACCTTGTCGACGCGCAGATCGGCCAGGAGCATGCCGAGCGCCGAGGCATTCCCCGGGAACATGGGCACGAGCACGCGTGGAATGCGGAGCGCCCGCGCTACGGCGGCGGCATGCAGGGGACCAGCCCCGCCGAAGGCAAAGAGGGTAAAGCGCCGGGGATCATGCCCGCGCTCGAGCGACACCATCGTGATGGCGCTGGCCATGTTCTCGTTCGCGATTTCCACGATCGATGAAGCAAGATCTAGAAGAGGCATGCCTGCCTGCTCTGCCAACCGCCTGAGCGCGGCTTCCGCCAGTTCGCGGTTGAGGGGCATGCGGCCGCCGAGAAAGTACCCGGGGTCGAGCCGCCCCAACACCAGATTGGCATCGGTGACCGTCGGGCGCGTGCCGCCCAGGCCGTAACAGGCAGGACCCGGCGTAGCGCGGGCACTTTCCGGGCCGACGCGCAGAAAGCCGCCGGCGTCGATCCAGGCGATGCTGCCGCCACCGGCGCCAATCGACTTGATGTCGATCAGCGGGATCGCCGCCGGCACTCCCCACTCGATCTCGTACTCGGTGGTGTACTTCTGCTCGCCATGGAGGATGATGCCCACGTCGGCGCTGGTGCCGCCCATGTCGAGCGTCAGCAAATTGGGGAGCCCGGCCTGCGTGCCGAGCGCGGCCGCCACCAGCATCCCACCGGCCGGACCTGATTGGGCGGTCTGAATCGGGTGGGTGGCGGCCACCGCCGCCAACATCGCTCCCCCGTTCGATTTCATGATGGTCCAGGGACCAGTCAGCCCTGCTTCGTCCAGCGTCGAGGAGAGGTCGCTGACGTAGCGTTCCAGCAACGGCTTCAGATAGGCATCGGCAATGGTCGTCGAGGTGCGTTCGTATTCGCGCCAGATCGGCGCAACCTCGTGCGAAACGGAGATCGGCAAACCCGGCAGCTCGCGCTCAACGATTTCCCGCACCTGTCGCTCATGCTCGGGGTTGACATACGAAAAGAGGAGACAGATTGCTATGGCCTCGATCGGGCGATGCTTGACCTCGCGACAAGCCGCTTCGAGCGCCGCGACATCCAGGGGGCGGATCGTCTGCCCTTCGGAGCCGATCCGTTCCGAGACCCCGACGCTGTCCTGCCGGGAAGCGAGCAGAGGCTTGGGTTTCTGCCAGGTGAGATCGTAGAGCGTCTTGCGGTTGATGCGCTGAATGTACGGAACGTCCTCGTGGCCAGCGGTAATGAGGAGCAGCACGCGCGCTCCCGTCCGCTCGATCAGGGCATTCGTGCCAACGGTCGTGCCATGGACGAGCCCTGCTATCTGGGGCATGGCCAGACCCGCGGCCTGGATGGCATCGATCAGCGCCTGACCGGGATGATGTGGCACGGAGGGCGTCTTCGATGTCGTCAAGGCGCCGGAATCCGGGTCGTATGCGACGAGATCGGTAAAGGTCCCTCCCGTGTCGATGCCCACCAGAAAACGACCGGCGGAGTCGGCCATGAGTCTGGATCCTCCGTTCACGATACGAACGCGCGCTTCCTGGCAGTCCACCCCTCGCGCCAACCAATTGACAGGTGCTCTGCCTCACCATAGACTCCAATCGGCTTGGCAATCAAGAGGATGGCGAGTCGTCGGAGTGCAGCCAACGCTTGGTGGCGATTTGCGTCCGTGCAAATCTTGCGTGCCAGTTAGGTTCCAGGCATGCATCCCGGCCCGGTCATGAGCGCGACATTGGGCGTTGGCAGCGTCGATATCGAGGAGGAGAGTTCGGGATGGGCAATCGCATCATGAGCTTCACCGAGCGCAAGCGACGGCGTGACGAGGCGATCGTCGATTATCGACATGGTTTCATCAATCGCCGCGAGTTCATGCTCCGCGCCACCGCCGCTGGGGTATCGGCCGCGTTCGCCGGAAAGATCGCGGCGGCGGTCGCGGCTCCGGCGCCAACGTCAGAGCGGAGCCGCTGGTCCAGACAGGCCGACACTACGATCACGATCATCAAGGGGCCCCACCACGCCGACGATCCCAAGTTCTGGGATACGCTCAAGCAGGAGTTCGAGGCCGCGCATCCCGATATCGAGCTGAATCCGACCTTCTTCAAGTGGCAGACGATGGACGCGGAGCTGACCGCTGGCTACGCCTCCGAACCCGCCGACGTGGTCTATCTGGTCGACCTGGTGCTCGCCAAGTTCGTGAACAGTGGGCAAGTTGCGGACATCACTTCGTTCGTCGATACGGAAGCGTACGCCGGTGAAAAGGCTGAAATCGCCCCATTCACCTGGGATGTCACCAGTTTCGACGGGAAGACGTATGGCGTCGGCGCGCTCGGCGCGGCCTTCGGCATCTTCTACAACACCGATCTGCTGGAGGCCGCCGGCATCACCGAATTCCCCCAGACGCGCGAGGCGCTCGTCGAGGCGGCGAAGGCGACTCAAACTGACCAGGTGTGGGGCTTCCAGTTCCGCGACGCGTTCGCCGATTACGCCCACTGGGACTGGCTGCCGTACATCCACAATGACGACGCCGACATCATGACAGGAGACCTCACCGCACAGAACCTCGACCCGGCTGGCGCGGCCGGAACGCAGTACCTCGCCGACATGAAACTGGTGCATAAAGTCTCCCCGGAGGCAGGCGCCTACGACTGGAACGGCAGCAAGGCGCTCTTTGAGGCTGGCCGCATCGCCATCTTGCACGATGAGTACCCTCAGGCGGTGGTGTGGGAAGTCGACAAGCCGGTCCCCTTCGGTCTGGGGGTGGCGCAAGCGCCAGCCACAACCGAAGGCGGCAAGCAGTCGACGATGGGCAACTTCGGCTATGCCACGGTCTCCGAAAAGAGCCCGAACAAGGAAGCGGCCTGGGAGCTCGTCAAGTGGTGGACGAGCGCGGAGGTCATCAATCCGTACGCGGC
>JBBRVX010000174.1:0-11534 GCA_038246475.1 Thermomicrobiales bacterium | reverse complement strand
TTCACGAACACCTCGTCGAGGTGCCATCGCCAGCAGGAATATGATTGATGATGAACGCGTCGTTTTCTGATCTCGTTGGCGAACATCGGACCGAAGCGATTCCACCAGAGACGTACTGTCTCGTGGCAGATGTTGATGCCGCTTTCGAACAGAATGTCCTCGACCTGTCGCAGCGACAGCGGATAGCGGATGTACAACATCACCGTGAGGCGGATCACCTCGGGCGAGCTGTTGAAATAACGGAAGGGATTGCGCATCGCCGGAGGCTAAGTATCCTCGCCAGGAGGCTTAAGCCAGTTTACTCTGACAATGCCCGGCCATGGTCATCCGGCGTGTAAATTTCCGATTACCGTGACCAGCGCCGATCAGCGGCCGCTTCCTGATTGGTACCCCAATCGGTATGTTGCGTATAGTTTGGGCTTAGAATCCACCACGCATAAACAGCCACCCCTGTTCCTAACGGCCAGGCTAAGGACAACGGGAAGGCTATCAGCTTGGCGGCGGGGCGTGCCCAGCTACGGCTCCCAAGTAAGCCGGTCCCGACAACGATTAAACAGAAATAGAGAGCTTGAAAGATCAATAAATGGGTTCCCAACCCAGTGACATCGCTGATCCAAGGGAAAACAGGTAGGAATGCTGCCACGCCTATCACCCCGATCACAATGATCGTGATGCCAAGCCTGCGAAGCTGCTTTTTACCCGGCTCTGGCAATCCCAACTTGCGCCAATGCAGCGATGAAAAGATCAAAAGTATGGCGGAGAAACGCAGACCAATGCCAACTCTCTGGTCGAAAAAATTTGAGTTGAGCCGCATTACTTCACCAAAGAAAATCATCATAACCGCAAGGGCTGCCAGCCCGATCCAGACCGCTCGTCGCCACCTCGTGTCTGCCATAACAAGTCTCCCTTCCCACGCTCTCCTTTCCCCTAGATGACCCTGTCGGCCCCAGTTCGATTACTGGCAGCCGCCAAAAACGCTATTATTAGCCGCCAAAGGACTTTGGCCGGGCAACCCCGCCACGGTTAACTGCGGCTCGAAGTTCTGATCGGGGCGACAACAATGAGCGACGCGCCAACGGTGCTCGCGGTCTGGACGAGAATCGTCGCCGACGACCTTCGTCTACATCGCAAGGATGCCACTGGGCTCTTCGCCAAGGCGGGGATCAATCTCCGCACAGCCAATCGCGATGACGCCCGCATCCCGTTGAAGTCGCAGGCCCACCTCCTCGAAATCTCGGCGCGCGAGCTGGGGGACGATTGTTACGGTCTTCACCTCTCTTCAAAAGTGGAGATCCGTGACGCTGATGCCCTCGGATACATAGGACTAGCGTCTCCCACCCTTGGCGAGGCGCTCGCCAGCCTTGAGCGATATGCGCGGGTCTTCAACCAAGGCGCCCGAATTAAGCTGTTGACGGATAACGATACCGCGATCGTCGAGTTAAATTCGGTTGACCCTTCAATCCTCCAACAACGTCAACAGATGGAGTTCAGCGCCGGCTTGTTGGTTCATGCCTACCGCGTTTTCACCGGACGAAACATCACGCCTATCGAGGTGGGCTTCATCCATGATCGCCGGGGTGGGCAACGTGAACTGACTCGGCTCTTCGGGTGCAAAGTCGCCTACCTTCAGAGGCAAGCGCGAATCGTGCTGAAGCTGAAGGACCTGAACATCCCGATTGCCACCGCCGACAACCGGCTTCTGAAGATCCTGCTGGCGCACTGCGAGGCGGTCCTCCGGGACCAGGGAACGTACGATGAAGGGCTCCTGCCAAAGGTGGAACGGAAGGTCTTGGACCTCCTCCCACAAGGCCGAGCGAGGGCCAAGGTGATCGCGGCGCAACTTGGCATCAGTGATCGCACCTTGACGCGACGGCTCTTTGGGCTTGGAATTAGCTTCGACGGCATCGTCGACCGGTTGCGTCATCAACTAGCGCTGAAATACGTGACCGGCTCTGACCTTAGTCTCACCCAGGTCGCATTCCTACTCGGCTACGCCAGCCAGCCGGCGTTCAGCCTCGCCTTCAAGCGCTGGACTGGAAGGCCGCCAAGCGACGTGCGCACCGCGTAGCGGGGGTGTGCCTTCCGAAAACCTCGTCCGCTAGATTCGCAGTAGAAAAGAGAATCGGATCATGATCGAAACTGATGGCTACCTTCTTCAGACTTCTGCTCGGATATATGTGGGACGGCTTTCATTCGCAGGAACGATTGAAAGCCGAAATCATCACCCTTCGCCATCAGCTGAACATTCTGCACCGAATGGCTCCGAAGAGGTTGCGGCTTTCCGGCGGTGGTCGGGCGTTGTTCGTTTGGTTGTATCGGCGCTCAAGGTGGAAGACTTTTCTCGGTAACCACGCCGACGGGAGTGCATCCGTGGATTTCCTCATCGTTCCGACGCTTGCATTCGAACGACTGTTCGTGTTGGTCATCTTGGGGCTCGGACGCCGTCGCCTTCTATGGATCGGCGTCACGACCAATCCGACGGCGGAATGGCCGGCCGGCCAGATTACCGAAGCCTTTCCTTGGGACACTGTTCCGGGCTTTCTCATCCGTGACAATGATGGTGCCTATGGCAAGTCGTTCACTCGGCGGCTTCGAGCAATGGGCAGTCGCGATCGCCCCATCGCGCCCCGATCACCATGGCAGAATGGATACGTCGAACGTTCGATCGGGTCGATCAGCCGTGAATGCCTCGACCATGTGTTCATCTGGGGTGAGGCACATTTCGGCATGTCCTGAAGGCATAGACCGCATATTACAACGCGACGCGGACTCATCTCGGAATTGACAAGGACGCTCCAAATCGTAGGCCAATCGAGAGGTCCGGCGTGATCGTCGCGAGTGCCGTGCTAGGCGGACTTCACCGTCGCTACGCGCGGATATAGTTTTCGGAAGGGACAAGGGCCCTAATCAGGGTCCCGGGCCTCGTTAGCAAGGCGCGCGAGTTCCTGGCGCGCCTCCCCTGGCGTGGCGATGGGAGCCTTGAAGGAAACGCGGCGGGCGTCGCTCTCGCAGATCAGATCGCAGCCTTCGGGATCGATGCCGCTCATGCGCCAGAAGCCCTCTTGGCCGCCGGCAAGCCGCGTGGCGTAAAGGCGAACGTCGTCGGCATGGTCTTCGTTCATATGCTCGATGATGCCTGGCTCGGCCGCCAAGAGATCGCCGGCGCCTTCGGTCGCAACCAACAGCGCGGCTGGTGAAAGATCGACGATGTGGCCGAAACCGCCGATGTAGTGGGCGCCCTCCACTTTAAGCCGCCAGAAGGCGAAATCCGGAAGGTCGGCATAGGCAGCCTCGGAGTGCCGGGCGAGAAACCGCCGCGTCACCTCCTCGTTGCCCGATTTCTCGGCCTTTCCGAACAGCGTCACCCGCGTGCCCTGCAGGGGATCGCCGGTGTCGCCCGTGCCGTCGAATAGGATCGAGGCGCGCGGGTCTTGGCTAAGGTTCTTGGTGTGCTGAGCGAGCCCCGAAATGAGCATCACCGGAGCCCCTGACGCATCGGTCGCCACGGTGACCAGCGAGGCATAAGGATAGCCGCTCGCCGCGGCGATGGTGGCCAGCGACCCCTTCCGCGCGCACCTCACTAGGGCCCTTGCATCGGCGGCCAATTCGGCCTTCGACGGCGTCTCGGGTTGTATCACCGCAGATGTCCTCCATACCAAAGGCGCCGAGCATATTTCGCGCCGCGGCCGATGGCGAACAGATCGGCCTTGGCCTGGTCGGGACCTTCGATTCCAGGCGAATTGGCATGGAGTTTCACCGCCGCGTCGCTGGTGCCAAACCTCGAAACCATCCTATTTGGTACCATTGATTGAGCGTCGTGTGGTTCTATGTGACCGTCGGAATATAGGCATAAACTGGTACCACGGGGTAACCCGATCGAACTTGCCCCAAGTACGTCCGCGACCGTGCATCCGGGGGAACGGGCAATGCAGTTGCCAATTGCTGTAAGCGAGACGGCGAAATCCACGCTTCAAAATCAAGTTTTTGAGCAGATTCGGTTGATGATCGCGAGCGGCCGGTTGAAGGCTGGAGATCCTCTGCCGGGGACGCGTGAACTCGGCATGCAAATGGGTATCTCGCGCAATACAGCATTACTGGCTTATGAGCGCCTCATCTCCGAGGGATACATCTATACCAAGCCCCATGTTGGCACTTTCGTATCGGAAACTCTCTACGAACAGGTCGCTAGCGCATCAGCGAACGCGGATCTGGTAACGCCGGTAACAAATGGCAAGTCATCAGACCTGCCGACCCCCACGAGATCACGTCAATTTCTGCGGACCCACTCTCTACGAAATCCACATAAGCATCGGTTGACAGCAGATTTCTGGGTCGGCCGGCCAGATCCGGCGTCATTTCCCGTGAAGGCTTGGTCCCGGCATATCTGGCGACAGCTACAACGGTCGCACACCGCACTGACTGAGTACAACGACCCTCAAGGTCTCGAAGCGCTCCGGCTTGCGATCTCGGATCACCTTGGGCCCGCCCGCGGCATTGTTGTCGAGGCCGACCAGATCATTATCGTCGCCGGTTGCCAGGACGGGTTCAACCTCATCGCCAGACTTCTTGTCGAGCCAGGCACTCCCCTCGTCATCGAAAATCCCTGCTTTCAGGGGGCAGCATATGTTTTCGAGAGTTTTGGCGCTGAGCCTCACCCGGTGCAGGTTGATGAGTGCGGACTTGACGTAGCGCAGCTTCCAGACGTTTCCAGAGCGGTCGCCTATCTTACGCCGTCACACCAATATCCGATGGGAGCAACCCTTAGCCTCCCGCGCAGACTGGAGCTACTTGCCTGGGCCGACAAATACGACGCTTACATCGTAGAAGACGATTACGATAGTGATTTCCGCTTCAACGGAGCCCCGCTCACTGCCGTCAAGGGTCTCGATCGTAGCGATCGCGTCATCTACTTGGGCACGTTCTCTAAGTGCATGGGGCCCGGGTTACGTCTCGGATATGTCGTTTTGCCAAAGACCTTGGTCGAACCGGCTCGCCGCCTCAAAGCTCTAATGAACAACGGCCAAAGCTGGTTAGAGCAGTCCGCCATGGCGGACTTCATGCTTGACGGTGGCTTTCGGCGGCACCTGCGGCGCATGCGACAGACGTACTTGGCCCGCCGTGATGCTCTCCTGGCGACACTCGAAACGAACTTTGGTAGGTGCCAAGTGCGGGGAGCGGATGCCGGAATGCATCTCACTTGGCGCATACCGGCTGGGCTTCCAGAGGCTGAGGAAATCGAGAAGCGTGCGTTGAAGGGCGGCATCGGAGTCTACGCAATGTCGACGGGGGCAGCACTCCAGTTCGGCTCTCTCGATGAAAGCTGCAGGTATCTCGTTCTCGGGTATGCCGCTATGACACCCCGGGAAATCGATCAGGGAATTTCTTGCTTGGCCAAAATCCTATCGCTGGAGTCTGGTCGTTCCGCTGTGGCCGGAACCGAAGCGTCGCGAAGGAAGTCGCCATGAGCGGATCCCTCATTGAGCTTGGTATGGTTGCGACGGCGCTTTCACTCGTCCTCGCAATCGTATGCATCGTGGCTTCGATCGCCGGCGCGTCTACTCAACGCCCTGTCTTCAATCAAGTTGCCCGCCAAGCGCTGCTAGCGAACTTCGCACTCGTTACGTTGGGTTGTTTCACTGTCGTTTGGTCTTTTGTCCAGAACGACTTCTCCGTTGCCTACGTGGCTCAGAACTCGAACACCCGCCTCCCCCTGATCTATCGCCTTACGGCCTTGTGGGGGGCGCATGAGGGCTCGCTCCTGCTGTGGCTTTGGATTCTTACGCTCTATTCCACCCTTGTCGTTCTCATCCACTGGAAAACTCATCCGCGTTCGATGCCTTACGTCATGGCAACCTTAGGCGCCGTACAAGTTGGTTTCCAAGTGCTGATCCTTTTTCTGTCCAGCCCATTCACTGAGCTTATTCCCGCCCCGGCCGAAGGCCGTGAACTCAATCCGCTTCTGCAAGATCCAGGGCTGATCATCCATCCGCCGACGCTCTATCTCGGATACGTCGGCTTCGTGGTGCCGTTTGCCTTCGCAATCGCTGCGCTCATACGGGGAAACGCAGGCGCCGAATGGGTGCTAGCAACGCGTCGATGGACATTGTTCGCCTGGTTCGCGCTGACGAGTGGCATCATGCTTGGCGGCTACTGGGCCTACTACGAGCTCGGATGGGGCGGCTACTGGGATTGGGATCCCGTCGAAAATGCCTCGCTCATGCCTTGGCTTACCGGAACCGCACTTCTGCACTCCATCATGGCCCAGGAGAATAGGAATCTGTTTCGCAGCTGGAACGCTTTCCTCGCCATCACGACCTTCGCGTTGTCCCTTCTGGGGACCTTCCTTGTACGCTCGGGCGTGCTGACATCGGTTCACGCGTTCGCCGTTGATCCCACGCGCGGGTCCTATCTCCTTGCCTTTCTCGGCATCGTTACAATCGGCGGTTTTGGACTTCTCATAGCTCGGGCCGACACCTTGCGCTCGAACGCGAGGCTTGACGGCTCGCTCTCGCGAGAGTCCACGCTGCTTTTCAACAATTTGTTCCTGGTTGTTGCCGCCGCAACCGTTTTTGTTGGAACGCTTTATCCACTGGTCGCAGAGGTCATGGCTGGCGAACGGATCACCGTGGCGGCTCCTTACTTTAACAAGGCCGTTCTGCCAACTATGATCGCGATCGTATGGCTCATGGCCATCGGTCCGGTCGTGCCTTGGCGAAAGTCCAGCATGGCGCGACTGCAGCAACTCATGCTCGGTCCAGTCTGCGCGGCCCTTGTCTGCCTACTGTTGGGTTGGCTCTTTGGGGTCCGCGCGTTGCTTCCCCTGCTTGCGCTCGCGGGTGTCGGATGTGTTCTGGCAAGTATCGCTTTGGATACTTGGCGGTCCACAAAGGCGCGCATCGCGATCTCGGGGGAAACTTGGGTCGCGGGATTGACCTCCATGGCTCTATGGAACCGGCGCCGCTACGGAGGTTTCATTGTCCACCTAGGCGTGAGCACCATCGTGTTCGGTATTCTCGCTTCCGGATTATTTCAGGAAACGAAAACAGTAGCGCTGTCACCGGGCGAGCGGTTCGAGATCGGCGGCTACACATTGGAGTTTGACGGTCTGAAACAGGTTCAAGGACCCAATTGGACTGCGCTTCAAGCCGATGTGCGAGCCTTTGTCGGATCGGAGGAAGTTGCACTCATGCGACCTCAACGCAGGAACTACCCAAGAGGCGAGATGACGACGACGGAATCCGCCATCCGATCGACCTTCTCGGGCGACCTCTATCTTGTAATCGGTGAGCAACTGGGCGGCGGGAGGGCTTCGCTTCGCGCCTACTTCATCCCGCTCGTTGGATGGATATGGGCGGGCTGGTTCGTGATTATCCTCGGCTCGCTGTTCGCCCTCTCGCAAGCGCGCACCCATACCGCGCCAGCACGGGCTGTTCCCAATTCGGCAGAGGCGGCCAACTTATGACGAATGTGAAGGAGGCGCCCGCACAATCTGAGCGACCGGGGCGGGCCTGGTGGTGGAAGGCCACTCTGCTTGGCATCCTTGTTAGTCTACTTGTGCTACTTGCCTTCGGGCTGAGACGAGACCCATCATTCATGCCGTCGGCCCTTGTCGGGCGAACGCTTCCTGACTTCGAACTCGCAACTTTGGGCGGCGAGGGGACTATTCGCACCGCCGATATCATCGGAAAACCTCACGTTATTAATTTTTGGGCGTCCTGGTGCAGTGCGTGCCGCGCGGAGCACGAAGTGCTGGTCGATCTCGGGCGGATTCTCGGCGGCGAGGACAAGATCCGAATCCTCGGGATCAATTATCAGGATACCCAGGAGAGTGCCGAACGCTTCCTAAAGGAACGCGGCGCATTCCCATATCCATCCGCAGTCGATCCGAATGCGCGTACAGGGGTCGATTTCGGTGTCTTCGGATTGCCTGAAACATTCTTCGTTGACGCGAGCGGCACGATTAGAGGCCGCCACATCGGGCCGCTTTCGATACCAGATGCCGAAAAGTATATCCGGCTGCTGGAGAACGCCCAATGATCCGGGCATTCACACTTTTGTTTGTCGCCTGGACGCTGACAGCGTTGATGGTGAGCACTGCATTGGCAGAATTCAAGCTCGAAGACCCCATTGAGCCGCGAGTCAAGACTGTCGCGCAGCAATTGCGTTGCCCGGTGTGCCAGGGCGAGACCGTCTACGACTCTCACTCGACGGTCGCCAACCAGTTGAAGGATCTGATCCGGGAGCAAGTGTCCGCCGGTCGATCGAATGACGAGATTCTCGCTTTCTTCGTCGCGCGCTATGGCGATTTCATCCTCATGGAACCGCAAGCGCGCGGCGCGAACCTTCTGATCTGGGCCTTCCCGGCGGCTGCGTTCCTGCTGGGCTCTCTCGTACTGCTCCTGCTCCTGCGTCGAAGACGTGCGCACCTTGTGACCACAACGTCGACGGTCACAGACTCTGAGGATCTCATCCGCCGTATCGAGCGACTGGAACTGTAACAATGTTATTCGCGATAGTTGTGATCTGCGCGCTGGTTGCTGCCTGGACCGTGTACCCGTTGCTGACGGGTGGTGCGAACCATCAGCGTGGCGATGGACTCGAGGTCGATTCGAGCGTGGCGGCGTGGAAGCAGGAAAAAGATCGCCTCGTGGCGGAGATGGTTGCGCTCGACATTGCATTGTCAGAGCACCGCATCGATGCGTCGGACCATAGTGAACAGAGGAACAGGCTCATGTCAGAAGCAGAAGAAGCGGCGGCCCGGCTCAGCAAGTTGCGCACTGTCGAAAAAGCTACCGCGTCACCGCCGCGGAGTTATCCACGACTGGGACTTGCGCTGGCGCTCGTCGTAATCGTCGGAGGCTTATCACTTTCTCTGTTGCTCAACCGGAACGATGTGCGGTCCGATGCAAACCCCCATGCGGACGGGCGCATCCCGTTGCCAAATGCAATGACAGGGGTCCCGCAAGCGAGTTCTCCATCGACATCGCCAGCCACCGGATTTCCCAGGGTTGGAGCGGATGGCGCACCCGACGTCGGCGCCATGGTCGCAAGGCTGGAAAGCCGTGTGAATGCGGGCAGTCCAACCATCGATGATGTGATCATGCTCGCCCGCAGCTATCGCGTTCTCAACCGGGAGGACGAATCGCTCGCCCTCTATCGCAAGGCGCAAACGATGGCACCCAACGACCTAGCGATAAAACTGGTCCTTGCATCGGCTTTGATCCGTTCGGAAGGCGACGCCTACCACGACGAAGGAGAAAAGATCATCGATGACGTACTCGCAAGCGATCCGAAGAAGCCGGAGGCACTCTGGCTCAAGAGCCTCGGACTAGTCAGGCGTCATGAGATTGACGCAGCGCGAAAGACGCTGACGCAGCTCTCCGGGCTTGTAACGGAAAACTCCGAAGCCAAAAATGCTGTCACAGGTCTCTTGAAAGAACTTGAGACCGCTTCTGCAGGCGGAGCCAACTCAGGTGCCAATTCCACAACCCCCGCTCCCGATGGGCAGAGCGGAGCACAATCAAGATGAAAGCGAAGAGTTTTGTTCCGAATGCCACACAGGCCGTATCGTCCAAGATGATCAGGGCTCAGCGCAAATGGAGCACGGCCCCGCCGGACTACTGTCGCATTCTGGAGTTCCAGACTGAGGAACTCAAATTCGACGGTCGCTATCGGCAGTTCATCGAGAACGGACGGCTCGCCCTGCGAGAGACCTGGGTTCACCTCGATCTTCTTTTCATGTCCCGGACTGGAAAGTGAGCCATGGGCAGGAAAGCGAGACGCGGACTCCTGATTTCCCTCGCCGGGAGCATCCTTGCGGTTTCCGTTCTGCTCATGTTGAGCGCGTTCCGCGACAACATTGTCTTTTTTCACACACCAACTGATGTACGAAGTGGCCAGGTTTCCGTTGGCAAGCAGACCCGGCTTGGCGGGCTCGTCGAGAAAGACAGCATCAGGCGCCAGCCCAACGGAATGGACGTGGCTTTCCGTATTACCGATGGCGCCAACGCGATTGACGTTCGCTATCGGGGGATACTGCCGGACTTGTTCCGTGAGGAGCAAGGCGTTGTTGCTGAAGGCGTCATCAAGGATGGGGTTTTAGAGGCCTCGACGATACTGGCCAAGCATGACGAGAATTACATGCCGCGCGAAGTTTCCGATGCCTTGAAGGCTTACAAACAGCCGGAGGCTGTGAAATGAAAGAAGGCCAGCCGGCAATCGCAACTATCTATGTTCCGCTCTTCGTCCTGAGTTTGTAGATCCAGAATCCTCGATGCTGATAAACAAGATCTAGCTGCTCGAGACGCATGGAGTTCGATGTGGAGAAGGGCAGGATCTTGGTTATCAGCATATCTGAGCTGCCCTTGCTATTGAAGTAGTGCAGCCTCACTGCGTTGCCGATGAGCTCAACTGCGTAGGCGCCCTCGATCTTTTGTTCGCTGATCCATTGCTGTGTCGCCTTCATGACCCCATGAGTCTGGCCAGCACCGGGAAAGTCCTTATAGGCAATTTCGATGCGATCAGCCCGCGCGGCCGCAACCTTCCAAATATCAGAGAGATGGACTGCCACATAGACGTCCTTGCCAGGAGCCAATGCCCGAAGAGCCTCAGTTCCCTTCGACTCATCGAGCAAAAGCGCATCGATGAAGCGAGTAAATTTCTCGCCGTTGGATTGCGGAACGTTTTTGCCCCAGAAGGCTCGTTCTGAAGCATCGACGCGATTTGAGACCGAACGCCAGGCTGTAGGTAGAATGAGCCCGCGCGCCAAGGGGTCGTCGAGCGGCGCCTGACGCTCGGCTATGAAGCGGATCTTCCTGGACAGATCCCACCACGACAGCACCACAGCGTCCGCGGGAACGTACTCGCGAATGGCAGCTAGCACCTTGCCGACCTCGGTCATAGTGAGGTCTGCGAAAAACACAGGTTCGGTCACATTGTTCTGCCAGTCGAGCGGCACGTTTCGCCCGTCGGCATCGGTCGCAACGATCGTTGTAGCGAGGGCCTCGCGAACGCCGGGCGCACGCCACTCCAATCTCCTAACCGGCATGGCTGGACCAGGAACCGGCAGAGCCAGCGCTTTGTATGCGTCAGGCTTTGCATCCACAAATGTCTTCTCGTAGGGCAGTTCAGCGGGCTGTAGAGCCGAATTGACGGCCAGACCGACCATGATCGCTCCGATGGTCGTCAAGATGATTGGACCCCATATCGGAGACGCGCGTTTCGTGAGTGTGACTGCGTCGGACATCGAACTACCACCCTTGAATTGGGTCATCGTGAAGCCGTCACGACACCGGCAATAAGTATAGAGCCGGGCAGCCGGCTCGGACAGACACACCTGGCCTCATAAAAATCCCTACGCCGACATTGCCGCCATCGCGTGATCTGGACGCGGACCGAGCCGCCGACAATCTGGCTCGCCGTGCATTTCACCCCGGAATGAGGCCCTACTCCGCGGCGAGCCTTACATATTCGCCATTGGCCACGGGGCAGGCAGCCCAGAGCGCTTGCAGCGCCTGGATGAGATAGGCCATCTG
>JBBRVX010000173.1:0-11608 GCA_038246475.1 Thermomicrobiales bacterium | reverse complement strand
TCCTCGGCTAACCGCATCCGCTCGGGATCAAGAGACGGTTCCGGCGCGGCGCTTCCAGGATCGTCGGACATCGAGATCGTGCTCCGGTCTCAGGCAGAACGTGTCGCGGCGCTGAGTTCGACTCGATTCTAACCGCCGTGGACCCAAAATCATCGACTGGACGATGTCCAGGATGATATTTCCCTGTACGATTCCGCTCGCGGTCTCTTCGCGATACAAAGGAGCAACCATTGACCCAGATGGCGCTGATAGTTGAACGTGGCGCCAGTTGCCTGGCCCACCTCGAGTGCTCCCACTGCGGGGCCGCCTTCGCGCACGATCGTCTGATGACGACCTGTCCCGCCTGCGGCAAGGTGCTGTTCGCCCGCTACGATCTCAAAGCCGCCGCGGAGACGATGACCACGGCGCGCCTGGCCTCACGCCCCTGGAACCTCTTTCGCTACGCGGAGATTCTCCCCGTTCAAGAACTTGCCGCGGCCCCATCGCTCGGTGAAGGCGGGACGCCACTGCACGAGGCGCCAACGCTGGCGCGCGAGTTCGGATTTGAACGCCTGTTGATCAAGGATGAAGGGCTCAATCCCACCGGCAGCTTCAAGGCGCGCGGATTGGCGATGGCCGTCGCGCGGGCCCGAGAGCTGGGAGCCACGACGGTCGCCATCCCTTCGGCGGGCAACGCGGCGGCGGCGATGGCCGCCTACGCGGCCCGCGCGGGCCTGCGCGCGGTGGTCGCCATGCCGCGGGACGTGCCGGCGACGATGCTGGCCGAGTGCCGGGTCTATGGCGCCGACGTCATGCTGGTGGGCGGTCTGATCGATGACTGTGGAAAGGTGATCCGGGCCGGCGCCGCTGCCTTTGGCTGGTTCGACGTCTCGACCCTGAAGGAGCCCTACCGCGCCGAGGGCAAAAAGACGATGGGCATTGAGATCGCCGAGCAGCTTGGCTGGCGTCTTCCCGATGCCCTGATCTACCCCACGGGCGGCGGCACCGGCATCATCGGCATGTGGAAGGCCTTCGCCGAACTCGAAGCCATGGGGCTGATCGGACCAGAACGGCCTAAGATGATCGTGGTCCAGGCCGAGGGCTGCGCGCCCATCTATCAGGCGTTCGTCACCGGCGCAAACCACGCCGACCGCTGGCCCAATGCGGCAACCATCGCGCCCGGCATTCGCGTGCCGGCTGCCATTGCCGACTACCTGATCCTGGCGGCGGTGCGGGAGAGTGGCGGCACGGCGATCACGGTGTCGGACTTGGAGCTGCTGGAAGGCATGCGCATCGCCGCGCGGCTTGAAGGGCTGTTCGTCTCACCGGAATCGGGCGCGGCGGTCATCGCGGCGCGAAAGCTCCGCGAAAGTGGATTCCTGGCTGAAGACGATCTGACCGTCATCTTCTCGACGGGCGCCGGACTCATGCACGTCGATCTGGTTTCTGGCAGCGCCGAGACCATCGATCCGCATGCCGCCGATCTCCCCGGGGCGATTGCGCGGGCGCTCGATGGGCATTGAGGTCGGTGGAGTTCGGCGGTCGGGGACCAGGGCAGAGGCTTTAGACCTACAGCAGAGCATTTCAGGCGGCGAAGGTTGCGAGCCCTCCTGCCTCCCGTAGAGTCTGCAACCTTCGCAACCGTCCATAACCAGACCAATCACCCGGCTCGCCAGTTTCGAGCCCTCGATGGTGACCATCCCGGCCTTCGCGCGGATGTCATGCACCACGGACCGGTGCAAATGCGAGAATGGCGCCGTACACGAGAGGAGAAACCATGATGAGGTCCAAGACGACTCGATCGGCAATGGCCCTGGCCGTCACGCTCGCCTTCGTTCTGGCGTCGCTTTCCGTTCTGGTTCAGGTTGGCCCTACCTCCGCCCATCAAGGGGCGGGCGCCGAGGTCAGCGTCATCGATTTCGCCTTCGATCCGGGGACCATCACCGTTCCGGCCGGAACGACGGTAACCTGGACGAACAATGGCAACCGCCCCCACACGGTGACCGCCGATGATGGGTCGTTCGACTCGGGCCGCCTCGATCCGGGCGAGCAGTTCAGCCAGACGTTCGCGCAGCCCGGATCGTTCACCTATCATTGTGGCTTTCATCCGGACATGCAGGCCACTGTCGTCGTGACGCCGGGAGAGTCCGCGGCGGGTGCGAACGACAACGGCATCGAGGTGGCGACCGCCGCGGCGGAGCCAGACAACACGGTCCCAGCCGCGTCCACGCCCGCAGCATCGTCCGCCGGAAGTGATGCTGGCGCGGATCAGAACCTGGCGCCGATCGAGAACTCGCGCCTTGCGCACATCCATGCCGGAACCTGCGACGAGCTGGGTATCGTCGTTTACTCTCTACCCGACATTCGCACCTACCGCGTCGATGAAGGCGCTGCTAATGGTGTCGGCGCCATCGAGCTGATCAAGGGTACGGCAAACGTGCCGTTGTCGAAGCTGTTCGGCGAGCCGTTCTCGATCCACATGCACGAAAGCGCGCAGAACAAGCAGCGGTACCTCGCCTGCGCCGAAGTCGGCAGCCAGCCTGCCGCGCCATGGAGCGAGGCGGACGGTCTGGTGCTGGAAGCCAGGGAACAGAACAACTCGGGGTACAGTGGCTTCGTTTCGGTGCAGCCCGCGGTCAAGGGTGGCACGAGCATCGCGGTCTCCATCGCCGCGTCACCTGATTCGATCGAGGCCGCCGCGTCGCAAGAAGCGCCGCCGCCAAGCACGACCTACAAGAGCCCAACCTTTGGCTACACCATTGGCTATGGGCCAATCTGGCAGGAATCGGAGAACAGCTCGACCGCGGAGCGGGACCGCTTCGTCCTCTCCAACGGCACCAGCTATATCACGTTCACCGGCGCGGCCGCCTATAACGGTGATCCGCAAGCCTGTGTCGATGCCTTCGTCAGTCAGCTCACGGCCGATCCGAACGTCAGCAACCTCCGCCTCTCTGTCGATGAAAACGGCCAGCCAGCGAAAGGTGGCACCGAGGCGACAGGGGCTTACGCGATCTACGACCACGATTACACTTTTTCAGATCGCGTGGAGCCGTACACGCTCTTCGTGGGCTGCGTGCCCCTCATCCCGAATGAAGCCGTGCTGGCCATTGTGCAGAATGTGCCGACCGCGGATTACAACGATCAAGTGGCGCTTCGTGAAGCGTTGCTGCGGGGATTGACTTTGGCTCAGTAGGCCCTGTGCACTCCAGCCGCGAACAACGCAAAGGAGGGGAGAGCCGGTCGGCTCTCCCCTCTTGTCATTTGCATGTTCTGGCGCATATTCCTCACTGATAGTGCTGTTGTTCCCCCTCTTCATACCGCGGTCTGCCAGGGGGAGGTATCCGCGAAAAAGCCCGCAACTATGCCTAACTCGTATCCCCGCCGGGGCCGAAAAGCCCCTCTCCCAGCGCACTGGGAGAGGGGTTGGGGTGAGGGTTTTGCGCTTCGGGAGAAGGCGTTAGTTGCCGACGATGATAGTGTTGCCTTCGTTGCCGCCGGAGTTGATATTGCCAACGGTGACGGTCCCGCCGCTGGCGTCGGACTGCGCCACCCCGCCGTTGCCCGCCGCGGCATCGCCGCCGTCTCCTATGATCCCGCCGTTACCGCCGACCGCGATGTTGCCATCGCCGCCATTGGCATTGGACACCGCCGTGCCGCCATCGGCGCTGATGTCGATGGTGGTCTCGTTGGAGACGTTCCCGCCATCCACCGCCACCGACCCGTTGCTGCTTCCCTGCACCTGGATGACGTTTCCGCTGTTGCCGCCGGAGTTCACGTCGCCGACGCTGACCACGCCGCCGCTGGCGTCAGAGACCGCAACGCCGCCGTTCCCAGCCGCCGCGCTGCCGCCATTCCCGATGATCCCGCCATTGCCGGCCACCGCGATGTTGCCATCGCCGCCATTCGCATTGGAAACCGCGGTGCCGCCATTGGCGCTGATGGCCAGGGTCGTGCGGTTACTCACATTGCCGCCGCCGATGCGCAGGGTGCCGGCCCGTCCGAACCAGCCGCCCGAGCGTCCTACGAGAATGGTGTTGCCGCGATTGTTGCCGGAGTTGATGTTGCCAACCGTGATGGCCCCACCGCTCGCATCGGCCACGGCGATTCCGCCATTGCCGGCCCGGGCGTCGCCGCCGTTGCCGAAGAGTCCGCCTGAACCGCCGACCGCGATGTTGTCGTCGCCACCATTGGCGTTGGCAACCGCCGTGCCGCCATCGGCAGAGAGCCGCACGGTCGTCTCGTTAGAGACATTGCCGCCATTGATCGCGGTCGTGCCGAAGCTGGAACCGCAACCACCGCTGCTGCCCACGGCAATCGTGTTGCCGGCGTTGTCGCCGCTGTTGATGTCGTCGAGATCGATCATCCCGCCGCTGGCGTCGGCTACGGCAATGCCGCCATTGCCGGCCAGGGCGTCGCCGCCACTGCCGAACAGGCCGCCGTTGCCGCCGACCGCGATGTTGTCATCGCCGCCGTTCGCGTTGGAGACGGCAGTTCCGCCATCGGCGGAGAGCCGGACCGTGGTCTCGTTGGAAACGTTGCCGCCGTTGACAGAAACGCTGGACGGGTAGCACCCGGTCGCTCCGGCGGGGGTAGCGGTGCTGGCTACGCCGATGAGAAGCATGGCGACCGGCAGCATGCGCAAACCGGCGAGGATGCGAGAACGGGGCTGCAGGATGAATCGGTGCGAAGTGTGCGAGGTCATGGTCATCTCCTTCATGGTCGAATCGTCCGTCGAAGTGGTGCTGGTCGTCTGCGTCGTTCCGTGTGTCATGGTTATTCCCCTTCTGTCGTGTTGGCTCTCTGCGTTAGGTCCCCGTGGCCTCACGGGGCTGTATCCATTACATGCCAGGGGAGGGCGGATCACCGCCAAGGGAGGAACCCGCATGATGTCAACCTGGGAACAGGAGCGATTAGGAATCCGGTTGTTGACGTCCTGTAATGAAGAGGTCGCGGTTTCGTCCCCCCTCTCCTTGCGCAAACTGACTGGGGGAGGTATGCCAGAAGATCAGCACTCCACACGACAATAAGCCCCTCTCCCTGCGCACAGGGAGAGGGGTTGGGGTGAGGGTTCATCGCGACGGGAGCAGGTTTTTCGCTATACCTCGCAATCAGGCGGGGGCGAAATTGTAGATGCGAACGGTCATGCTGGGCCCGGCGGGGTCAAGGGTCACCCGGTACCCGGCTTCCGCGCTGCCAGAGGTATTTCGCGCCGAGAGGATGTACGTCGTGTAACCGCTCGGCGGCACCGCCTCGGCAATCACATAGTCCCCAAATGCGAGATCATCCCAAACATAGGCTTCCCCGTCCGCCGTCGCATCGCCGATCGTCAGCGGCGCGGCGAGCTCAGGGCCGGAGAGCGTGACATCGAAGTCGCCAGTCGCGGGGGCGCACGCGGCCGCATTCAGGTTTTCGGCAGTCATGCCTTGCGGGCAGCTATAGACCTGGAGCGTTAGGGAGCCCGTCTCGGCGCCAACGGCCGTGCCCTGAACTTCCGGAGAGGACGTTGATTGCGCGGCCGTCTCGGTTGGCAGCGCCGGAGGCGGGATCTCGGGGCCGATGATCGCGACCACAAACGACGCGCTGTCCTCGGCGCTTGCGCTCTCGCCCGCGGGGGCCGACCCGATTTGCAGTTCACCGCTGAAACTGGCCGCTTCCCCGGCGATCAGCACCACCGGTTCGTTCCCTGGGCGGCCCACAGTGGCCGCGCCATCGGTAACGAGAATGACGTTCTTGGCGCCAGAATCGGGGACGACAAAGCGTTCATTGCCAACCAGGGTGTCGCTGATCAGGTTGAGATCGCGCAAGCCGGTTGGCGCGGCGAACGGCTGGCCCGGCTGGAGGACGATCGCCTCGGCGGGCGGCGGCGCGGCATCGACGGAAGCGAGCTCGATGGAGAGGTAGCTCGTCGGTTGCGCGGTGAGGCTCGATCGCTGCTGCACCGTTCCCTCCCGCACCAGCGCTGCTTCACCGATCCCGAGTTGCGTTTGCTCACCCGTGTCCTGATCGACCAGAAGCAGCGGACCCGAAGCGGCTAGCACGAAACCGAGGGGACGTGGTTCGAAGAGCGCCTCGGCAGAGACCGGCGCCCGCGTGCGCACGGTGCGCCAGACCGCGTCACCAGTCGGCAGGGCCACAACCCCCTGGGCAATGACCCGGGCATGACCACTGGTTGGCGAAAAACCGAGATCGCCTTCCTGCGCCGAACTCTGGCCAGCAAGTCCGATCGCGGAGAAGAAGAACACCAGCACATACGCCGCGATTGTTGTGACGATGCGACGCGTAGTGAGCGAACCGGTGCCGGGGGCCGCGTGACGACTCATACCCAAGCTCCTTGCGTGATTCACGATGACGCGGCCTCCCCCTGAACGTCGCCATCACACTGCGCCGCGAGCGCCGCCGCCGCATCGCGGGCGCGGCCGATGAGACCGGCTCCATCGCGGAGCGCGGATTTGCCCTGGGTGAACAACTCCGCGTCCTGGGCGGCGGCAGCCGTGGCCACGCTGTCCAGTCCCCGCGCATAGGTGCTGATGGCGGTGACGGCGAGACGATTCGCGGCGATGCCGTTCTCGGGAACCTCAATCGCACGCTGGCCCGCTGCCAGCGCGGCCACATCGGCCGCGGCCTGAGCGAGTGGGGCGGGATCGAGCGCATCCAGGGTGGCTTCGTCGTCAACGATGACCCCGAGAGCGAGAGCCCGCTCGAGGCTCTGATCGGTTTGTTCCAGCCATGGCTGGAGTTGGGCGCATCCTTCTGCTGCCGGCGGCGTGGCTGGGACACGCGGAGCGCGCGGATCGACGATCTGGGCGGCGAGGGACTCTCGGCCGGTGATCGTGATCAACCCCGTGACGGTCGCAATCGGGGGCGCCCCGCCGCCCGAACCGGCAATTTGAGCTCCGACGTATTGGAAGCGCTGTTCGATTCCCACGCGACCGAACCGCATCTGGTCGCTCCCGATCGCGAACTCCCCGGCCGTCGCCTGCGTCAATCGGCCGTCACCGACCAGAACGCCCACACCCGGCGCCTGTCGCTGCAAGGTGTCGCGCAGAATGAGCGCGTACTCCGCCACGAGCTGTCCGTCCGAGAATGACTCAGGATCGTCCCATGATGCACCTGCCGCTTCATCGAAGTAGATTCGCAGCGATCCAGCGCCTTCCGTCGAGGTGACGTCGGCGCGATTCCGCGTGGCGGCGATAGCGACTTCGGCGGTATAGGTGAAGCGAGCCGATTGCGAAGATGCCGTCTCGCTGGCGTACGGCCCACTGGCATCGAGGCCAACGATGGACGACAGATACCCAAAAAGCAGAATCGATCCGGCGCCGTATTGATTTCGCCCCACAAAGGTCATCGAGCGTTCGCTGAGGGGCCCCGATCCGATTTCAATGATCTCGCCCGGATCATCCTGGGCAGGCGGCATCATCGCCGGTGCATCGCCGGCAAAGACCACGCAACTGATGAGGAGCGCAAGGAGAGCCGCGTATACTCGGGGTCTTCTTGCTTGGGTCATCTCCTACCCCCGGGTCGGTCTAGCGATCAGCATGGAACGTGGCAGCGCGACGGACACGTCTGGATCGTTGCTTCTTCCGCTTCGTATCCTAACAGAGGGCATTGCCGTGATCCGGAACATGGCGCGGCCAGGAGTCCCGCCGTTTGCATTGAGGATTCGCGGTCGACGCGGGTCTGGATCGACGAGACCTCGCGTGAACGCTGGTCGTCAACTGTTATGGTCGACGTGAACTGCGCCGTTTGCGGACGTTCGGATGCTGGGATTTTCAGTCCCACGTGCCGAACGGGAGGAATTCGTGTCGGAGCTCCAGCCGGGAATCGTCGCCTTTCTCTTCACCGATATTGAAGGGAGCACGCGCCTGTGGGAAGCGGACCCGGAGGCGATGTCCGCTTCGCTGAGCCGGCATGATGCCATGCTGCACGGCGTCATCGCGGAGGCCGGGGGGCGGGTCTTCAAGACGGCCGGCGATGCGTTCTGCGCCATTTTCCCCTCGGCTGCCTCCGCGGTCACGGCCGCGGTCGCCGCGCAGCGGGCCTTCACGGCCGAGAAGTGGGCCTCGGCCATTCCGCTGCGGGTGAGAGTGGCCATTCATGCCGGCCACGCCGAATCGCGAGACGGCGATTACTTCGGTCCGTCGCTGAACCGGGTGGCGCGCCTCCTTTCAACCGCGCATGGCGGGCAGATCGTGCTTTCCCGCTCGGCGCACGAGCTGCTGCGAGGTCTCTTGCCCGCGGGAATGGCATTGCGCGATCTCGGCGAGTACACGCTCAAGGATTTGCAGCTCCCGGAGCGGATATTCCAGATCATCGCGCCCGGTTTGCAGGAGGTTTTCCCGCCGCTCAAAACGCCTGATCGACTGTTGCGCAATCTGCCGCGGCCTGCGACGGCCATCATCGGCCGGGAGGAAGCGGTCCAGGCCGCCCGGACGCTGCTCGGCATGACCAGAGCCGGGGAAGCCGACGCGCCCAGGGAGCCCGAGCGGCTGCTTCAGCCTGCCCGCCTGCTCACGCTGACCGGACCCGGCGGAACCGGGAAAACCCGGCTCGCCCTGCACCTGGCGCAAGAGCTGGGGGTCGAGCTCGATGACGGGGCAGTGTTTGTGCCCCTGGCTTCCGTTACCGATGCCGGGTTGGCGCCGGCCGCGGTGGCGGCCGCACTCGATCTCGCGGAGAGCAGTGGAGAATCGCCGCGAAAGGTCGTCTTCGAACAACTTCGCGATCGACGGCTCTTGTTGATTCTCGATAACTTCGAGCAGATCATGGGGGCCGCGGCGTTTGTCGCGGATCTCCTGGAAGCCTGCCCTCGCATTCAGATCATCGCCACCAGCCGGGAACGGCTGAACGTGCGCGGAGAGCAGGAGCTGGCGCTGCCGCCGCTGGCCTTGCCCATGCCGGAGATCAGCGACGCCAGCGGGATGCCGAGGCCGATGACGCCCGAAAGGGTCCGCTGCTCCCCAGCGGTGCAGCTCTTCGTGGCGCGCGCGCGGGCCGTGGCCCCCGATCTCGACGTGACCGATGAGAACGCCGAGACGCTGGCGCAGATCTGCGTGCGGCTCGATGGCTTGCCGTTGGCCATCGAGCTGGCCGCCGCGCGGGCGCGTCTCCTGCCGCCGCGTTCACTGCTCGATCGCCTCGAACATCGGCTCGATCTGCTGAGCCGGGGCGCACGCGATCTCCCGGCGCGGCAGCGAACGATGCGCGACACGATCGCCTGGAGCTACGACTTGCTCGAACCCGAGGAGCAAGCCCTCTTCGCCAGACTGGCGGTCTTCGTCGGCGGGGCCACGATCGATGCCGCCGCCGCGATCGCCCGAATTGACAGTGAGGCCGGGGCTCAGCTGGATATCGATCTGCTCGAGTCGCTGGCGGAAAAGAGCCTGATTCGCCTGTTCGACGATCGAGTCGAGCCGCGATTGCTCATGTTTCAGACGATTCGCGATTTCGCGCTGGAGCGTCTGGCCGAGAGCCCGGAGCGAGAGGCGATTGCACGGGCCCATGCGGTGTTCTTCCTCGCCTTGGCCGAAAACGCCGAACCGCGGCTCGTCGGACGGGAGCAGACCGTTTGGCTGGCTCGCCTCGATCGCGACAAGGCGAACCTGCGCGCGGCAATCGCCTGGCTGCGCGAGCAGGGGGAGCTGGAGCTCGCACTGCGGCTCGCTGGGGCGCTCTGGAAATTCTGGTGGCTCCGGGGCGACATGGGCGAAGGGCGCACGGTGTTGGAGGGCCTGCTGCGCGATGCCGGCGACATCGACCTCGCGATTCGAGCCAAGGCGCTCAATGGCGCCGGGGTGCTCGCGGAGAGCCAGGGTGATTGGGAGACGGCTGCCCGGCTGCATGAAGAGAGCCTGGAGATCTCGCGACGAAGCGGCGACCTGCTGGGCGTCGCCTGGTCGCTAAACAACCTGGGCGTGGTGGCCATCAACCAGGGCGATTTCGACCGCGCCACGGAGCTCCTGGAGGAGAATCTCGCGGTGGCCGAGCAGGCTGACGACGCGGCCAGCATCGCCACGGCGCTGAATGACCTCGGGATGATCGCCCTGAGTCAAGGCGATCTTCAACGTTCCGTGTCGCTACGAACAAGGAGCCTTGCACTCGTGCGTGCACTCGGCGACGACTCGCAAACCGCACGCATCCTAAACAATCTCGGTGTTTCTGCCATCGAATTCGGGGAGTTAACTCGCGCGCAGGATCTCTTTGCCGAGAGCCTTGCTCTCCATCGTGGCGTTGGGGATAGGCAGGGTATTGCCAGCACCCTCAACAATTTGGCCGAAGTAACCGGTGCTCTTGGTGATTCAGACAGCGCCATGGAGCTCTTCCTGGAGAGCCACATGCTGGCGATGGAAGGGAGCAACCGGCTCTACGCCGCCATTGCGTTCGAAGGCCTGGCTAGACTGACCTTGAACAGCGGAGACTTGCCTTCGGCGAGAACGCGCTATTCAGATGCATTGCGGCTGTATTGCTCGGTCGACGATCTCCCAGGCATGTCCAGTTGCCTAGCCGGGCTGGCGCAAACGGAAATCGGGAGCGAACGATTCCATCAGGCTGCTGCCCTTCTGGGAGCGTTCACGGCGATTGGCATCGATGACGACACCATTAGGTTGTCCAACGTCGCAGATGCAGAACGATCCGCGCGTGCGGTGCTCGGTGATGAGGTTTTTGACATATCCTGGCAACTCGGCCACGAGATGCCAATGAGCGAAGTTGTCGAGCGAGTAGCGAGCTCAGCGTTGTATCTCGACGTCACTGCCGCGCGGTAGCTGCTCGGCCCTATGTTCCCAACTCGATATCGGCAATGATCCACTGCATATCACCGGCAACGAGATTGCCAGCGGCGACGAACTCGAACTCGTCGTCCGAGGCTTCGGTGCGCGCACCTTGACGGGCGGCCTCGGTGTTGACCTCGATCTCGATGCGGTCGAGCGCCGAGCCAGGAGCGCCGCCATCCATCGCCCGAGCGACAAAGGGGTAGTCGCCTTCGCCGTTCACCTGCAGGCGGCCGCGCACCTCCGCGCCATCGGTGCGGTTCGGGATCGGGATGCACTGGACGACCTCGATGCTTTGCATCTGAAAGTCCGTTCCCGCTTCGATCCATTGCAGCTTACCTAAAACGAGATTCTGTCCGTCAGGAAGCTGCACGGCGGAAGCAAAGAGTCCGAAGTTGACCAGCCGGGGTTCCTCACTCCCTTCGAGTTGAGCGAGCCCTCCGCCACTCATGCCTCGTTGCTGGATGTAGCGGGCAGAGGCTTCGCGCGCGAGGGGGATGGAAAGAGCCATGGCCCCGATTCCCGCCGCCAGGACGCGGCGCCGTGGAATAGCAAATCGCGTGTGTACGGTCATCTTGAATCTCCTTTACGATCTGGCATGAATCACGAACGATGATGGCCGAATAGCATGTCTCCGGTCACGACGCGTACCGTTCGACATCATTACCGCACGATTTGGCTTGTCGCGCCGCCAACTTAGGAACCGATCAGACGTCAATCAGGGAACAATCCCCGCGGGAAGGGGCTGCACAACACACCAAGAACGCGCATGATACGGTCATTATCACGCGTCGCGATGCGAGGGAGCATGATATGGCTGCTGTGCCCGATCCGAAAGAGCTCGGGAAGCTCGAACTCTTCCG
>JBBRVX010000172.1:0-11621 GCA_038246475.1 Thermomicrobiales bacterium | reverse complement strand
CTCGACTTCTCGACTCCTCGCCTCGCCTATTGCGCCAGACAGGCCGTAGAGCCGCCAAAATAGCCTTCCATGAAGGAGATCACGCGGTAGTCGCTGGAGCCGTGGGCGCCGGCCACCGTCTCCTCCATTTCGACGGGGTCGCCGCTCAGGATGTTGATGACCATCGCCTCGGTGACGTCGCCTTCCTGCAGGAATCCCTGTTGCAGCGCCCGCTGCGCGTAAGCGCCGGAAAAGCAATCCGCCTGCAGCTCGCGGTCGATCGACAAAGCCGGATCGATGCCCAGCAGGAGTTGCACATGGTGACCCCATTCGTGGGAGAGCACGGTGATCCAGGCGAAGTCGCCCACCGTTGTCTGGATTTCCTGGCTCAGGGGAACGGAGTAGTAGACGGAATCATCCAGCGGGCAATAGGCCGCCGGGTTGTCGTACGGCCCGAAATCGCCGCAACTGGAGGCGGTGACCTCGGCCACGGGAACGATGGCCGCCGCGTAATAGTCGTTGCCCTGCGCGGCGAATTCCGCCGCCCAGAACGCGTCGATATCGTTGAGGACATCCTGGGTCATCGTGTCCGGCGTCATGCCCGGCATGGTGAAGCCCGAGAAATCGTCCGCGGCGATGGCGTCCTCGACCGATCCTCCGTCGAGGTCCCCTTGCTCCTGAAATCGCGCCGTGCTCAGCGCGGCAGACTGCATGGCGTCCGCGGGCGCGGCGAACGCCGGGGATGGGGCGGTCGCCGCGAGGAGTGTGGCGAGCGAAAGCAGGAGCGGGAAAAGCGCCCTGAAACGTCGGCCCGGCATGGTTCATTTCCCTCCGGCCGGCTGGGGACGGCGTCGTGATGGCTCTATATCCAGACCGAACTGTACGCCACGCGGCATCCGCATGGCGATGTACGCGACCGGGTTTCAGGACAATTCCCTTGGGGCCGGCTCATCGGGACACGACGATAATCGACATCGCGCTGCCGCCATGGCCGGCTATAGCGCGAAAGAAGGCGCGAACTGTGGCGACGGCGGCGCGAGGCGCACGCCGCCGCGGCGCGCCCCTATGGCCGCTCGGCGGGCGTAGGCGTTCTGGTAATCCGGACCATGGGGTGGCGCGGCGCTTCCCGCTCGAATGCTTCGAGGGATGACTCCGGGGTGACGTCGAAATAGTCCCGCACGAGGGATGGAAACGAGGAAAGATGCGCTTGCAGGACCCGCGCCGTTTCGGCGGGAGTCAGCTCGACCGCCGAAAATGCCTCGGTCCGCCGGCCGCGGGTCAACGTTCCCTGACCCGCGGCGCGCAGATTGCGCACCCAGTTCACGTCGCCGTATGGCGATTGCACCCAGCGCTCGCCGTCCCCTTCGAGCGGCGTCACCGGCGTGGTGCGCGGCTCGCCGCTCTTGCGGCCGGGCACGGTGAGCAGCGCATTGCTGCCGACCTTCACCCCATTGCGCAGCAACAGCGACATGACGGCATTGGCGCCGCGGAGAAAGAGGGTAGGATGATACGTCCTGGCCACGATGAGCTCCTCTCTGGAGAAGATCGCCGCGCGAAACCGGCCCCTCGTCGATTGCCTGGGCGGCGCGACCGGAGAAAGCTTCTCGGCGTGCGCGAGCGATCACGTTGAGACTGCCGGAGTGAGTGAATGTTTACTCACTCCGCCTCCGGTAGAGTACACGTGGCTTCACGTACCGTCAAATGGCCGAGATGAGGTGAGATTGGACACACGAGATCGCTTGATCGATGCCGCCGCGCGGGTGATGCGGCAGCAGGGCCTCTCTCGCACGACTGTCAAGGAGATCGCCCGGGCGGCTGGCTTCTCCGAGGGCGCGCTGTACAAGCACTTTGCCAGCAAGGAAGCGCTCTTCCTCGCGGTGCTCACCGATCGCCTGCCGCCCTTTGTCGCGCTCACCAACACCCTGCCGAATCGCGCCGGGCAAAGTGAGGTCGCCGCCACGCTGCGCGAGGTCGCTCGCCTGGCGCTGGCCTTCTTCAGCGAGAGTGTGCCGATCGCGGTTTCGGTTGTCGCCGAGCACGATTTGCTGGAGCGCCATCTGGCCGGCATGCAGGGGAGCGGCGCCGGGCCGCACCGTCCGAACGAAGCCGTGGCCACCTATCTGGAGGCGGAGCGAGCTCTGGGCCGCATCCGGCCCGACGCCCATCCCGGCACCGTAGCGGGGTTGCTCCTGGGGGCCTGCTTCCAGCGGGTCTTTCTGCGGCACTATCTGATGCAAGGCGAAAGCGCTCCGGAGGTCGAGGAGCGCTTCGTCGAGGAGACGGTGGAGACGCTCTGGCGCGGCATCGAGCCGGGAGAGGCGTGAAGACGCGTCCCGCTGCGCGATCGCACGTGGCGACGTTCTTCCGCCATAGAAGGGAGGCGACCCATGTCCTTCGTTCGTCACAATCCCGACGGCGTGCCCGCGCCGGTCGGTGGGTACAGTCAGGCACTCGAAGTCACCCCGGGAGCGCGGCTGCTCTTCATCAGCGGGCAGATTCCGGAGCGCCCGGGTGAGGAGATGCCGGTCGATTTCCGCGGCCAATGTGAGGCCGTCTGGCGCAATATCAAGACCCTGCTCGCGGCGGCCGGAATGGAGATCGGCGACCTGGTGAAGGTCACGACGTTTCTCACCGACCGAGATCAGATTATCGAGAACCGGGAGGTGCGTCGTCGCCATCTGGGCAGCGCCAGTCCGGCCATGACCGTGGTCATCGCCCAGACCCTCGATCCGCGCTGGCTGCTGGAGATCGAGGCCATCGCCGCGCGGACGCCGGGTTGATGCAGCCATGAGGCAGCGAAGCATGCCCTGTGCCTTCACGCGCCGCACGTTCGTCCGCCTCATGGGGGCAGCCGGGCTGATCGTGGGATCTCGCCCCGTCGTTGCTCAGGCGCAGAGTCAATCGCCGGGCTTCAGCTACCCGATGGGGCTGCCTGGCCGCCCGCTCGGCGACGGGCTCATCATCCGCCATGGCTTCGCCACCGAAAATAGCTGGTACAACCCGGGCTGGTGGCACACGGGCGAGGACTGGTATCTGATCAAAGGTGACACCGCCGGCGTGGGCGTCTACGCCGCGGCGGCTGGCGAGGTCGTCTTCGCCGGGTCGGAGTATCCGGGCCTCGTGGTCATCCTGCAGCACGAGGCCGGCCTCTACTCCATGTACGGCCATCTCGACTACGCCCTGTCCGTTACGGTGGGAGACAGCCTGGAGCGGGGCCAACTGCTCGGAACCATCCTGGCGCGCACCGATGGCCGCGCGCCCAGCCATCTCCATTTCGAGATGCGCACCTTTTTCACCACGACCGAGGTCAACGGGGCCGCCCCCCGCTACGGCGTGGCCTGCGGCATCGACTGCCCGCCCGGCCCCGGCTACTGGCCGATCGACGCCCCGGAACATCCATCGGTCATCGGTTGGCGCAATCCGACCCACCTCATCAACGGCCGCGCCTGGGGCGATGCCCTGCCGGAGGGCGCCGAGGTGATCGTGACCGCATCCGCTCCGCCAAGCGTTTCCTTCTATGCAGCGCCTGGAGAACGCGCCGAACCGATCGGGGAGTTGTCCCTCGCGCCCGGCGATCGCGTTCCGCTGCTGGACGCTGACGTGGGCGAGGCCGATGCCACCGGCACGAGCGCCGATGCCTATCGGCTCTGGTACCGGCTGGCCCTCCCCAATCGCGAGCCGGCCTGGGTGCAGGCTGCCGTCCCTTCGACGGTGGAAACGGGGACAGACGGTCGGCCATCCTCACTCTCATTCCCGCTCGTGCCGGCGAGTTTCGCCTTGGCATAGCGACGCTTCGGAGCGACGGCTCCAGAAAATGTCATGCTGAACGGAGTGAAGCATCTCGTCTCCAGGCCGCTCGCGGAGTGCCCTATGGCAGCTCAACAACGTCGCGCCTTTCATGCCCTGTGGAGAAGACTCGTGCCGACCTCCCACCGCCTCACTCGCCGCTCCCTCCTCCAATCGCTCAGCGCCGCCACGATCACAACCGGCCTCCTACGCGAGGAGACAGATGCGCGGCCCTCGCTCCCCGTCTACAGCTATCCCATGGGCCTGCCAGGCCGAACGCCCGGCGACGGCCTCTACGTGCGCATCGCCTACGCCGCCGAGAACGCCCGCTACTACCCCGGCTGGTGGCACACCGGCGAGAACTGGCACCGTCTGGATAACCAGACCGCCGGCATGGATGTTTATGCCGTGGCTGCTGGCGAGGTCCTCTTCGCCGGCTACGACTACCCCGGCCTGGTCGTCATCACCCGCCATGCCGACGGCCTCTACGCGGTCTACGGCCACCTCGCATACGCCGTCGCGGTGGAGGTCGGGCAGTTCGTCGAGCGCGGTCAACGGCTCGGCCAGGTGATGGCCCGCACGGACGATCTGGCGCGCAGCCATCTGCATTTCGAGCTGCGGAGCTTCTTCACGAAAGCGGAGATCAACGGAGAGGCGCCACAATACGGCGTCGCATGCGGCGTAGAATGCCCGCCTGGTCCCGGCTATTGGCCGATGGCCGCGCCCGAGCACCCCTCGCACCTGGGGTGGCTGAATCCGACGCACGTCATCGGCCGGCGGGCCTGGCCAGAGGGCGTTCCTGATGGCACGGAGGCGATCGTCGCGGCCGGGGCGCCAGGGAGCACGACGCTCTGGACCGTGTCGGCGGATGGCGCAGGCGCCTCGCCTATGGGCGAGCTGCCGCTAACTCCGGGCGCGACCTTTCCTCTGCTTGAGATCGACGCTGGCGCGGAAGACGCCCTGGGCACGAGCGCGGAAGCCACCCGTCTCTGGTACCGCATCGCCACGTCGGGCGGCAAGGAAGGCTGGGTGCAGGCGGCTGTGCCGACAGGCATCGACAGGGGCGCCGATGGTCGGCCATCGTCGCTGCGCTTCGATTTCCTTCCGCTGATCGCGACCTCGGGTGCATGAGGGTGATCACATGATTCCGGCCGGGCGAGGCCGCCCCGCTAATCCCGCGCAGGCAATGCATCCAGGAAGTTCAGCACGATCTCGTTGAACAGTTCCGGTTGCTCCATCTGCGGCAGATGTGCGGCGTCTGGAATGACCGCAAGGCGCGCGCCCGGTATGGCGGCTGCCAGCGGGCCGGCCGCGTCGCGCACGTCGAGGATGTCCTTGTCGCCATAGACGATCAGCGTCGGCGCGGTGATGTCACTCAGCCGCTCGGCGGCGGGTGGATCGATCTCGATCTCGTCGCCTTCCTCGTCGTCGCGGGCGAAGAGGGCGGCGTTCATCTCCCGCACCCGCTCGCGCATGGTTGGATCGACCTCGCCCGGCTCGCGATCGGGGCCATCGATCCACATCCGCAGCTCGTATTCGACCGCCCCAGCCACATCTCCGGCCTCGAAAAGCTCATTCACCCGGTCCCAGCCCGCCCGCAGCGCCGGCGACACTGGCATCCCCGTTCGCGCCGCGACCGCCACCAGCGCCGAAACCCGTTCCGGCGCGATCACCGCCGTCTCGATCGCCGTCTGGCTCCCCATGGATACGCCGACGAGATGCGCCCGCGCGATCGCGAGGTGATCGAGCAGCGCGATAACGTCCTCGACTGGAGAGTAGGGGAGAGGCGGCTTGCGCGTCTCCCCAAAACCACGCGCGTCGAAACGGATGACGGTAAAGCGCGCGGCGAAAGCGGGAACCTGGGCCTCCCACATGCGGCGGTCGCCGATCCCGGCATGGAGCAGGAGCAGAGGATGGCCGCTGCCGGCCACGTCGTAAGCGATACGCGCGCCATTCACCTCGGCGACGCCGGGTCCTGCTGGGAGCGCGTGCGAGTTAGACATAGCCGTCCTGTTCCTCTCCATCTCGTTCCGACGAATCAATTGTTGCGTGTTGAAAGGAGCGAATCCTGATGCCCCTCGGTACTTCGACATGGAGAAGGTGTCATCCCGACGAACTTGCAGGAGGGATCTCGGCCCAACCACGCGAACGTCCGCGAGAAGCGACGAGATTCCTCGCATGCTCGAAATGACATAACTATCTGGGTGGCGTACTTGGCCTGTTGAAGCCTCCCAAACCCGGCCATTCTCCCTGATTCGCGCGACATCCATTCTCCTTCATCCCGGCCAACAGCAGAAGCGTCATGACCTAATCGCGTTAGACTAGTCATGTACGAGTAATCGTGATAGAGTATCGATCATGAACAGCACCCGACTCTTTGTCCTTGGCTCATTGGCGCGCGGCGGCCCCATGCATGGGCACCAGATTCGCCGCGCCGCGCAGATCGACCGCACCGAGCTCTGGGCCGATGTGAAGCCCGGCTCGCTCTACGGCGCCCTGCATCGCCTGGAAGCGGAGGGCGTCATCACCGCCCTCCGCACCGAACAGGAGGGCAACCGCCCTGCCCGCACCATCTACGAGATCACCGCCAAAGGGCGCGCCGAGCTGATGGCCCAGCGGGATGAAGCGCTGCGGCACTCCCGGCTGCGGCCAGACCCGGTCGATCTCGGCCTGCAGTTCACCGAAGGACTCTCCGTCGAGGATCTGCAGGCGATGGTCGCGGAGCGCCGTCTGGCCTATGCCGCCGAGCTGGCATCGTGGCGGCGGCTGCACACCCAGTCCGACCCCTACCTGACCCCCATGGAACAGATGACCTTCCGCCATTCGCTGCTGCGCCTAGAGACCGAGGTGGCCTGGCACGACGAGCTGCTTGCAAAGATGCCGTCGCTCGTTCCACACGATGATGAGACAGACGAGAACACGAAAGAGATGCCATGAGCGCCGAGATCGCCACATCCTGGGACGCGGCCAACGAGGCGCCTGCTGCCGAGGGACGCTGGCTGACGCTGGCGGTCGTCCTGGCTGGGGCCTTCATGATCCTGCTTGACAGCACGATCGTGAACGTCGCCATCCCGAGTATCCAGATCGACCTGGGCGCGAGTTTCGGCGCCATCGAATGGGTGGTCAGCGGCTACGCCCTGGCGTATGGGCTGATGCTCATCCCGGCCGGGCGCCTGGCCGACCGCTTCGGCCACAAGCGCCTCTTCCTGATCGGACTGGTGGGATTCACGGCCACCTCGGTCCTCTGCGGCACGGCAAACAGCCCGGAGGCGCTGATCGGCTGGCGGGTGGCCCAGGGCGCCATGGCTGGCGTCATGAACCCCGCCATCCTGGCCATCATCCAGGTGGCGTTTCCACCGCGCGAGCGAGGGAAGGCGTTCGGCATGTACGGCGCGGTGAGCGGCATCGCCGTCGCCCTCGGGCCGCTGCTGGGCGGCCTGCTGATTCAGGCGAACTTGCAAGGGCTCGATTGGCGTCCCATCTTCCTGCTCAATCTCCCGCTCGGCCTGCTGACCATGATCGCCGCGCTGCGCCTGTTGTCAGAATCGCGCGGCCGGGGCGGATCGCTCGATCTGGTCGGCATCCTGCTCGTCGCCACGGGCGTCCTGCTCGTCTCCGTTCCGCTCATCGAGGGCCGCGCGCAAGGCTGGCCCCTCTGGACCTTCATCGCGCTGGCCGCGTCCGTGCCCGTCTTCCTCCTCTTCGCCCTCTGGGAAGGGCGGCTCTTGCGGCTGGGCAAGGATCCGCTGATCGACATCCGGCTCTTTCGGAACCGGTCGTTCAGCGCCGGCGTTGCCATCGGATTCGCCTTCTTCGCCGGCTTCATCGGCCTCGTCTTCGCTCTCTCCCTCTACCTCCAGATCGGCCTCGGACAATCGGCGCTGGCCGCTGGTTTGACCCTGCTCCCCTTCGCCGCCGGCACGTTCGTGGGCAGCGCCTTCTCCGACGCGGTGGCCCAGCGCCTCGGCCCATGGGTGCTGCTGCTCGGATCGGGGATCGTGATTGTCGCCATCGCCAGCCTGATCGTCGTCATCCAGCGCGTCGGTATCGACGTGACCGGCTGGACCCTGTTGCCCTCCCTCCTGCTAGGCGGGATCGGCTCCGGGTTGGTCATCGCCCCGAACGTCGATATCGTCCTGGCGGGCGTGCCCTGGCAGGATGCCGGCGCGGCCAGCGGCGTGCTGAACACCGCCCAGCGGCTGGGCAACGCCTTCGGTGTGGCCATCGTCGGCGTCGCGCTTTTCGGCTCGCTGGCGACCTATGCCGGAGAGGCGGCGACAGACGCCGCGCCACAGCTTCGCACCGACCTGACCGCCGCCTTCGGCAGTCAGGAAACAGCGGACGCTGCCATGGCCGAGTTCGTCCCCGGCTTTGCCCGGCAAGCGAGCGCCGGCGACCCCACCGCGGTCATCCCCGGCTGCGAGCACCCCGTGGCCGTGCCCGGCGACCCGGTCGACGACGCCTTCGTCAATGCCGTCAATTCCGCCATGAAACTCAACTTCACTCACGCCATGCAGAGCGCGGCGCTGTATGCATTAGGGGCGATGGTCGTGACGTTCTTGTTGGTCTTTGCGCTGCCGAAGGGGAAGGCGCAGGACGAAAGAGGGTGAACGTGGACCAAGACCCGGGCATTGCACCGGGGCCGTTCGCTCGTCCGAAGTTCAGTTCCGCCCTGCACCCCTGCTGACTGCCCGATAGGCTACTCGTCGTCGAGCGTGAAGCCGTTCTCGGTTGCAAAGTCGCGCAAGCTTATGGTTCTCCCGGCGCGGTACTCCTTCAGGGCGTGAGCGGCGAGGATGTCGAATGGGTTCTCGGTCGCGGTAAAGCGCAAGACGCCATCTTCAACGTCCAGGAAGAAGAGGTCGCCAGGTTCGATCCCCGTCGATTTTCGGAGCGCCGCGGGGATCGGCAGCCGCCCGTTGGGGTCCACGCGTACCGTGAGTCTCCTCGCTCCAGGCTTCATTCCACTTTGCCATTTCGCATCGTGCGGCCGGCCAAATGACGATCTCCCCTGAGCTATCTCGCGCCAGAGATCATCTGATTCAGCACGAAATGGACATCGGAAAGGGGCGAACCCGTTAGGGAGCGGCCGTAGACGCAGATCACTAGCATAGTTGCGTTTTCGTAGGCGCGACTTTCGTTCTCACCGGAGGCATACATGTCGGAGTAATAGGGCAACGCTTGCCGCGCCGATACCGCATCCTGGAACTGATGAATGCCAACATCGATCTGTGCGGCCCGGCCGAACGGAGGTTCAGCACAGCGGAAAACGACGTAGGCGCCGTCGGTCCACCCGAGCGCCGCGAGTTGGTCGCCGCTCAATCCCACCTGACGCAGAGCATCAGCAAAATCATCCAACGCATAGCTGCCGCGATCCAGCACAGTGAAGCACTCGGCGTAGTTCACGGCGGGTGAGGCGGGGAGATAGGCGGACGCGGGATAGACTGGGGTGAGTGGAAGATCGCCAATGGTGCTCGTTCGCGTGGCACCGTAGTTCGCTTGCAGAACCGCCCGCGTGACTGCCAGCACGTTCATGAACGGTATGCCGCTTGGCGAGACGCCGGTGACGCGGATGAGGAGCGGCCCCTCGCTAACGTAGAGCGTGAACTCCTTGCCGTTCGAGGCCGGGCCGGTTAGAGCGGCGGCATGGTCGCCCATCGCCGGCGGATCAACCGCCAAAAGCGCGGTTCCTTCCGCCCGAGCCGCGGCGAAGTAATCCACGGCCTCCCGCGCGGCGGCGGCACTGCCAAACTGGTGAAGGCTGATGTCGATCCACCCGGCCTCACCCTCCGGCGGACCGTCGCAGCCAAATGTCCGGAACTTGCTCTCTTGCCAGCCCCAATCGTCAAGCCGCTGACGGGCCTCCTGGGTTCCTCCCAGGCGATTGGCGAGCTGATCGAACGTGAGCGAATCGTTTTCGTTGATGTCAAAACAGGCGGCATGGTTGAGAGGAAGTGGGTCCGGAAACTTCAATTCCTGTAGGGCGTGAGTCACCGTTGGCGTTGGCGTTGGCGTTGGCGTTGGCGTCGGCGTTGGTGTTGGCGTAGGTTCAGGACCCAGGCCGCTCCCCAACGGCAGGCTGCATCCGTCGATCCCATCGAGGTATCCGCGCAACAACGCCTTTATGCGCTGCGCATTCGTGCCGTGCGCGCCGGGCCGGTCCTGAGGAAGTCCAACGGGATCGCCGAACTCCTCGGAAATACGGATGGCCTCGGAGAGATCGCCGGGTTCGAGCAACCCTTGCTCCTCCGCGTTGAGCGTGTATGCGC
Source organism: Thermomicrobiales bacterium (assembly GCA_038246475.1). Taxonomy (GTDB): domain Bacteria; phylum Chloroflexota; class Chloroflexia; order Thermomicrobiales; family UBA6265; genus JACCXM01. The sequence continues at coordinate 1,587 of JBBRVX010000172.1, read as the reverse complement.
CAGCGAGACAGTCCGCCTGGAGCTCGTACGTGCTCCCGCCGGGATCACGCACGTTGAGTAAGTGTTGAACGTGATGGCCCCATTCATGAGCCAGCACGACGATCGGCGCATAGTCGCCAAAGTCAACATCCTGTTCCGCAAGAAAACCAGGATCCAGATAGATGGTTTGGTCCGGTTGGCAATAGAACGCGTCAGCCTCTGGACCACTCCTTCCGCAACCGGTTTGCAGCATGCGATCGAGAGCGGCGATCCTCGGAGTTCGGTATGTATTGCGTTCGGAAGTGAACTTCGCGTTCCAGAAGGCATCGATATCAAACGCGATGTCCGAAAATGAGCCCGCGTACCGGAACTCGTCGTTTGAGGGCCGATACGCGTTCCGTTCGGGAGTTGGTGATTGCGCCAGCACGGGGCTTGCGAACGAGATTACGCCAAGCAGCAGCGCTAGCAGAAGTGCAAGGCGCGTCCGAAACCCCGATGTCTGCGTCGTGTGATCGCGATGTCGCGGTCGCACAAGGAGGTTCGCCACGACGTGCTCCACCGCATCGCGTGTAAAGGTTCTGACCAACGCTGTCAGATGTGCAATGTCTCATAAATCGGGCACGAGAGGAAGAGTTGGATGACGTGCGAAAAATAAAGCAGGGGCGCGGCATTGCCGCGCCCCTGCTTTATCTCAATTGAGCTGCAAACCGTTTACCGATGCCGGAACGTAATCCGTCCCCGCGTCAGGTCATATGGTGACAGCTCGACCGTAACCCGGTCGCCGGGCAGCACGCGGATGTAGTTCTTCCGCATCTTGCCGCCCAGGTAGCTGAGCACCCGGTGCTCGTTCTCCAGCTCGACGGTGAACATCGCGTTCGGCAGCGCGTCGATCACCTTGCCATCGATGGTGATGGCGTCGGGATTCTCGCGACGGGTCCGCTCCTCGGTTGGCGCCGCCGCCGGGGCGGCGGAACGAACCGGCGGCTTGCGGTACTGGGGTTTCTTGGGCTTCGGCAAGGCATATCTCCTCTTGTTGTCGATCGTAGAAGGCGCGCGGCTCGGCAGGATTCTCACATTGATCCGCTGCGCCGAATGCTCCTGTATAGAATACCGAAAATCTCGGCGCTTGACGTGTTACGAAGCCGTGGTGGCTGTCGCCACTGGCGCCACGGCGCGGCGGTTCTCCCGCATCTCGCTGTAGCAACTGTCGCAATAGACCGGTCGCGACGGATCGGGACGGAAATTTGTCTGCGCGGTCTGGCCGCAGGTGGCGCAAACCGACTCGTGACGGCGGCGGGGGCGACGCTCCGATTCCGGACCACTCCCGCTCGTCGCGGCGGACGAGGCGGCGCCCCGTTCGCCGTCGACCCAGGACGGGCGGCGCGGATCGCGGCCGTATCGCTTCAGCAGCTCGCGGCCCTCCAACTCCGGCGCCATATCGTCTGTGACCGGTCGCTCGCGGCGAGGAGCGGGCTCCCGCCGTGGCGGAGACTCGCGGCGCGGCGCTGGATCCCGGCGCGGTGCGGCGCTTGCCGCTGGCCGCCGCACTGGCCCGCGCGATGATTCTCTCTCCGGCATGGCCGGAGCCGGGAACGCCGCTATTGGCAT
>JBBRVX010000171.1:0-11644 GCA_038246475.1 Thermomicrobiales bacterium | reverse complement strand
TGCCGCGCGATCGTCTCCTCCAGCTCGGCGGCGAGAATATCGACGAATGCGTCTTCGCTCAGTCCCTGACCGTGCCGGTAGGCGTCCGGTGCACCGACGTGGGTGAACCCCTCGACCCCAGGCTCGACCATCTCCCAGTAGCGGGGGATGCCGGTCGCCCGCGTCGTGGCCAGGGTCAGGCCGTGGTAGCCCATGTAGCGGGCGATGATGGTCCGCTTCCGTGGCAGGCCGCGCTGCTTCCAGTAGAGCCGCGCCAGCTTGAACGCGCTGTCGTTGGATTCCGAGCCGCCGGCGGTGAAGAGGATCGTGTTCAGATCGCCGGGCGCCACGCGCGCGATCGATTCGGCCAGCTCGATGCTCGGCCGGTTCGACGCGCCGCCGAAGGAGGAGGCGTATTCCAACCGGCTCATCTGCGCGGCGGCCACCTCCGCCAGCTCGGCCCGGCCGTGACCGACGTTGACGTTCCACATCCCGGCCGCGCCGTCGATGTAGCGGTTGCCGTCCGCGTCGTAAAGGTAAATCCCTTCGCCGCGATCCCAGATCAGCGGTCCCTGTACCTGATGGGCGTGCAGGTTTGTCAGCGGATGAATGACATGGCGGATGTCCAGTCCCGCCAATCGATCCTGCTCGATCTCTCGTTCCATGATCTGCATCGGTCTGATCTCCTTCCTCGGGGTGAATCGTTGCCCTACGCGGCGACATGGTCCTATCGAGAGCTGACGGCCTCCGCGAAGACCGGCGTCGCATGCGGTCCGCCGACGTGCGCGGACCAGTACGCGTCGCGTAGACGAAGGGTCACCGGGCCCGGCGTGCCGGTCCCGACCTGCCGCCGGTCGATCTCCACGATCGGCATGATGCCGCCGGCCGTGGTGCAGTAGAAGACTTCGTCGGCAGTGTAGAGGTCGTACGGCGTCAGCCGCTGCTCGCTTGTTGGCAGCCCTGCCTCCGCCGCCAACTCGAAGACCGTCTGCCGCGTAATCCCTTCCAGCATCCCCTCCGGTGGCGTGAAGAGGTGGCCGTTAGCGACGGTGAAGACGTTCGCGCCACGCCCCTCGGTGACATAACCGTCGAGATCAAGCAGGATCGTATCGTCGGCGCCGGCATCGAGCGCTTCCAGGCGGGCCAGATAGCTGTGTAGCCGGTTGAAGGTCTTGATCTTGGCGTCGACGCTCTGGATGGGAACATTGCGAACTGAAGCGATGCGGATGCGGAGGCCCCGCGCGGCCGCCTCGGCACTGGCGATCTCGAAATAGGGGATGGCGTTGATGATGACGGTCGGAATCCACTCGTTGATCGGCTGATCGCTCCGCATGCCGCGCGTGGCGATCGTCTGGATGTACGAGTCCTCGAGCCCGCTGCGGCGGACCGTCTCCACGATCAGGTGGCCGAACTCCTCCCGCGTCGGCGGAAGGTCGATCCGCACCGCGTGCAACGAGCGGTAGAAGCGGTCAACGTGCGCGTCGAGCTTGAAGATGTAGCCACGACGCGCGGAAAGGACATCGAAGACGTTGATGCCGAGCCAGAACCCACCATCCATGAGCGGCAGGCAGGCCTGGTCGGCCGGGACAAAGGAGCCATTCATGTAAGTCATTCCGGTGGACATCGCGTTCTCGCTTTCTCGCTCAACGGCGCGGTTCATGGCGCACCGCGCATGGCCTCGTTGGGGTCCCTTCGTTCGCGGCCGTATCTGTTCCGCACGCGGGCTCACGTGCACACGCGTATGGCACGACAGGATGGTGCGGCATTACACCGCGAGGCGCATCACATCCTCCTCGGTTGCCGTCCGCGGGTCGAGCTCGCCGCTGATCCGCCCCTTGCGCATCACGATAACGCGGCTGCTCAAGGAAAGAATCTCGGGGATATCCGAAGAGACCAGCAGGCAGGCGACGCCCTCCCGCGCCAGCGCCGCCACCAGTTGGTAGATCTCGGCTTTGGCCCCGACATCGATTCCCACAGTCGGCTCGTCGAGCAGAAAGACCCGGGCCTGGGTGCTCAGCCACTTGGCCAAGGCCACCTTCTGCTGATTGCCCCCGCTGAGCGTGGCGACCACTTGCCCACGGCCCCACGTCCGCACGTCGACGCGCGCGATCATCTCGTCGACGAAGCGCCCTTCGCGCCGGAGATCCAGCATTCCACCGGGCGCCCATTTCGGCAAGAAGCGGTCGAGGATGGGAAGGGTCACGTTCTTGCCGATCGGCAGGGGCATGATCACCCCCTCGTTGTGCCGGTCCTCGGAAAGGTAGGCGATGCCGTGGGCCAGGGCATCGCGCGGGGAGCGGATGCGGACCGGCTGCCCGTGGACGAAGATCGTGCCGCGGCCGTACGGGGCGGCCCCAAAGAGCGCCTTGCAGAGCTTGGTCCGTCCGGAGCCGACCAGGCCGGCCAAGCCGAGAATCTCGCCCTCGTAAAGTGTGAAACTGACATCTGCGAAGACGTGCTCGCGGCTCAACCCCTCGACGCGCAACACCTCTGTTTCCCCGGCGCGTACCGGCTCCGGGAAGTGGTCGCTCCATTCGCGTCCGACCATCTTGCCGACCAGGAAATCGCGGTCGATCTGGTCGTCGACGGCGAACGTGCCGACGAGCTGGCCATCCTTCAGGACCGTGACCCGGTCGGCGATGGCGAAGATCTCGGCCAGGCGGTGGGACACATACAGCACCGTGACCCCCTGGGCCTGCAACCCGCGGATGATGGTGAAGAGCTTTTCGACTTCGCTTGGGCCGAGGACCGCGGTTGGCTCGTCGAGGATCAAGATCTTCGCATCGAGAGAGAGGGCGCGGGCGATCTCCGTGACCTGCCGCCCCGCGGCGCCGTAGACGCTGACCGGGCGCCGCACGTCGAGGTCGAAGTCGATCCGCCGCAGCACCGCCTCCGCGTCCCGGAAGAGCCGGTTCCAGTCGATGAGGCCGTTAGCGCCGCGGGGTAGGCGTCCCAGGTAGATGTTCTCGGCGACGGTCAGCCCAGGGACAAGGGCGAACTGCTGGTGGACCGTGGCGATGCCCATCTGCATCGCTCCCTGCGGATTGTGGATTTGGACCGGGTGCCCGTCGAGAATGACGCTCCCCTCGTCGGCGCGGTAGAACCCGCAAAGGATCTTGATCAGGGTCGATTTGCCGGCTCCGTTTTCGCCGACGATGGCGTGTACCTCGCCAGGACGGACGGTGACGGTCACACCGCGCAAGGCGCGGGTGCCACCGAACGTCTTGGCGATGTCCCGCAGCTCGAGAAGATTCTCTGCCATCAGTGCGTCCGCACCGCCGCCCGCTCCTCGTCGCGCGCCGCGACGAGGAGCGGGCGGCTGGCCCTCCGTTACAGTGCCCAGTAGTCGTCCGGTTGATCGGCCGCGTAGAAGGAGGCCGCGTTTTCCGGCGTCACTTCCGCCTGATAGGGCGCCAGCGAGGTCAGCTTCGGCAGCTCCTGGCCCATCAGCGACTGCACCAGCGTCTGCACCGACACCCAACCATGGACCCGCGGTGGGTGCAGCATCGTGATCTGACCAACTCCCTGGGCAATCGCCCCCAGCCAGCCGTTGTAGCCGTCCATCCCGGTGAGGTAAGGCTTGCCCGCCCGCATGTCGTCGTCGGTGATTCCGGCGGCGCGGAGCGCCTGGATCCCGCCCAGCGCCATCTCGCCGCCATCAAAGTGGATCCCCGTGAGATCCCGGTTGGCGGTAATCACGTTCTCGATCACCCGCTGCCCACTCGCCCGGCTCCAGTCCCCGGCTTGCCGCACGACCTGAATGTCCGGGTAGGTCGCCAGCACCTCGTCGTACGCCGCGTTCCGCTCCACGGCGGGACCGGCGCCGGGAATGCCTTCGACGATGGCGATCTTGCCCTGCCCCCCGATCAGATCGCATAGATAGGAGAGCGTCGTCGTCGCCATCACGCGGTTGTCGCTGGTCACGAAGGTCGTGTACTTGTCGCTGTTGACGAGCCGGTCGACGATGATGACCGGAATCCCCTCTTGCTGGGTTCGTTCGAGGATGGAGTTGGCGACATCGGTCGTCGCCGCGCTGATGATCAGGCCGGTCGCGCCGTTGGCAAGCAGATCCTCGATGTCGGAGACCTGTTTCGCGGGAGAATCGTTGGCATCCGTGATCCGCAACTCGACGTTCGGATATCCGGCGGCGCCCTCCTCGATCGCTTCTCGCATGGCGGTGCGGAACGTGTTCGTTTCGGACGCGTTGCTGAAGCCGAAGATCCACTGCCGGTCCGCGAACTCCGCGCTCGGCTCGACGTGGAACGTCTCGGCGCTGAGCGTGGTCAGGTCGATGGCAACCCCTTCCGGCGTTGCCTCCTGGGCGGCTGCCGTCAGCGCCCATCCTCCCGCGTTCCCGGCCGCGAGCGCCAGAGCGCTCGTGCCTCCCGCCAGACGCAGAATGTCACGACGCTCGAACCGGCGGCCGAGGAGACGTTGGTAGTGCCGTTCCATGATGCTCTCCCTTTCCGTGTAACGCCCTCGACGAAGCAATTGCTCTACCCGTTGCTGAGGTTCCTCCCGGGGATCTTCCAGACTGCACCCTCGCGTTCGGTCATGGCGCTCCTTTCCCGACCTGGCCGCGCTGCGCTCACTCCGCTCGCCGCTTGTAAAGGGCAATCGCGATCAGGATGATGAGCCCCTTGGCGATGCCCTGGCTGTAGGGCGAAACGTTCATCAAGTTGAGCAGGTTGTTGACGATGATGATGATCAGGGCGCCGAGGAACGTGCCCCAAACGCTGCCAACCCCACCGAAGAGGCTGGTGCCACCGATAACCACCGCGGCGATGGCATCCAGTTCCAGGCCACGGCCGGCCCACGGATCGCCAACCGTGACCCGCGCGCTGAAGATGATGGCCCCTAGCGCGGCGCAGAACCCGCTGAAGGTGTAGGTCACCAGCTTGACGCGGTTGACCGGGATGCCGGACAAGCGCGAGGCTTGCTCGTTGCCCCCGACCGCGTAGACGGCGCGCCCGTATGGCGTGTAGCGCAGCACGATCGACCCGATGATGAAGCTGACCACCATGATGACGACCGGCACCGGGATTTGGTCCCCGATGCGACCGGCGCCGAGCCAGGCGTAGGCGCCCTGGATGCCCCCGATCGGCTTGCCGTCGGCGATTGTGAGCGCGGCCCCGAGCGCGATGCCCATCATGGCGAGCGTGACGATGAATGGCGCCACCTGCCGCCAGACGATCAACGCCCCGTTGATGGCCCCGATGGCCGCCCCTATGGCGAGGGTCACGATCAGCACGATGGGGAGCGGCAAGCCATTACCATTGGCAAACAGCATCGCCGCGACGACGCTGCAGAAGCTGAGGACGCTGCCAACCGAAAGATCGATGCCCCCGGTAAGGATCACGAACGTCAAACCGAGCGCGACCACGCCGAGCATGGCCGACTGCAGAAAGACGTTGCGGATGTTCGGCCAGCTCAGGAACACGTCCGAGGCGATTGTCCCCGCCACCACGATCAGGATGAACCCGACCACGGCGCCGACGTTTGGGCCGAGGAAGCCGAGTATCTGGCCGAGTCGCCCGCGGAGCTCGTCTCCGCGTGATCTCAGCTCAGCCGGGTGAACGGCGGCGCCGCCACCCGGGTTGACCTCGATCTGCCGGGATTCCGACATGGCCCACCTCCTGCTTCGCTCGCTCCGTCGCTTTCTCGCGCCGCGGTACTGTCCGGACGCGGTTTACTAACGCTAAGAACCCCCATCGTGACGCGGGCCGGCCGAATCGAATCCGTCCTCGCCAACAATCGCCGCCAAACGGCGCCGCGCGTCCCCCAAGTGCAACCGCATCTCGTCCGCCGCCCGGTCCGGATCACCGGAGGCCAGCGCCGCGAGGAGAACGTCGTGTTCGTCGACCATCAGCTCGATATCGGTGTAGCTGGAAACCATGAGCGCGGTGAAGCGGCGTACCTGCTCGTTCAGATGGTCGAAAATCTGCGCCGTCATCGGTCGATTCGCGAGCTGCCCAACTCGCGCGTGGAACTCCCGGTCGCAGTTGACCACATCCATCCATTCGCCGCGCCGCGCCGCCTGCCGCATGCGCTCGACGATGGCCCGCAGGCTCGCCGAACCCTCCGCGTCGATGCACGCGGCCGCGCACCTGGCGAGGACCGGTTCGAGCAAGACCCGCAGGTCGTAGAGCTCGATCAACTCGGGCGTTGAAAGCCGGCGCACGACGAAGCCGCGACGCGCGCGTCCTTCGACCAGACCTTCGAACTCCAGCCGGCGCAGCGCCTCGCGCACCGGCGCCCGGCTGATCCCCATGCTCGAGGCGAGATCGGCTTCGATGAGGCGGTCTCCCGGCTTGAGTCGGCCGGCGGAAATGCCGTCGCGCAACTCGCCTACCACGCTCTCGGCGAGGGAAGGGGGGGCGAGAACCTTGAAGCCCGGCATCGTTACCATCCAGCGGAAACGTGGATTGTCGACGGTCGACGGTCGACCAGGAGCGGTAAGCCGCATCATAGATGACTCCCGGAACCCGGTCAACTCCCCTAGCGCGTCCCCGTCGCCTCGCGCATCTCCGCGGGGCCGGTCGTTACCCGGGGGGCATCGCCTTCCCCGACTCCGGATCGAACAGGCAGTAGCGGTCGCCCCGGACGTCGAGCCATACGACGGTGTCGCGCTCGAACGTCTCTTCCGGGCCGATCGTGGCGATCAGATCGTCCCGATCGCGGATCAGCCCCTCGGCGTCGGGTATGCGCAGCACGGCGAACGACGTCGCGCCCATCGGCTGCACGAACTCGACCACGGCGCGCAATCGCCCGGGAGCCGCATGCGGATGAATGACAAGATCCTCCGGGCGCACGCCGACGAGCACCGTTCCACTCGGAGGCATCACCAGCGGCGCGCTCGGCAAAGTGCGCCGCAGCGCGCCGGTGCCGTCGCCGGGACCAGGCACCTCTACCATCAGTTGGGCGCCATCGTGCCGGAGTCGCCCCGCCAGGATGTTGATCGAGGGGCTGCCGATGAAGCGTGCCACGAACGTATCCGCCGGCCGCGCGTAGACCTCGTGCGGATTGCCAACTTGCAGCAACGCGCCGTCGTGCATGACCGCGATGCGGTCGGAGAGGACCAGCGCCTCCGACTGATCGTGGGTGACGTAGACCGTGGTGATGCGCAGCGACTCGTGCAGCTTCTTGAGCTCGGTGCGGGTCTCCTCGCGCAGCTTGAGATCGAGGTTGGAGAGCGGCTCGTCCATCAGGAAGACCGTCGGCCGGCGAATGACCGCGCGACCGAGCGCCACCCGTTGTCGCTGACCCCCGGAGAGCTGGCCCGGCTTGCGGTCGAGCAGCCCCTCCAGCTGCAACATGCGCGCGATCTCGTCGACGCGCTCCCGGATTTCCTTTCTGGGAATCTTGCGCACCTGCAAGTTCAGGCCGAGGTTCTCGCGCACGCTCATGTGCGGGTAGAGCGCGTAGCTCTGAAAGACCATCGCCACGTCCCGGTCGCGCGCCGGGACATCGGTGACGTCCCGGCCGCGCAGCGCGATCGTGCCCGAGGTGACCGCTTCCAGGCCGGCGATCATGCGCAGCGTGGTCGTCTTGCCGCAGCCGGACGGACCGAGCAGCGTGAAGAACTCCCCTTCCTGAATCTCCAGATCGACGCCGCGCACCGCGGGAGCCTGCGCGCCGTACGTCTTGGTGACCCCGGTTAGAACAATCGTCATGCCGCTCCGTGCACCTGCTCCCTATTTCACCGCGCCGAGCGTAATGCCGCGCATGATATGGCGCTGTAGCAGGAAGACCACCACCAGGATCGGCAGAAGCTGGATCGTGGCCGAGGCGCCGACGTCTCCCCACAGGATCGAATAGGGCTGGATGAATTTCGAGACGGTGACCGGCACCGTGGAGGCGTTGCGGCTGGTCAGCACGAGGGCCATCAGGTACTCGTTGAAGGCGAAGACGAAGGTGAAGATCGCGGTCACCGCCACGCCCGGAGCGATCACCGGCAGGATGATGCGGCGCAGGATCGCCAGGTGGCCGAGCCCGTCAAGCATGGCCGCTTCGTCCAGGTCGCGCGGCACCTCGACCAGAAATCCCCGCAGCATCCAGATGGCGAAGGGGAGGTTGAAGGCGACATACACCACGATCAGTCCGATGTGGGTGTCGATGATCCCGATCCGCTGCCAGGCGATGAAGAACGGAAGCACGATGGCGATGGGCGGCATGAAGCGCAGCGACAGCATCCAGAGGGCGATGTGCTTGCCGCCGGGCACGTTCATGCGCGCCAGGGCGTAGCTGGCCAGCAGCCCCAGGACGATGACGATCACCGTCGTCGAGGTGGTGACGATGAGGCTGTTCACGAGAGGCTTGGCGAACGCGAACTCGTCGAACAGGTGACGGTAGTTCTCCAGCGTGGGGGTGAACCAGAAGACCGGCACCTTTTCGTTGATGATCAGCGGCGTTTTGAACGACGTGAGCACGATCCAGTAGATGGGAAAGAGCCAGAAGAGGACGAAGCCGGCGATCAGAGCGCCGGCGATACCGCCGCGAAATCCCTGATTCTCCCCAGGACGTGCTGCCGCACTCATGCCTCCCTCCGGGAGAGGAGCCAGATGAAGAGGGTAGCGAAAATGTTGACGATGATCACCAGCACCCAGGAGATCGCCGCGCTCTGCCCCATCAGGAACGAGGCGAACCCGGTCGAATAGGCGTGCAGCGGCAGGGTGTAGGTGGCCGTGCCCGGCCCGCCGCGGGTGATGATGTAGATCAGGTCAAACGTCTTCAACGCGTCGATGAGGCGGATCAGCCCGACGACCATGATCACCGGCAGCAGCAACGGCAGCACGATCCGCCACAGGTACTGGAAGCGGCTCAAGCCGTCGAGCTCGGCGGCCTCGGTGATCTCCGGGGAAATCGACTGCATCCCGGCCAGCAAAATGAGGGCCACGAACGGCGTCCATTGCCAGACGTCGACGGCGATTACGGCCGGCAGCGCCCAGTCGGTGCTGGCCAGCCAATTGATGCGAGGCAGGCCCAGGCCTTCCAGAAAGTGATTGATTAGGCCGTAGTTGGGCTGGTACATGTAGCGCCAGGTGAGGCCGAGCGCCACCGGCGACGTGAAGACCGGGATGATGAAGAGGGTGCGCAGGACGTTCATGCCGCGGCGGTCGCGATCGAACATGTTGGCGACCAGGAACCCGATCGCAAACTGGATCGCCAGCGCCGCCAGGGAGAAGATCAGCGTCACGCGGACCGATTTCCAGAAGATGTCGTCCTGCAGCAACTGCCAGTAGTTTCGCGACCCGACGAAGGTCGCCAGGTCGGGCCGCGAGAGGTTGTACTGCTGCATCGACATCCAGAGCGAGTAGATCGTCGGGAAGATCGTCATCAGCAGCAGAAACGCGAAGGCGGGCAGCAAGAGCATCGTCGCCATGCGGCGCTCGGAGCGCGCCTGGCGAGCGCCCGGCGCCAGCGTTGGCCCGGCCCTGTCGAGTCGTACGGTTTCCGCGGTTATCGCCATCGTTGCTCCGCACCTCCAGCAACCCCGGTGGCCACGGGCGACGATGCAGCGCCAATACGACGCCGGTCGTCACCCGCCGCCAGCCGTTGCGGGGCCGCGAGGAGCTTCGGTGAGTCCCTTCCCTAACGGCTACGCGTAGTAGCCGGCATCCTGCATGATCTGGCGCACCGCGGCGTCCATGTCGGTGAGGGCCGCTTCGGCGTCCTTCTCGCCGGTCATGACGGCCGCCACCTCGTTGCCGACCGCCTCATAGAGCGCGTTCGACTCCGGGATCGCCGGGTAGCGCACCGCCGTCGGCAGCGATTCCTGGATGGCAGGGAAGTGTGCGCGCAGCGGGGCATACTCCTTGAGCAGCGAAGCTCGAGCCGGCTGCCCGGTCCCCTCCACCCACGCCTTGCCGATGGCCGGATCCTGCGCGTTGCCGGAGTTGCAGAATTTCACGAACTCCCAGGCGGCATCCTTGTTGTTCGAGAAGGCTGGGATCAACATCCCCAGGCCGCCCATATGCGGCCGGTGGTCGCCGCCTTCGACGTTCCCCTTCGGCACGCGGGTGGTGAGCCACACCTCGTAGAACTCGGTGAACTCCGGATCGTTCATGGTCGTGCCGCCCCATTGCACCGGGGCGTAGTTCCAGGTGCCGTTGGCCATGGCCGGGTTCGACTCGTCGTCGGAGGCGTTGAGCGCGCTCTCCTCCAGGTACGGCTGCAACGCCAGCAGAACCTGCATGGCACAGTTTCCGGCTTCCGTGGCCAGTCCTGGCTCGAAGGCGCTGGGGTCCGTCGTGCCGAACCAGTCGCCGCCGTACGAGCGCAGGATCGTAATGAAGACGCCGCCCGCGAAGAGGCCCCGCCGCAGCGTCGTCCCGGTCTGCTTGACGCCGCTCTCGGAGAGCGTCTTGGCGATCTCGATGGCGTCGTCCCACGTCTCCGCCGGTCCGTCGATGCCGGCCTGCTCCAGGATGTCGACCCGGTAGTACTGCAGCTGACAATTGCTGTCGGGCGGCAGGCCGTAAAGGGCGCCCCCCTCCGCGGCCGGCTTGTCCCGGTAGAGGTCCATCACGTTTTCGGGGATGTCGGCCAGGATGTCTTCCTTGTAGGCCGGATCGGCGTCGAGATACGGATCGAGCGGCTCCAGCGAGCCGAGCGCGATGAGCTGCGGCACGACGTTGTAATCGTTGTGGATGATGTCGTACTGGGACGATTTTGCCGACATCTCGATGACGGTGCGGGGGATGAAGTCGGCGATCGGCTCGGCCACCCACTCGACCGAGATGTCCGGGAACTTCTCCTGAAAGAGGGGATAGACCGCACGCTGCGGCAGCTCCCAGCGCTGCCCGGAGGGCGTCCAGGAGACGACGTTGCCGGAGGCCGTGGGCGTCTGCGCGGATGCCCGGCGGGCATCGCCCAACAGCGAGGACAACCCCGCGGCGCTCACCCCCAGCGCGGCGCCGCGCTGCAAGATCTGGCGCCGGTTTAGCCGCCCCGCGAGGGCGTCGCCCACCAGCTTCTGCCGTTGTTGGAGAAGATCGACCCGATTCCGGTGCATATCCGCCTCCTCACGCGATTCCATGCCGAGATCGAACCCGGACACCCCGAAGCCTGAGCGGCCGGACGCGATCTGCCTGTCGCGGGTACAGGAACGCGGCCCACGCCTTCGCGAGGAAGCAACGACCCCATCCGACTGACCGATTGCACGGCGCAACGGTGTATGACCCAACGACGTTCTGACCGTATCATGTTCCCATTGCGAACGCAAGAGTCTTTTCCGTTCGGATTGGGAACAGTTCTTTGGGCGCAGCAGACAGAAATAACGCGAATAGGTCGAGAGATTGCCGCCTGATTGCGCTCAAGGGCTAACGCTCTGAAGCCGACGCATTGAAATGATCACTGGGTTCGACTTCGCTCGCGTTTAGATGAAGCAGGTGGGAAACCAAATGATACATACCCAGGCTGGCCCAGCCGCGTCGTCAACCTATTCCTGGCGGCGGAGCGGCCTGCGCTCGCGCAAGGGTGTGGAGGGCAAACCATAACGCCTACTCGCCTTTTACCCGAAGCGACATTTCACGACTTGGCGTTCGAGGACGGGATAAGATGCCCGGAGCACGAGCGGGTCTCGCATCGGTATCAGGGAGTTGGGAATGCGCGTATTGATCTCCGCGGATGCGGAGGGGGTCACCGGGATCACGAACACGAACGA
>JBBRVX010000170.1:0-11773 GCA_038246475.1 Thermomicrobiales bacterium | reverse complement strand
CTTGCCTCATGCGGGCTCTCACGCCCCGGCAACCGTTCGGGCTCGGCGTGGGGCATCCGCCGGACCGCCCCTGCTCCTCCTCGACCGCACGCGATCCGGGAATCCGCGGGCTGGCCCGGCAGGCGCCAACTGATCCGCCGCAGCAGATCTCGTGCTCAAGAACGCTCCGGACGACGTTTCTGCAACATACAAGGGATTTCGGTTTCATGCGCGTACGAACAAGGAATCCGACAAGATTCCTCCTCCGTCGGAATGACAACGTGGCGGTGTCGCGGCGCTCAGTGCTGCAACACGGTGATGGTGTCATTCCGAGTTAGAGCGTGTTGCAAAGCCGGTTGGGGTGGTATAGCCTCCCCGTTATGGGAGACCCGCTTGTCCCCGCCGGCCTGGATGACGCCTACGCCCTCGAGCTGCTGCGCCGTCAGGATGCCCTCCAGGCCGAGGCCCGTCGGGTCGTCGCCGACCTCGACCTCGTGCCGCTCATCTCCCGAGCCGGGCGGGTCGAGCAGGTGGGCAGCTCGGTCTCCGGCCTGATGGTCTGGCGCGATCTCGACTTCAGCGTCCTGTGCCGGGACCTCACCGCGGAGCGGGCGTTCGAGGCCATCCGCCCGCTGCTCACGCACCCGCGCGTCACCCAGTTCGACTACCGCAACCAGACGGGGCACCGCGCCCCGCCCGTGATCCGGGGCGACGAGCGGTACTACTTCTCCACCCACTGCGAGACGGCGGCCGGCGAGGAGTGGAAGATCGACGTCTCGTTCTGGCTCTCCGACACCCCGCGCGACTACCTCCCCTACGCCGAGCGCCTCAAGCGGCAGCTCACCGACGACACGAGGCTGGCGATCCTCTGGATCAAGGACGTCTGGCACCGGCTGCCGACCTACCCGGACGAGGGGGGCGCCTTCGACGTGTACGAGGCGGTGCTCCGCGAGGGCGTGCGCACGCCCGAGCAGTTCGAGGCCTACCTCCGGGAGCGGGGGTTGCCGGGGCGGTCGGGGGTCGACGGCGCGGCAGGGTGAGGCCCAGTTGGTCCTGCCTGGAGGCGGCCAGCCCACCGCTGCCACGAACCGTCACCACGGTTTTGCAACACGCTCTTAGTCATGCCGCGATGCGGCGCCACCACGGCATGAAAATCCTGTTTCGCGTACGTACGCGGCACTCGGCAAGGTTTTCATAGCAGTTTGCGAGGAATCTCGTGGTTTCCCGCGCGAACGTTCGCGGCTGGGAACGGGATTCTTCACTCCGTTCAGAATGACACGTTCAGTGTGTCGCGGCGCTCAGAATGACAGGATTGCCTGGACGCTGTACCAGGAAGCGGGGTAGCGACGGCCTTGACATGGCACACGCGCACGTATCCCGTTCAGGCATGACCTTTGCTGGGGCGGGGAGAGTACACTTGGCAACCCTGCTTGCTGCCACCCAAAGGAGGCTCTCATTCCTCGCATCCCATTTTCTACCAACCGCCCCACCGAACACGCCCTGCTGATCTCCGTCGAACGGCCGGGGCAGGCCTGGGCTGCCACCGATTCGCTGGAGGAGCTGGCGCGTCTGGCCGAAACCGTCGACGTCGAAGTCGTTGGCTCGGTGACGCAGAAACTCGCGCACCCGCTTGCTGGCACCTACGTGGGCAAAGGCAAGCTGGAGGAGATCAAGGAGCGGCGTGAGGATGTTGACTACGACGTCGTCATGGTCGATGACGACCTCTCCCCCGCGCAACAGCGCAATCTGGAGCGGTCGCTCGATGTTAAGATCATCGACCGCACGGCCCTCATCCTCGATGTGTTTGCCCGTCGCGCGGCAACCCACGAAGGCCGGTTGCAGGTGGAGCTCGCGCAGTTGGAGTACCGCCTTCCGCGCCTCACCGGCCTCTGGACCCACCTTTCCCGGCAAGGCGTCGGCGGCGTCGGCTTGCGCGGCCCTGGCGAGACGCAGCTTGAAAGCGACCGCCGCGAGTTGGGCAAGCGCATCGTGCAGATCAAGCGCGAACTGAGCGAAGTTCACACCCATCGTCAGTTGTATCGCGACCGGCGACGCGACACGCCGATTCCCGTTGTCGCGCTGGTCGGGTATACCAACGCGGGCAAAAGCACGCTGCTCAATGCGCTGACCGGGTCGCACGTGATGGCCGAGGACAAGCTCTTCGCCACCCTCGATCCCACCACCCGTCGTCGCGCCCTGCCCAGCGGCCGAGCCGTCCTCTTCACGGACACGGTCGGGTTTATCAACAATCTCCCCACGCTCCTCATTGCCGCGTTCCGGGCCACGCTCGAAGAGATCAATGAGGCAACCGTGCTGCTCCACGTCGTCGACGTGACGCACCCCAATGCGCCGGAACAAATGCAGACCGTGGCCGACGTGCTCGAAGAGCTCGGCGCCGACGACAAACCGGTGGTGACCGCGCTGAACAAGATCGATGCGCTCACCACAAACGGCGGGGAAGCGCCCGCGCTTAACGAATTGCTGGCCCTTCTCGGTCCGGCCGCGGCCCTCGCGATCAACCCGGTGGCAATCTCGGCGCGGCGTGGCACTGGCTTTGACTCCCTGCTGGCCGAAGTCGAGTCCGCACTGGAAACAGATGCCGGCTTCATACCGGTCACGCTCACCGCGCCCTTCGCACGGACCGATCTGGTCGACCGCTTCCACCGCCTGGGGCGCGTCGAGGAAACGACATTCGATGAATCCGGCACCACTGTCCAGGGCTACCTTCCCGCCGGCGAGGTTGGCCGTTTTGCGCCGCACATCGCGTCCCGCAATGGCACTGATGGTGTCGCGAGCGTCTCCGTCGCGGGCGACGAGGGCGCCATGTCGGCATCTCGATCGCTCCAGCCGTAGGAGGTTGCCCTCAGGCCATGGCGCTCATCGATCTGGACGCGAGGGAAATCCACGCCAAGATTGTCTACTTCGGTCCCGAGTTGAGCGGCAAGACAACGACGCTGCGCGCGGTTGCCGAAGGTGTGCCCCGTGAGGCCCGCGGCAACTTCCGCTCCATCGCCTCGGAGTCCGCACGCACCATCTTCTCCGATTCCCTGCCCATCGATCTTGGCCTGCGGCTCGGCTTCCGCTTGCATTGGCATCTCTATTCCGTACCAGGCCAGCCCCGGTCGAGCGGCCCCCGCGCGGCGGTCCTGCAAGGCGTCGATGGCATCGTGTTTGTGGCGGATGCGGCTCCCTTGCGGATGGCCGAAAACATGGCCTCGCTCGCTGAGCTCAG
Organism: Thermomicrobiales bacterium; assembly: GCA_038246475.1. Classification (GTDB taxonomy): domain Bacteria; phylum Chloroflexota; class Chloroflexia; order Thermomicrobiales; family UBA6265; genus JACCXM01. The sequence goes on along the minus strand of JBBRVX010000170.1, from coordinate 8,562 downwards.
CTCCCTGTTGACCTTGCAAGCGAAGGAAATCGCCACGCTCCCTTTCGTCCTGGAGTGCAACAAGTCCGACTTGCCCGGCGCGACTTCGAGCAGCCAACTCGCATCGTCTCTTGCGCTTTCACGGTCAGTGGCGATTCCCACCTCGGCCCTCCATGGCGAGGGAGTCTTTGACGCCCTTCGTGCCGTGAGCATCCAGGTGGCGAACGCGCTCTAAGGGGGTGGCCAGAGCATTTCGAAGGACGTTTCGGAGCCGCAGCGGCGGTCGGGGCGATGCAGGCATCGCCCGCGCCTTTGTTCAGATCGAGACGCCGCACTCGCCTAATCGATGCCTCCCGCCATGACCTGCTGGGCGTGAACGATCGCACTCGCGACCCGGTCGGCATGGTTGACGATTTCCGGCCGGCCTCGTTGACCACGACCCGTTGTTCCCGCTTCGACCAGCGTCGCCAGAGCGTACCGCGCCGGAAAGCGTTCTCGCCATGAGTCAGGGACGTGGGTGAAATACTCGTCGATGAACGCCCCTGCCAGCCCGGCCCTTCGCTCCAGGCGAGCGTGGCTCCGTTCCCGTTCGGCTCCCAGGGTCGCCGCAATATTGGCCACGTCCACGAGCGGATCGCCCAAGGCCATTTTGTCGAAATCCAGAATGGTCACTCGAGCGTCATCCAGGAGAATATGCCCTTGCTTGAGATCGAAATGCGTGGGCGCGAGCTCCCCCTCTCCGAATACCCGTCCGATCTCCAGGACCAACTCGTCGATCGCTGCCTCATGGGCGGGGCTATATTCAGCCAAGGTGTTCGCAACCGTGGAAAGCTGCTTCGCTTTCTCCATGCGGGCAAATGGCAACATGCCTTCTGGCAAGGAGAGTTGATGCAAGCCCGCGACCGCCCGAGCCGCAAGGCGAATGGCGGGTATGACCTTGGCCGGCTCGTCCTTTCGCACACGCTGCAGCAAACGCACTCCGCGCGCTTCGCCCATGAGGAGTGTCTGCTGCGCATCCACATACGCGATGGGGCGAGGAACCGCAAACCCCAAATCGGCGCCAGCGGTCTTTTCCCAAAGCGCTGCCAGCAGTCCGAATACCCGGCGTCCCTCCTCTTCTTCGCGATAGACCTTCGCAAATGCGTTTCGGGCCACGATTTCTTCAGAAGCCTTCGCTCGTGCAAGCGCTCCAACTCGCACCATCGCCCGCATATCTGGGCGGTAGCGAACGACCTCCGCCTCCCACTTCTCGACCTGCCAGTCCCCAGGGCCGTTTTCTCCGAGAAGGACATTGACAAATGCGGGCGATCCATTCACCAGCTCAATGAGGCCCGGCAATCGGTAATCGTAGGGGAATGTCTGCACGAGCAGATCAAGTGCGGGCACATACGTCGCGGCAGGGAGGAGCAGTGGCCCCACGGGACGGAGAGCGTTCTCGTCTTCTAACGAAACACGGCGCCAGTGCGCACGGGTTTTTCCTCCCGTGTAGGCCATTCCCGTAACGATCTGCTCGGTTATAACTCCCGTGGCGGCATGAAGAATGCCCAGGGTGTATTGATATACGCTTCGCGTTGCCGACTGGCGGGCGTAATCGATCCTGCACGTCTGAACGTCGATTCGGGAGCCGTCTATCGGCACGAGAAATTGCTGAAACACGTCTCGCATCTGCTCGGGATGCTGGAACGATTCTTGATCTAGTGTGGAACGAGAGGCCATAAAATCTTCCTTCGTCCGGGGCTTCCCTGACGAAGAGCCTCGGCGCTCAAACCGAATCGAACGCTCCGGGTCGGAGCCGGATCCGGCGGAAAATGACAAGAGGGCCAGCGTACTTGCCGCCGATTGATCGCTGCAATCGAGGGTTATCGGGTTCATAGAATCAGCGTATCTCGATCGACACATGCAAAAAGACGCACTTCCCGGCACCGTGCCCTGCCTCGAACAGGTCTCCCCTGCCGGTTGCATCAGTGATCGCCATGCAGTGGTGTGATAGTCTCATGGCGCACTCGTGACTGGACCTCGTGCGGAGCGCGTCGTCGTCTCGGCGCAAAGTGCCTCGGCGCATCGGCAGGCCGCCCACGGGCGTGAACATGGAGACGAAGAGATGACAGGTTCAGAGAGCACGCCACAATCTGGCGCTACGGATGTCGAGGGCGCTGACGCCACTGCCGATGGCGTCCCGGCGGACGAAGCCGGGGTTTCATTGCAGACCATCCTTGGCTTTCTGGCCGAGCAACCTGACATTCCCAGCCTTCTCTCCCGATACCCTCAGCTCAGCCTGGAGGATCTCAAATCCCGCTTCGCCATCGCGGGGAAGGCCGATCCCTCACCTGCAACCGTCCGCCGGAGAAAGGGCGCGCATCAAACCGAGATGGTGAAGACGCACGGCCTTCCCGAGCCGGACGGTACGATGCATAAGGGAGCCGTGTTTCGTTCGATCGTTGGTCCCCTCACGCCTGGCAAAATGCTCGATCTCGGCGCTGGCAAAGGAAACTTTTCACTCTCAGCGGCGCAGATGGGGTGGCAGGTCACCGCGGTTGACGCACGCACCACGCGCTGGCCCGACCCGGAAACCGAAACGGACGCCGGAGTCGCCGAGCAGATTCGTTCGATCACCTGGGTGCAGTCTGACATTCGCGAGTTCCCCATTCAGCGTGGCGAATACGACCTGATTTGCATTCTCGGCCTGCTCCATCACCTCGAAGTGCCTGATCAGCTCAGCCTCCTCCGCCGCTGCGCCGGGTCGCTCCTGTTGATCGACACCCGCATTGCGCCCTCGAACATTGATCGCGTTGGCAACTACGAGGGATTGGTCATTCGCGAACATGGCGAGGACCGCGAAGAGCGCGACCTCATCCCCACTGCGGCATGGGGCAATGCGGAGTCGTTCCGGCATACGGAAGAGTCGTTGGTGCGGCTGGTGCGCGACGCGGGCTACGCCTCGGTCATGCAAACGCGGCCGCCCCATCGCCGTGACTACACCTTTTATCTCTGCCTCCCCAGAGTCCGGGCCGATGGTGATAGAGCGGCGAGCCGCAAGGGGAAGAGAGGGGCAGGAAAGGTTCGCGGCTCAGGTCTCTGGAGCCAGTGGACAGGCGACCCAGCCGCGGAAGCCACGGAGCAAGAGAGTCAATAGCCTCCGGAATCCCTGCCCTCCCGCGACCGGGCCATGATGGCGACCGCGCGATCCAACGCCGCGCCACGCCAGCTATTCGCCCTGATCCGGGTCGCTTCCGCCGCCTTTTATCCAATCTGGCCGTAAGTACTCCGGGTTGGGATGTCGGTAAAACCCCTGCCCCGACTTCTCGCCCAGCGTTGCGGCCGTGAGCTTGTTCCGCAAAATCTCCGATGGCTTGTCTTCAGGATCCGTGGCAACCTTCTGATATGACGTTTCGATGTCCGAAACCACATCCAGCCCTACCATGTCCATCACGCCGAATGGCCCAAACGGCGTGCCGAAGAAGAGCATCCAGAGCCGGTCGACATCGTCCGGGTCGGCATGACCTTCGTCCACGACGCGGAGCGATTCCCGCTTGACCGCGCGCCAGACCCGATTGATGATGAATCCCTTGCTGTCCCCTCGCACGACCGCCGTCACCAGTCCCAGGGACTTGCCAAACCGCTCGACCGCTTCCATGACCTCCGGGCGCGTCTCGCCACTACCCATCAGCTCGACCATCGGCCGGCTCCAGATCGGCGCGAAGAAGTGCGTATTGAGAAATCGCCCTGGATCGACGACCGTGGGCGCAATCTGACTGGAAGGAATCGAGGACGAGTTCGTCGCGAGGATGGCCGCTGGCGCCAGCCGGGAAAGCTCAGCTAAAAGCTCCTTCTTCGTGTCCAGATCTTCCCGCACCGCCTCGATCACCAGGTCAGCGCCGCCGATCGCCTTCGTCAGGCTCTCGGCAATGGTGATCCGGTCGAGCAGCGCGTCGAGATCGGACGGCGGCACGATGCGCACCTGGTGATGGGCGTACCGGGGAAGATCGGGCAGGGTTTGCGTCTCCTCCAGGATCCTTTCCCGGCTCATCGCCAGCATCTCCGCGCTGGCGTCCCAGAGACGCACCGAGCGGCCGCTGGCCGCGATCAGTGCCGAGATCTGTCGCCCCATGGTCCCCGCTCCAATAACGGCCACCACCGGTAAGGTCTGATCCTCAGGCGCGACCGCCGCCGTCTCGTCGCGACGTGCCATGTCTGATCCTCCTGTTCCCACTTTCGCGCCTGCGTAGTCTGCCACGAACAGTTTGGCGATGAGCGTCACGATTCGGTGGTGCTCACCGTTCGCTGATGCTACCCTCGAAAGGTGATGCAGCCGAACGCGCCCGTGATCTCCACCACGAACCTCGTCAAGCGCTACGGCTCCGTGACCGCGCTGGATGGCATCGATCTCAACGTTCCCCAGGGCCTGATCTACGGATTCCTTGGACCCAATGGCGCCGGCAAGACGACGACGATCCGGCTCCTGATGGGGTTCATCAGGCCCACTTCGGGGAGCGCGCATATCCATGGCCACGATTGCTGGCGCGATGGCGTTCGCGCCAGAGCCGACCTCGGATATCTCGTCCCGGCCGACGCCCTCTATCCCAACATGACGGGCAATGCGCTCCTTGAATACATGGCAACCCTTTCGGCCAGACCTCCTCGCCTTCGGCAAACCCTCCTCGAAGCGTTGGAGCTAGGGCAGGACGTTCTCAAACGCCAACTCAGCACCTACTCCAAAGGCATGAAGCAAAAGCTCGCGCTCACCGCGGCCATGCAAACCGCCCCCCCTCTGCTCGTCCTCGATGAGCCCACCGACGGCCTCGATCCGCTGGTTCAGCGCTCATTCGAACAGGTGCTGGCAGAGGTGCGCCGGCAGGGCAGCACGATTTTCATGTCATCACACGATCTTGCCGAAGTCGAAAGATCGTGCGATCGCGTGGCCATTATTCGCGATGGCCGCATCGTTGCCGAAGAAACCATCAATGAGCTCCGCAAGAAACACCGGCGCATCGCCGAAGTGACCTTCACCGGCACGCCGCCAGCCGGCATCGAAGTAGCGATTGGCGCCGAGATCATCCGGCGAGATGGCAATTTGGTCGTGCTGTCGCTGGAAGGCGGAGTGGCGTCGCTCGTGCGCGTTCTTGCCCAGCGCGACGATGTCGCGGATTTGCTTCTCACCCTACCCAGTCTCGAAGATGTTTTTCTGGGCTACTACAACCTCAACCGCAACGGACGAACCGAGATCGCGCCGGACTCCACGGCTCCCCGGCCACACACGACCGCCGGGGTCGCGCGGCGGTGAAACCATTCGCGCGGATGACGGCCCGCGTCTTGCGCAGCGGCCTCCCGGGGCTGATCGCCTTGCTCGTCGGCATCGCGTTTTTCGAGTTCGTCCAGCCACTCGTCATCGCGTCATTTGGCGGCGCGAGCGGGCTGGATGCCATCATGTCGCGCATTCCGCCAGCACTGCAGGTCTTTGTCCGGGCCCGTCCCGAATTTCTGGCCATGTCGGGCCTCGCCGGCTATCTCTCGCTCGGCTTTACGCACCCCCTGTACATCGTGCTGGCCGGGGCGGCGGTGGTCGGCTTTGCGGCTCGCACCCTCGCCGGCGAAATGGACCGCGGCATCATCCAGATTCCCCTGGCCCGGCCCGTATCCCGCCAGTCCGTCTATTTGTCGCGGGCGCTGGGCGCCGTCATCGTCTGCACCTTGCTGGCCCTCAGCGGGCCGGTGGGCATGATCGCCGGCATGCTCTATGCGCGGCCCAACGGCGCGCTGGAGTTCCAGAACTTCGGCGCGGTGGCGCTCGCGGGGTTTTCGCTCTTTTTTGCCTTCGGCGGCATCACGTTGTGTGGCAGCGCCGCCGCGAACACCGCGGGCCGGGTCGTTGGCTGGTCTCTGGGCATCCTGATCCTTTCCTACTTCATCGATTACTTCGCGGGAGTGTGGCGACTCCTGGAATCCATCACCTTTCTCTCGCTGTTCAATTACTACGATCCTACTCGTGCGCTCGTTGACGGACATGTCGATCCCAACAACCTGATCTTCTTGATCGCTGTCGGCGTCGTCACCGCATTACTTGGCATGGTCATCTTCATCCGCCGCGATCTCCCCGCCTGAATCGTCGGTGAACGCGGCGGTCGTCCTCGACATCAACGAAACCGTGCTCGATCTGAGCGCGCTCGATCCGCTCTTCGCCACATGGTTTGGCGATGACACGACGCGGAGCGCGTGGTTCGCCCACACGCTCCATCTCGCGATGATCCTCGCGGCAACGCGCGACTATCGAGCCTTCAGCGAAGTCGGCGCGGCCGCACTTTCAGCCATCGCCCGTCGGCACGACGTGAGTCTCCCGGCGGGCGCCGCGAATCAACTCCAGACCGCGCTCCGTCATCTACCCCCGCATGCCGATGTCGTACCGGCGCTGGTTCTGCTTCGCGGCGCTGGGCTGCGGATCGTGGCCCTATCGAACAATTCCCTGATCACATTGCACAAACAACTTCGCCATGCCGAAATTCTCCACCTTTTCGATGAAATCATTTCAGTTGATGAGGCAGGCGCCCTCAAGCCATCGCCCGATGTCTATCACTACACGGCACATCGATTGCGCCTCACTCCCTCTTCGCTCTGGATGGTTGCCGCGCATGGCTGGGACATCGCGGGCGCCATGGGTTCCGGGTTCCATGGCGCGTTCGTCGCCCGTCCCGGTCAGGAGCCGAACCCCTTCGTCCGTCCGGAAATCATCGCTCCCGATCTCCTCGTTGCCGCGCGAACCATCATCGAATCCCAAACATGAAACGCGTGTGCCGGTGCGGCGACGCAAGGGACAGCCAAGCATCCCTCCGGTCGCCATCTCGGCAGTCCCATGTCTCGCCGCGAGCGTTCGATTGGCACTGGAACTTGATGCAGCGCCCACCGCGGCTGGAGGGGCGACCCCTGCGTCCTTGGCAGCCTGCGGCTCGGGAAACGGCGCCACGAGTCCAGAATCCAGCGACCACCTACCTAGGCGCCGGCCGGAATGACCTCTCCGTACGCCGTGTCGCCGCGCGATTCGGCCCCCACCTGGGCGTCGTCCCCATCGGCATCGACAACGATCATGTTGGCTGCGCCGAAGATGCCCTCGCCAACCACCACGCCATGCCCTCTCGCCGCGAGCGCTTGCACCAGGCTATCGGGAAAGCCAACTTCGAGCTGAAGTTCGTTCCCCACCTCATAGGAATAGGTCGTATCGGGAAAGGCCGTGCTCACGAACCGTGGGGCGTCGATCGCCTCCTGAGCGCTCATGCCAAACTCCACCACGTTCAGGAACTGCTGCATCTGACCCTGCGGTTGGGTGTCGACACCAGAGTTGCCACCCAGAATAAAGGGCCGATTTTCGCGCAGCGCCATGTATGGATTCGAGGTGTGACGCACCTTGTAACCCGGTGTCAGCTCATTGGCGTTCCCAGGTTCCAAAGAAAGAAACCGCATTCGCTCGTTGATGTGAATCCCGGTATTGCCAATGATGAGGAACTGTCCGCCGAGGCTGGTTGTCACCGCGGCCGCATTCCCGAAGCGATCCACGACATGAAACGTGGTGGTATGTGTCGGTGTTGGCTCCTCGAGGCCACCCGCGATCGGCCACGACAATGCCTGTTCCGGATTGATCCGTTCCAGTTGGCGCACCGCGTATTCGTTGGAAAGGAGTTCCTCAACGGGAATATCGATTCTGTCCGGGTCCCCGATATACCAATAGCGATCGGCGAAGGCCAGCTTTACGGCCTCCACCTGCATGTGCATGACGTCAGGGTCGTTTGCATCGCGGCCCGTGAAGTCAAAGTTCTTGAGCATGTTTAGCGCCAACAGCATGGCGATGCCCTGGCTGCTGGGTGGGTTTTGGAAAACGCTGATCCCATCGCCGTAATCGATCGAGATCGGGTCGACAATCTCGGCCGAAAACTCCTCGAAATCCGCCGCGGTCAGGTATCCGCCATACTGGTCCGAGAAAGCCACAATTGCCTCGGCAAGTGGCCCGCGATAGTAATAGTCGCGAGCAGCTTGAACAGCATCGGCTCGCGAGTTGTCCGCCCCGCTGTCATACGCCTCGACCAGCGCGGTAAATGTCTCGGCCATGTCCAGTTGGCGGACCACGTCGCCTTGGACCGGTAAAACGCCTTGCGGTGCATATGTCCGCGCCGTATCTGGCTGGCTGAAAATGAAGTCCGCTTGGTTGTTTAACCAGGTGGCCATTTCGCCGCTCACCGGAAACCCCTCGCGGGCTATCCGCATCGCGGGATCAAGCACATCGCCCAGGTCGAGGCGTCCATACGCCTCCAGCCAAAGCATCCAACCGTCCCAGGCTCCTGGCACGATCGCCTGATGAATGCCCCGCGACCCCGCCCGCGCTTCATAATCGGTCCGGGTGGCGTTCCTCCCCACCGGCCCTACACCGTCGAGGCTCATCATGGTTCCGGCCGCTGCATCGAAGTACAGCGCCCAGGTTCCTCCGCCCAACACACTGGAGAAGTACGGCTCGACCACACTGAGGGTGGCGGCAACGGCGATCGCCGCATCCGCGGCCGTTCCACCCGCCTCCAGAATCTGAAACCCTGCCCGTGTGGCGAG
>JBBRVX010000169.1:0-11825 GCA_038246475.1 Thermomicrobiales bacterium | reverse complement strand
GTGCGCGCGGAGTTGCTGGGGATCAACGCCTGGGCCGCCTTGCCCGCGACGCTCGATACACCCTTTTCCGCCGTCCTGCAACGCGCCATGACGACTGGTGTCACGGAAAGCGTCGAATTCCACTATCCGCCACTGGACATGTGGCTCGACGCGCGCGTCTACCCCTCGCCCGAGGGCCTGTCGGTCCTCTTGCGCGATGTGACGGCCAGCAGGCAGGCGGCGCGGGAACTGCAGGCGTCGGAGGAAAAGTATCGGGCCCTGATCGATAACCTCCCCGCGGTGGTTTACCTCGTGGCTGCCGACGAAGCCGAAACCCCGCTCTTTTTCAGTTCGCGCTTTACCGAGCTGACCGGGTATTCCATCGAGGAAGTCCTCGCGCAACCGAATGATCTAAGCTGGATCGACATTGTTCATCCCGACGACCGGGACCGGATCATCGCCGAGAACGCCCTCTGCGCCGACAACGGGGGGCCGTTCCGGGTGGAGTACCGCTACCTCCGCAAGGATGGCAGTTACGTCTGGGTACTGGACGAGTGCCTGCCGGTGTACGACGCGGACGGGCAGATCGTGGCCTGGCAGGGGGTGCTGCTGGATATCAGCGCCCGGGTGCGGGCCGAGGAGGCGCGGGCCCGGCTGGCCGTCATCGTCGAGTCGGCCGAGGATGCCATTCTCAGTTGCACGCTGGACGGCACGATCACGAGCTGGAACCGCGGCGCGGAACGGCTCTATGGCTATCGCGAGCAGGCGGCCATTGGCCGCTCGTTCACGATGTTGCTGCCGCATAGAGAGCCCGCGGCCGCCCTGGCGCAGACAGCAGCGTTTGACGCGCCCGCGTCGCGCTACGAGGCCCGGTGGCGGCGCATGGACGGCACGCTCGTCGATGTCTCGGTTGCCATGTCGCCGATCCGCGATAGGCATGGCGAGACCACGAGCGCGTCGATCATTACGCGGGACATCACCGAGCGCAAGCAGGTCGAACAGGAGCTGAACGCGGCGCTGGAGGCGGCGCACGCGGCCGCGAAGACCAAGAGCCTGTTCCTGGCGATGATGAGCCACGAGCTGCGCACGCCTCTGCAGGCGGTGCTGGGCTACGCCGATCTCCTCCTGCTGGGGCCGGCGGGATCGCTGACGACCGAGCAGCGAGAGGATCTCGGCTACATCCAGGGTGGAGGGTTGCGGATGATCGGGCTGATCGAGCAGATGCTCGACCTGTCGCGCATGGAGGCAGGCCGGCTGGAGCTGGCGGTTGAGCCCGTGGCGCTGGCGACCGTTATCGAGGTGGTGCGGCAGGATATCGCCCCCCTGGCCCTGGCCAAGGGACTGAGCGTGCAGATCGAGCTGCCGCCGACGCTGCCCGCGGTGCTGGGAGATGCCGGGCGCCTGCGCCAGATCCTGCTCAACCTGGCCAGCAACGGGGTCAAATTTACCGAGCAGGGAGTCGTGCGGATCACCGCGTCCGCCAGCCGGGACCGCGTCGAGATCGACGTGGCCGACACTGGCATCGGCATCGCCGCCGAGGCGCTGCCCTTCATCTTCGAGGAGTTCCGCCAAGTCGATGGTAGTCTCACTCGGCGCTTCGGCGGCGCGGGACTCGGGTTGGCGATCGCGCGCAGGCTGGCCGAGCAGATGGGGGGAACCATCAGCGTCGTCTCAGCCCCCGGGGCCGGCGCCACGTTCACCTTGCGCATGCCGGTGGCCGTTCCTGCCCGGGCGAAAGCCAGAGCCCGCCGCGCGGAGCTTCCATCATGATCGCCGGGCGCAAGCGGATTGGACACACCCCGGAGAGCGAAGCCACGGGCCCTGCGCCAGGCGCCCGATTGGAGAAACAACCAGCCGCATCCCGTCCCTAGGCGTTGCGGCGGAAAGATCACACTCGGATCCGTCTGGATCATCCTGAGCGCCAGCGGCACCTGAAACGCACCCGCTCAGATCAGTTACAGGCTGGTCAAGTCACCCTGAACCCAAACCGATCATGTGTCCCGTCCAATACTGTCTCAAATTTGTAACACAAAGCCGCCCTGCGCGACGCCTTGCAGCGGACTGACCCACACATTTATGAACATAAGGTGTACCAGTGAGGTGCGCCGCATAAAATGAAAGACGAAGAATACTATGTTGGTCACTATCGAGCATTATCTGTCCCAGGCCGGACTCCGGCTCCACGACGACGACGGCCAGGGACTCACCGAGTACGTTCTGATGGGCGCCCTCATCTCTATCGCCGCCATCGCGGCGATGATCCTTGTTGGTCCGGCCATCATCGCCCGATTCACGGAAATTACAGCGATCCTCGACAGCCAGACGGCCATGACCACGGAACAAGGGGACCGCGCGGCTCCGGTCCAGGCAAGAACACGACCGGCCGCAAGCGCCACATCTTCGTCGATATCGAGGGCTTGCTCCTGAAAGCACACGTCGATCCCGCGCACGAGACCGAGGCGGTCGGCGGCCAGGCGCTGCTCGCCGGGCTGGCGACGGTCTTCGCGCGGCTGGCCCTGATCGGGGTCGACGGGGGGGTTACAAGCGGCGGGTTGCGGAGTGGGGCACGCAGGAGCTGGGCTGGCGGGTAAAGGCGGTCCAGCACCCCACCGCCGGGGTGCGCGTGGTGTGGGTGGGGCCGGGGCAGGAGCCGCCGGTGCTCCCGACCGGCTTCCGCGTCCTCAAGCGCCGCTGGGTGGTGGAGCGGACGTTTGCCTGGTTGGGGCGCAACCGGCGCTTGTGCAAGGACGACGAAGCCTTGCCAGCCAGCGAAGAAACCTGGCTCTCCGCCGCCTCGGCTCGCCTCCTGCTCCGGCGACTGGCTGCCGAATGACCCCTTTCCACACACTCTCTAACGTCGGGAATCCCAAAGACGCTCACGATGCACCTACGCCACCGCAATGTCCAGCCCCGAAGCCGCGCTGCGTGGCTTGGTGAGCGGCTCAGCAGGGGAAGCCACCTCGGTGTTATGGAATGTTGCGAACTCTACGAGAGGCAGGAAGAGGTGCAATGTTCGAGAGAGGTAGGAGGAAAGCGTGTTGCCCTGGGCGTGGGGCCTTGCCCCAATCCGACATGCGCACGCGGGACCCCGGCCAGTGCGTTGGTCGAAGGACGTGGGCGAAGGAGAGAGCGGCGCTGATGACGGCCCCGGGTACCCTGGATGGAGACTCAGGCCTTGCGCAGCTCATTGTGGAGGGCGATACGCACCCGGGCGAATTCCCGCTCCAGCTCGTGCAGGAGACCCGGCATCTCTGTCAAATTCGCTGAGCGAGCATCGGCCTGGAGTCGCTCGCAAATCCGGGCTAGCGGCCGCGCGCCGAAGATGCCGCAACTGCCCAACAAGGCGTGGGCCGCCTGTGCTACGCCCTCAGCGTTCCCCTCGGCTATCGCCTCCCGCGCGGCGATGACGCGCGGCCCGGCATCGCTCAGGAACAGTTCGACCAATTCGGCGAGCGCATCCGGCTCGCCAGGGTTTTGCAAGTCGCTCAGCTCCGCCAGGGCCACGGCATCGACGGCCGGCTCCTGCTCGACGAGCATAAGGCGATCAGCATAAAGTTCATGGGTACGTTCCACTCGATATCCCCTTCTGGTCCATGGGTCTGAAGCCGTCGCTAGGTGACGGCAACCTCCTTGGTCTTCGCCCCTTGAGGCATCCATCGTGCCAACACCTCGCGCAGCATCTCGCGGTTGACCGGCTTGCTGATGTAGTCATCCATGCCGGCCCGAATGCAGATCTCCCGGTCGCCCTCCATGGCGTTCGCGGTCATGGCGATAATCGGAAGGCGGCGCCCGGTCGAGATCTCTGCCTCGCGAATGGCCATGGTCGCCGCCAGCCCGTCCATCTCCGGCATTTGAACGTCCATCAGCACCATCACGAATTCACCCCGTGCGGCCGCGGCCACCGCCTGGAGACCATTGGCGACGGTCTCCACCGCGTAGCCGAGCTTTTCCAGCTGCAGCTGCGCTACGCGCTGATTCACGGGGTTGTCTTCCGCGAGCAGGATGAGCCCGCCGCCGATCGGCGCCGCGCGATGCACCCCGTTCGGAGCGGCCGCGGGGACGGCGGCGTGCCCTTCCTGGCCGCGATCTGTCACCACCACCCGGTCAGCGACGGCATCGGCGATGGCATCGAACAACCGCGATTGCCGCATCGGCTTGGTGATGTACGCGGCGAATCCGGCGTCCAGCGCGCGCTCGCCGCGAATGTGCTGATCGAGCTCGGCCAGCAAAATGAGCCGGGTGGACGCGAGGTGGGGATCGTCCCTGACGTGCCGGGCCAGCGCGGCGTCGTCGGATTCGTCCCCCGCCAGATCAATGATCGCCACATCATAGGGATCAGCGCTCGCCGCGGCCTTGCGTAACAGGGCCAGGGCCTGGTCACTGGTGACCACCCGGCCATTGCGCATTCCCCACGACAGGATGTAGGTATGGACGATGTCCCGGCTCGTCGGATTGGCATCGACCACCAGCACCCGCAACCCCGCCAGGGTCTGTCCCTCATGCGGCGGCGGGGGGAGGGTCGCGGCGCCAGCGCGGGGGAAGCGTGCGGTGAACCAGAAGGTCGAGCCCTGCCCTTCCTCGCTCTCGACCCCGATCTGACCGTACATCTGGTCCACCAGGCGCTTGGCGATGGCCAGGCCAAGGCCGGTGCCGCCGTATTCGCGGGTTGTCGAGGCATCGGCCTGGACAAAGGGCAGAAAGAGCCGCGCCCGCGCGGCCGGGGAGAGCCCGCGGCCGGTATCGGCCACGGTGAAGCGCAGGGTGACCTCCGTCTCGCTGGCCTGAACCAGCTCGGCGCGCACTACGATTTCACCCTGTTCGGTGAATTTCACGGCGTTGCCGATCAGATTGACCAGCACCTGGCGCAGGCGGCCCGGATCGCCCTGCAGCCCCCGCGGGATCTCTGGCGAGACGAACGTCAGGAGCGCCAACCCCCGCGCCTGGGCCGCGCCAGCTACGACATCGGCCGCCCCTTCGACCACGGCGGTCGGCGCGAAGGCGATCGTCTCCAGGAGGAGCTTGCCGGCCTCCATGCGGGAGAAATCGAGGATGTCGTTGATGATGCCCAGCAGCCCTGCCGCCGACTCCCGGGCAGCCTCGGCGAAGTCGCGTTGCTGCGGGCTCAATGGCGTCTCGTTGAGCAGCTCCAGCATACCCATGACGCCATTCATTGGGGTGCGCACCTCGTGGCTCATCGTTGCCAGAAATTCGCTTTTGACACGGGAGGCCACGAGGGCCTGGTCGCGCGCATCACCCAGCTCCACCTCCCGCAGGCGCATGGCCACCTCGGTGGCCGCGGCCACGGCTGCTTCGCGGGCCAGCCGGTCCCGCTCCCGGGTGCGGTCTCTGAGCTGCCGGGACTGTACGGCGGCGTAGGCAAGCCGTACGGCCACGATCAGGCCGACGGCCGCGGCCGCGGCCGCATCGAGCTCCTGGGCATCACCAGTCACGATATGGAATACGCCAAGTCCCGTTCCGATGACCACGCTGATGATGACGATCACCGTGCGCGCACTGGCGCTTGGGTCACGATCATCAGCCAGGGCATGTCGCCGCGGCGCAACACCGTGTCTATGGGCCACCAGCGCCGCCGCGCTCACGAGCAGGAGCACGAAAAACCAACCCAGGTCAATGGGATGACCGAGATAGTAGCGCTCTTCAAGGTCGAGCCGGCCGTAGACGACATTGGCAACGGTGTACGCGACCATACCGAGAAAAAGGAGCGTCAATGAGCGGCGATCGCTCTTCCCGTCCCGCCAGATGAGGGCGACGAGGGCGAGAAAGAGGAGCGCACACGTGCCTGCCACATAGACAAAGGTGAGGGCGAGCTCCAGCGGTATTTCAGCACCAGCCCTAAAAAGCGGACCGAAGAGCAGCTCGTAGCCGAGAATGCCGCTGACCGTGCCGACAATCAGGCCGTCGAGCACGATCTCCATGGTCGGAGAGCCGGCCATGTTGGCGCGGACGATCAGCGCGAGACCGACGGCGAAGATGGGGTAGAAAAGAACATCTGGCTCCAGCGGTATGGGCGGCGGAACATGCCAGACGAGGTCGCACAGAGACCACACAACCTCACCCGCGAACCAGATGAGGCAGCCGAAACCGAGGTAGGTCCACGGCCGGCCCCCGTCCCCAGCCCGGTTGCCGACGAAGAGACAGATGGCGGCAGCCAACCCCGTTATCGCGATGAAGGCGACGCTGGCGAACAGAAGGGTGGCGAAGTTGTCCTGGGCAAAGAAGAGGTAATACGCGGTGAGGATGATGCCGATGAGCACCAGCATCCATATCGACCTGGGCCACGGCGATCGCGCCCGATCCTGCTCGCCGCGCCTTGACGCACGATGCGAACTCCGGACCAATGTCTTCATGGGAACGTGGGGCACACGCTGTTGTGCCTGCTGCATGCTGCTCGCCTTTCATATCCAATTTACTATTTTAGTATAGCATTAATATCTAGCTATTGGAGATCACGCTTACCGGTGATCGCTTTCGTGCCCAGATCCGGCCGCTTCGTGACGGAACCGACGCGATTCGCCATTTCCCAGGTGAACGGAGCGCGGGTTACCTTCCTACGCGCTTCACCTTGGGAACGTCTCCCACGCTGGCAAGCCGCTGGAACCCCATTCTTTCCGATGGCCTTGTACGTTGCGATCATTCAACCTATAATGAATAAAATATCAATAACGAGCGTCAATGGTGGACACTCATCAGGTTGCTCGCAAGCGGGCGCCACCTCATCGTCACGGCCCTTTACTCGCCCGTCATCCGCGCCAGAGCGCTCACCACCAGTCAGGAGCTGCCATGCCAGAGAAGTTACGCATCGCGACGGAACCCCGCCCCGGCGGCGCCCTCGTCGTCCGTTTCACCGGCCGCCTCGATTTCACCTCGGCTCCGGAGGCCAAGCAGCAGTTTACCTCCGCCATCGCCGGCGGTCACCGCCGGCTCATCGTCGATCTGGGCAAGGTCGCCTTCGTCGATAGCGCCGGCCTCGGCTCCCTCATTGGCGGCATGCGCTCTGCCCGTCAGGCCGGCGGCGACCTGCGCGTGGCCAACCCGACCGATCAGGTCACCATGCTCCTGTCCCTGACCTCGCTCGATCAGGTTCTGCGCATCCATCCCACAATTCAGGAAGCCCTCGATGGCTTCGCCTGAGAATCAGTCCCGGCAAGTGCTTGATTTGCGCGTGCCGGCTACGCCTGGGGGCATGGATATCGTCCACGGCGCCCTCGCGGACTGCTGGGCGTCACTGCAGTCGTTGCACGATCTCGATGCCCGCTCGTGCGACGAGTTCGCCCTGGCCGTGGCCGAGGTCTCCGCCAACATCATCCAGCATGCCCACGCCCCTGATCCTCCACTGGTCGACTTTGCTCTTTCCCTGACCAGCCATAGCAGCTTCCTGACCGCCCGCTTCGTCGCTTCAGGCATCGTGGCCACCCCGCCTGCCGACCCCATCATGCCCTCGGTGGCGGTTTCCTATGCCGCCCTTGGCGAGCGCGGACGCGGCTTGGCCCTCGTCGAGCTCACCATCGACCGTTTCTCTTACCTGCGCACGCCCGAAGGCCAGAACATCTGGACTATCGAAAAATCCCTGCCGCCGCCAGTTCCGGCCTCTCCTCCAGCGCCACGGTTGTCTCTCGCCGCCGCAGAATAACCAGGGTCAGGTCGTCCGGTCGCGTCTCGATGTCATCGACCAGGCTGACCAGCTGCTCCAACTTCGCTTGCGCGTGCTTCAGCTCCCCCAGTTGCCCTGAAGACGGCGGATCGACGTTCGCCGCGGCCAGCGCCGCCAGACTCGCGTCAGCGGTGCGAGTGGCGGCAACCGACGCTGATTGCCTCCAGGAGATTGCGGTGGCGGTCGCGGCGCTGGCAGCAGTCGCCTGGGTTGCAACTGTGGCCTGGGCCGCAACCGTCGCCTGCGCCGCCACCGTCGCTTGCGCCGCGACCGTTGCCTGTGCCTCCACCGTCGCTTGCACCGCGGCCGACGTTTGCGCCTCGATCGTGGCCCGCGCGGAGATCGCCGCGGCCGTGGCCTGCACTTCGACCGTCGCCTCGACGGCGGCCGCCGGCGAGGCCGCGGCTTCCTCGGTTGCCGCGACATTGGCATTGGCGACCGCCGTCTGCGCAATGCCCGGATCAATGGCCACCACGGGACCTGGCAGCGGGTTGGACACCTCGACAGCGCTCATCCGCTTCAGCGCCTCGACCTCCTGCGCGCCTTGCCGTTTGAGCACATCGACCGTCGTCATCCCGCCTTCCTCCTCGAGGCCGGAGGCGGTTGGCGGAAGCGTTTCGGTGGTGGAAGCCGCATCCGTGCTTTGCCGAAGCGCCACGATCCGCCCCGTTCCTGCCTCCGATGGCGTCTCAATTCGAGCGGGGAGGGGAGCTGCCGATGTGGCGCCGCTCAGGTGCGCGGCGCCCACCGTCACGATCAGCACTCCCGTGGCCGCCAGCCGGCGCAGTCGCGCCGCGCCGCTTCACCTGGGCGCCATTCCGTGCTGCGGGCCTGCGCCTCCCGTCGATGCATCACTCAGAAATGGCACAACGTCAGCGCTCCCGTCCAAAACGGCCACGTTTCTCCAGCAGGCGGATACGAAAGACGATGATGTCATCAGCAAGGGTCATCTCGTCTGGAGGCTGCGCCGCCCAGAGTGGCTTGATGAGCGCCAGCGCGGCGCGCCGCTCGCATTCGTACGTCAATTCCTCATAGATGCCATTGGCGATCAGGCTCCGCCAAATCGCCGCTCCATCGATATCGTCAACTTCAAAACAGACCCGCGGGTGCGCGCGCATCGCGTCGATCTTCTCACCAGGGCCACTTACGACAAAAACGGCACATCCATCGTAGACATAATTAACGGGCACGATATGGGGCCAGCCGTCAATGCAGTAGCCGATGCGGCCGACGCGATGGCGTCGCAGTAAGACCTCTATCTCTTCGCGACTCAACTGCCCTACCATGGCGGCTCCTTCCGGCCCCAATAAGGACCAGTACCACCGTAGCCGTCGAGGCGTGCCATTCCCGTTTGTCAGATGGGAAAATCATTACAAAATCGCAACACCCCGCGCACGAGGGTGGCGCCAACTGGACGTGACGGGGCTACAGGGAAGGTGGTTCGAGCCGATAGCCAATGCCTGGGAAGGTGGTAATGATGGCCTCGCCGCCCGGATCGGGCTTCAGCTTGGCCCGCAGACGGCTGACCCAGGTCCGCAGATACGAGGCCTCGTTGCGGAACTCCGGCCCCCAGATGCGGCTCAACAGCTCGCCATGCAGCATCACCCGCCCGGCGTTGCCCGCGAGCTGCTCCAGCAGCGCCCACTCCGTCCGGCTCAGCCGCACCTCGTCTCCGGCTACCCGGATGCGCCGATGCTCCAGATCGATTTCCAGATCGGGATAGCTCAGGATGGCGCGCTCGCTCCGCCCGCCTTCCCCGGTTGCCCGGCGGATCACCACCGCCACGCGGGCCGCGAGCTCGTCGGGGTTGAAGGGCTTGGTCACGTAGTCATCAGCCCCGCTCTGCAGGCCCTTCAATTTGTCCGCATCGCCCGCCCGCGCGGTCAGCATGATCACCGGGATCTGCGTCCGCGATCGCAACCGGCGGAGCGTCTCGTGGCCGTCCATGCCTGGCATCATCAGATCGAGAATCACCAGATCCGGCCGGTCTTGCTCCAGCAGCGCCAGCGCCTCTTCGCCACGGTCCGCGGTGAGCACCGCATACCCATCGGCTTGAAGCTTGGCACGAACCAGGCGGATGATCGCCGGCTCGTCGTCGACAATCAGAATCAGCTTCTTGTGCACGATGCTCCTTACCCTTCCTCGATCTCGGCAGCCGGCGCCTCGTCGGAGACGTTTATCCAGTCGCGAACGGCTGGCAGCGTCACGGTGAAGAGCGCGCCCTCACCCGGGCCGGAGGAGCTGGCGTGAATTTCGCCACCCATGGCCGTGACCAGGTGGCGGCTCAGATAGAGCCCGAGTCCGGTACCGCGCACGCTGGGATCGAGCCCCGCGCGGTAGAACCGCTCGAAGACCCGGTCGATCTCATCCGCCGCCATGCCAATGCCTTGATCGGCCAGCGCAATGCTGACCGTCTGTCCATCGCTGGTCGCGGTGGTGTGGATCTTGCCCCCGTCCGGGGAGTACTTCACGGCATTCTGGTAGAGGTTGCCAAGCACCTGCACCAGCAGCTCTGGATCGCCCTCGGCAGGCGGCAGATTGGGCGCGAAATCGACATCGAAGGTGTGCTTCCCCGTCCGGGCGGCAACCTCGGTGGCGGCTTTGCGCAGCAGCGGCTCCACCAGCAGCGGCTCCTGCCGTGTTGCCAGTCGCCCCGCCATGATGTCGGCAAGGATCAGCATGTTGGCCAGCATGCGGTCGAGCCGTTCGCTCTCATCCACGATATCGCCGAGCAGCTCGAGCCGGGTGTGCTGATCGAGCGATTCGCCCTGATTCATCAGCAGGTGCGCGCCGCCATGGATGGTGGTCAGCGGCGTCCGAAACTCGTGCGAGACGAGCGAAAGAAAGTCATCCTTGAGTTGCTCGGCCTCGCGTAGTTGCGTGATGTTCTGGACCACGAGGACCGCGCGCTCCACGCCGCCACTGGCGTCAGTGAGTGGCACGGCCTGGGCCAGGATGGGAACCTGTTTGCCGCGGGAGTTCTCCAATAGATACTGTTGATTGCGGGTCTCCTCGCCCCGCAGGGCGCGAATTGCCGGCCGCTGATCGTGCGGCACCGGCGTGCCGTCCGCGTTGAGCATGCGCAGATCGCGGTTGTAGACCGGCAATCGACCAGGGGGGGACGCGGGTTCGAACAACATCTCGGCGAACGCCTGGTTGATCAGCTCGATCCTGGCGTCGGGCGCGGCCATGATTACCACGCCCGCTGGGAGGCTATCGAGGATGATCCGCAGCACGTCCCGCTGCTCCTCGACGCGCCGGTGAATCTGGGTCCGGTCAATGGCCGCCGCGGCGTGAACCGCGAGCATCCGCAACGCCTGCAGATCGTCGTTGTCGAACGGCTCTCCATCTAGGCGATCGGTCAGGTAGAGGTTGCCCAGCACCCGATCCCCTACGAGGATCGGGACGCCCAGCAGGGTCTGCATCGGTGGATGGTTTGGCGGCGATTCTGACCAACGCGGGTCGGCAGCGATATCCCGAATCATCAGGGGCACACGCTCCGAGATCCGTTCCCGCGTTAGGCATTGCCCTTCCGGAATGGGACCGAAGCGCGACCACTCCTCCGGCGCTATTCCGGACGTCGTGAAATCGGTGATTCGCCCAGCCTCATCGGCCACCCCGAGCGCGGCATACCGGGCCGGGACCACCTCCCGCGCCAGGTCGACGATGCGCTGCAACACGGCATCCGGCGTGGTTTCCATGGCAATGGCCAGCGCGGCCTCACAGGCCGCCACATTCCGGTTGCCTTCGCCGTGCGGATCGCGGGATCTGGAACCATGGGCGCTGGCGGCCAATAGACGCTTCCTCAATCCGGCTCGCTCAGCGGCGATCCAGCGACGATCCTCGGCGGATCGATGGCGAGCCACGCCAGAGCCCACACAGAGGCTCTGCCATGCTGATTCCTGCTGGATCGTAGCACAACATTTATTAAAAGATCAAATGATGCTTAAATTAAGGTGTTTCGTATGGATGCATTCTAGGGAGCTTCCCGCGCCCAGGCGCTCCTCAATTGTTCACCCTTGTACCGTTACAGTGGACAGACCACCCCATCAGGACCGACACACTGCGTTCCCGTTTTCCCCGCGCAGCCCGTCGGACACTGCACACACGCCGCCCGCGGCCCGCACACCGCCTGGCAATCGGCGTCCTTCGTGCAGTCGAAGCAGTCGCCGCC
>JBBRVX010000168.1:0-11854 GCA_038246475.1 Thermomicrobiales bacterium | reverse complement strand
TACATGTCCTGAATCGTTGCCGCCAGGCACGCTGCCACCCGACGTCATTTACGCTGGTGTGGTCGCCGGCATCGCCGATTACGGCAACAAGATGGGCATTCCCACGGTCAATGGCGCGACGCTGTTCGACCAGGGGTACATCGCCAACCCGCTGGTCTTCTGCGGCACGGTCGGTCTGGCCCCGCGCGGCAGTCACCCCACCGCACCGCGCATCGGCGATCTCATCGTCGTCGCTGGCGGGCGCGCCGGGCGCGACGGCATCCATGGCGCCACCTTTTCCTCGGACGTGCTCGGGGCCACCCATGGCGAGTTGGGGAGCGTCGTCCAGATCGGAGACCCCATTACCGAAAAGCGCCTCGCCGATGCGTTGCCTAAGGCGCGCGATCTCGGCCTCTACAGCGCCATCACCGATTGCGGCGCGGGGGGCCTCTCCTCGGCCGTGGGGGAGATGGCCAGTGAGCTTGGCGCCGATGTCGAGCTTCTTCAGGCGCCGTTGAAGTACGACGGGTTGCGACCCTGGGAGATCTGGCTTTCGGAAGCCCAGGAGCGGCTTGTTTTCGCCGTGCCTCCGGAGAAGTGGCCGGCGTTGCAGGATGTCTTCGCCGGGGAAGGCGTAGAGGCTAGCGCCATCGGCCACTTCACCGGCGACGGCCATCTCCGCGTCCGCTACGACGGCAAGGTGATCGCTGATCTCGATGGCGGATTCCTCCACGATGGTATGCCGCTACGGACGCTCCGGAGTTGCTGGTCGCCCTCTCCTGATTCCGGACAGCAGGCCACAATTGCCGACGCCGCCGATCTGACCCTCTTGCTGGAGCGAGCGCTCGCCGATGCGAACACCGCATCGAAAGAGCCGCTCGTGCGTCACTACGATCACGAGGTGCAAGGGCGCACGGTTGGCAAACCCTTCGTGGGGCCAAACGACGCCGGTCCTGCTGACGCCGCGGTGCTGCGGCCGGTAGCCACGTCGTGGAAGGGTCTTGCCGTCGGTTGCGGCATCAACCCTTGGTACGGTGAGGTCGATCCCTATGCGATGGCGATGTTGGCGATCGACGAAGCGCTGCGCAACGTCGTCGCGGTGGGCGCCGATCCGAAACGCACCGCTATCCTCGACAACTTCTGCTGGGGCAATCCGACGCTGCCCGATCGGCTGGGCGGGTTGGTGCGCGCCGCGCAAGGCTGTCATGACGCGGCGGTCGCCTTCCGGGTCCCTTTCATCTCCGGCAAGGATTCGCTCTTCAACGAGTACCGGAGCGCGGACGGGACATCGCATCCGATTCCCGGAACGTTGCTGATTTCGGCCATCGGCATCATGCCCGATATCCGGCGCGCAATGTCGATGTTTCTCAAGCGGCCCGGCAACCTGATCTACCTCGTCGGGATTACGGAGGATCACATGGGCGGTTCGCTGGCCATGCGCCTCGATGGTCGCCGCGGGCGGACGCTGCCGCGCGTGCATCTCGAATCCGCCCGTCGCCGCCTCGGCGCGGTCCATCACGCGATCCGCGCCGGGCTGGTCCAGGCCTGCCACGATCTCAGCGAAGGGGGGCTGGCGGTCGCCGCCGCTGAAATGGCGATCGCGGGTGGGCATGGGTTGGAGATCGACCTGAGCGCGATCGAGTTCACCTATGGCGCCGAGCTTTCCGACGCCGCGCTCCTCTTTTCCGAATCGCCAACGCGTTTTCTCCTCGAAGTCGCTCCGCACGATGTAGAGGCGCTGGAGGAGCTGCTCGGCCCGGAGGCACACTCCTGCATCGGACGCGTGCTCGACACACCACGATTTCACGTTCTTGGGCACGGCGGTTCCAGGATCGATGTTAGCGTCGATCGTCTGCGTGAGCGATGGCAGGCGCCGTTGGTGGAGGAGGTGGCATGAGCGCGGTCGTTTCGCCCACCCGCGCCTCACGGCCCACGCGATCGCTCAAGCCGCGCGCCCTGGTGCTGCGCGCGCCGGGAACCAACTGCGACCGGGAAACGGTGCGAGCGCTGGAGCTGGCCGGCGCCCGCACGGAAACCATCCACCTGGAGCGGATGCTGGCGGGAGGAACGAATCTGGGGGACTTCGCCCTGCTCGTCCTGCCCGGCGGCTTCTCGTTCGGAGACCATCTTGGCGCGGGCGCACTCTGGGCGCATCGCCTGCAGGCGATGGGGGAGCCCCTGCATCGCTTCGTCGAGGGTGGGCGGCCGGTGCTCGGCATCTGCAATGGCTACCAGGCGCTGCTGCGGCTTGGACTTCTTTCGGGCGGGTCGCTCGCCGCGAATGCCTCGGGACACTTTGAATGCCGCTGGATCTGGATGCGGAAGCCCGAGACGGTCCGCACGCCACTGCTCGCAGGGATCGAGCGGATCGCCATGCCGATTGGCCACGGCGAAGGGCGCTTCGTGGCTCAAAGCCCGGCCGAACTGGCGAAAATGCAGGCATCGGGCCAGATCGCGTTGACCTATTGCGATGCGGCCGGCAATCCGGGCGGCTATCCCATCAATCCGAATGGTTCGGAGGGGGGCGTGGCGGCGTTGACGAACGTGGCCGGCAACGTGTTGGGATTGATGCCCCACCCGGAGCGGAACGCGGCCCCTGGTCTAGCTCCGGCGGG
Source organism: Thermomicrobiales bacterium (assembly GCA_038246475.1). Lineage (GTDB taxonomy): Bacteria > Chloroflexota > Chloroflexia > Thermomicrobiales > UBA6265 > JACCXM01. The sequence goes on along the minus strand of JBBRVX010000168.1, from coordinate 9,260 downwards.
GCGTGAGGATGGGGCCGGGCTGCTCCTGTTCCGGAATGCCGTCCGCATGGCGCGAGGGTAAGCGATGACCACGTACGCCGACGCCGGCATTCATCTCGATGACGCTCACCGCACCACAGAGCGGATCGCCGAGATCGTGGCTCGCTCGCGGGGAGCCGGGGTGTTGGCGGATGTCGGCGCCTTCGGCGGCATGTTTCGCCTCGGCGCGGCCGGCGAGTTCCGCGACCCGGTGCTGGTGGCCTCGACCGATGGCATCGGCACCAAGGTGAAGGTGGCGTCGGCGCTCGGCAGATTCGATGGGCTTGGCGCCGACATCGTCAACCATTGCGTCAACGACATCGCCGTCCAGGGCGCTCGTCCCCTCTTCTTTCTCGACTACCTCGCCCTGCATCGCGCCGATCCCGACGCCGTCACCACCTTCGTGGCGGGTGTGTCCGCGGCCTGCGCGGCCGTGGGCTGCTCGCTCCTGGGCGGCGAAACCGCGGAGATGCCGGACGTCTATGCGCCGGGCGAGTTCGATCTCGCCGGCTTCGTCGTCGGTGTCATGGAGCGGGATGCCATCGGCGCCAACGGTGTTCAGCTCGCGGGCGATCTGCTCGTCGGTCTGCCTTCCACCGGATTGCACACCAATGGCTACACCCTCGCCCGCCGCGCGCTGCCCGCCGACTGCTGGACCGCATTCGACCCTGACCTGGGCATGACCGTCGGGGACGCCCTGTTGCTGCCCCACCGCTCGTACCTTGGCGAGGTGCAGGCATTGCTCCAGGCGGGTGCTCGCGGCTTTGCCCACATCACCGGCGGAGGTCTCCCAGAAAACGTGGCGCGCGCGCTGCCGGCCCATCTCGCCGCCGAAATCGACGCCGCGAGCTGGGAACCTTCAGCCATCTTTGCGCGTATCCAGAGAGAAGGGGCCGTCCCTGCTCGTGAGATGTTCCGCGTCTTCAACATGAGTATCGGCCTGGTGGCCATCGCTCCCGTCGCGAGCCTGCCTGCCGTTCGTGCCGCGGTTCCCGAAGCCGTGGTGATTGGACAGATTGTTCCGCGCGGCGAAGGCGAGGCCGTGCGGTTGCTTGGGCTCGACGGGTGAAGGGCGAGGTGGAGATGACCAACAGCGGAGCAACACTGCGCGGGGCGCAACTGGCAGAAGGAAAGACCAAGATCATCTATGCCGATCCTGCCGATCCGGCGCTGGCGGTGATCGTGAGCAAGGACGACATCACCGCTGGCGATGGGGTCCGCCGCGATCAGTTGCCCGGCAAGGGCGCGATCAGTGGCCGCACCACGGCCAACGTCTTTCGGCTGCTGCGGGCCGCCGGCATTCCCACCCACTTTGTCGATGCGCGGTCCCACGATGAGATGATCGTCCGCCGCTGCGAGATGATCCCCCTCGAAGTCGTCATGCGCCGCATAGCCACCGGCTCCTACCTGAAGCGCAACACTGTTCCCGAAGGGACGCGCTTCGATCCGCTCGTCGTCGAGTTCTTCTTCAAGGACGACGCCAACCACGATCCGCTGGTCGATCGCGACTGGATTGCCGCCAACGCCATTGCCACGGAACCCGACATCGACCGGCTGGAAGATATTGGCCGACAGGTTTTCGCGACCATCGAGAAGGCCTGGGCGGCCCAGGATGTGCAGCTCGTCGATCTGAAGATCGAGTTTGGGCGGGACGTCGCGGGTAATCTCCTCGTTGCGGATGTGATCGATAACGACTCCTGGCGGATCTGGCCTGGTGGCCGGAAAGAAGCGATGCTCGACAAGCAGGTCTACCGCGACACCACGGAAGTGACGGACGAGGCGCTGCGCCGGGTCCTGGCCAACTACAAGCAGGTGGCCAACCTGACCGACGCCTTTGTGGGCGCGCCCGCTTCCGCTGGCAGCGCGGGCGATGACAAGCCCCGTGAGGCGTGCGGGGTCTTCGGCATCTGGGGCGAAGGGACCGACGTCGCCCGTACGACGCTGATTGGCCTGATGGCGCTGCAGCATCGCGGACAGGAGAGCGCCGGTGTTGCGGTGCTCGAAGACCGGCGCATCAAGCTGGCGCGCGGCATGGGGCGGGTCGATCAGGTCTTCCGCCCGGATGAGGTCGATGCCTTGCAGGGCATCGCCGCCATCGGCCATACCCGCTATTCGACGACCGGCAGCTCGCGGATCGAAAATGCGCAACCGATCGTCGTCGAGGCGGGCGATCAGGCCGTGGCCCTGGCGCACAACGGCAACATCGTTAATCAGCTCGAACTCCGGCGCCTGGTGCGCGAGCGGGGCGTTGAGCCGGCGACCGGCTCCGATAGCGAGTTGCTGGCACTCTTGATTCTGCACGGTCAGGGGAGCTGGGAGGAGCGCATCCGGCGCATGATGGAGCTGGCCTCCGGCGCCTATTCGCTGACCATCCTCACGCACGACGCCCTCTTCGCGGTGCGCGATCCGCACGGCTTGCGCCCCCTCTGCCTCGGCTGGCGGGACGATCACTGGATGGTGGCCTCTGAGAGCTGCGCGCTCGATACGGTCGGCGCCGAGCTGGTGCGCGACGTGCAGCCTGGCGAGATTCTGCGCCTCGATGACGCTGGGCTGCGCTCCGATCTGTTGCAGAATCCGCCACAGTCGGCCCTGTGCGTTTTCGAGCAAATCTACTTTGCACGGCCTGACAGCGTGCTCGACGGGCAGACGGCCTACGAGGCTCGGGTGGCGATGGGCCGCGAGCTAGCCAGGGAGCATCCGGCGGAGGCCGACATGGTCATTGGCGTTCCCGACTCCGGCGTCCCGGCGGCGATCGGTTACGCCCAGCAGATGGGCTTGCCCCTGAGCGAGGGCCTCGTCAAGAACCGCTACGTGGGGCGGACCTTCATCCAGCCCGATCAGCAATCCCGGCAGTCGGGCATCCGCCTGAAGTTCAACCCGTTGCGCGGCGCGGTCAAGGACAAGCGCATCGTCATCGTCGATGACAGCGTGGTCCGTGGCAACACCATGCCGAAGATCGTCGACCTGTTGCGCCGGGGGGGGGCCACGGCGATCCACCTCCGCATTTCGGCGCCGCCAATCGCCCATCCCTGCCACTTCGGCATCGACATGGGCGAGCAGAAGAGCCTGGTCGCCTTCGGCCGCACGCTGGAGGAGATCCGGCGCGAGCTGGGCGCGGATACCCTTGGCTACCTGAGCCTGGATGGTCTGTTGCGCGCGGCCGGCGAGCGAAACCGCTGTCTTGGCTGCCTCACCGGGCAGTACCCTGTCTCCATCGACACCGCCTCGGCCAAGGACGCCCTGGAAGTCGACGCCATCGCGCGGGAGCCGATCCGCCTGCGCGCCCGTGCCGCGGGATGACCTCGCTCCCGGGTTCGATTGATCGGCAGACGCCATATCCCGTTCTCGTTGTCGGCTCAGGAGCTCGCGAGCACGCGCTGGTCTGGGCCCTGGCGCGCTCGCCGTCGGTGAGCGAAGTCTGGGCGGCGCCGGGGAATCCGGGCATCGCCTCCCTGGCGGGAATCGTCGATCTGCCGGTCACCGACGTCGCCGCGATAACAGACTGGGCGGAAGGCCAGGAGGTCGGCCTGGTCGTGGTCGGCCCGGAAGCGCCGCTCGCCCTCGGGCTCGTCGATCGCCTGCAGGAGCGCGGCATCCCGGTCTTTGGCCCCACTCGCGCTGCCGCCGAACTAGAGTGGTCGAAGCGCTTTGCCAAGGAGTTCATGCTCCGGCACGCTATTCCGACCGCGTCTTTTGCGGCATTTTCTGATCTTGAGGACGCGCTCGCATTCATACGGACGGCGCGTTTTCCGCTAGTCGTGAAGGCCGATGGGCTGGCCGCCGGCAAGGGCGTCTTCGTCTGCGCCACGGTTGACGAGGCCGCGTCGGCAGCGGAAGCGATCCTTGTCGATCGGGCATTTGGCGCGGCGGGCGACGAACTGATCGTCGAGGAGTGCCTCGCGGGCGAGGAAGTGAGCGTCATCGCCCTGGTCGATGGGAAACGGATCGCGCTCCTGCCGCTGGCCCGGGACTACAAGCGTCTTGGCGATTGCGACGAGGGGCCAAACACCGGCGGCATGGGCAGCTATGCGCCGGTGACCGACCTCGATCCCGGGCTCGTGGCGACGATTCGCGCCACGGTTTTGGAGCCGGCGGTGGCCGGCATGCGCGAGGAAGGGCGCCCGTACCAGGGGGCACTCTACGCGGGCCTGATGCTGACGCCGAACGGCCCACGCGTGCTGGAGTTCAACTGCCGCTTCGGCGATCCGGAAACGCAAGTCATCGTCCCGCTGCTGCGGGGAGATCTTGCCGCGCTGCTCATGCGTTGCGCACAGGGCACGCTGCAGTCGGATGCGATCGCGGTGGAACCGGGCGCTGCCGTCTGCATCGTGGCGGCGGCGGCCGGCTACCCGGATCATCCCCGCGCTGGCGACGCCATCGCGGGCATCGCAGAAGCGGGGCAGGCCGGAGCGCTCGTCTTCCACGCCGGAACGGCGCTTCGCGCGGGCGAGCTGGTCACGAGTGGCGGGCGGGTGCTTTCAGTTGTGGCCGCAGGAGCGGATTCGGCCGCGGCCAGGGCGCGCGCATACGCGGCGGTAGAGCACGTTTCTTTCAGCGGCATGCAGGTTCGCCGGGACATCGCCAGCGCCGCGGTTCTTCAGCAAGCGTGAAGCGCCTCGCCATTCTGGCATCGGGTTCCGGCAGCAACGCGCAGGCGCTGATCGACGCCACGCGAGCGGGCGATCTCGCCGCCGAAATCGTCGCCGTCATCAGCGACCGTCCTGATGCGCCAGTGCTGCGGCGGGCGGCGCGGGCGGCAATCCCGGCCGTGGCGCTGCCATTGCAGGATCGGCATGATCCGGGTCTGCGCGAAGCGTATGATGGACAGCTCGCCGATGTCGTCGCCGCGTTCCGCCCCGATCTCGTCGTGCTCGCGGGCTGGATGCTCGTTCTCACGCCGGCGTTCCTCGACCGCTTTCCAGGACGCGTTGTCAATGTCCATCCGGCGCTGCTTCCCGACGGAGGCGGCGAGACCGTCGCCACCACCGCTGGGCCGCTGCCCGTCCTGCGCGGGGCGCGGACGGTGCGCGATGCCTTGCGGCGGGGTCTGCCGCTGACAGGCGCCACGGTTCACTATGTGACGGAGATCGTCGATGATGGGCCGGTCCTGCTGCGGGAGGAAGTGCCCATCTCTCCTGACGACGACGAAACGAGTTTGCACGAGCGCATCAAGCGGACCGAGCATCAGTTGCTGCCGCGCGCGGTAGCCTTGGCATTGGGGTGCGAGCCACCCCAAAGGAGGAAGCATGGGCGATAGCGGCGTGGCGTACAGCGGTCCGGGGCCACAGGTGATCGTTCTGCTCGGTTCAAAATCCGACATGGACCATCGCGCGGCCATCGTGCGCGGGCTCGAACGCTTCGGGGTGACTCATGAAACACGCATCGCGTCGGCGCACAAAGTCACCAGATACCTGCTCGACCTGCTCGAATCGTATGAACATGACAGCCGGCCACACGTCTACATAACAGTCGCCGGCTGTTCCAACGCACTTTCCGGGGTCGTCGACGCCAATTCGCGCCATCCGGTCATCGCCTGCCCCCCGTACGGCGAGCGGTTCGCCGGCATGGATCTCCTCTCGACGGTGAGGATGCCGGGTGGAGTTGCTCCGCTGCTCGTGCTCGAGCCAGAAAGCGCGGCGCTGGCCGCCGCGAAAATCCTGGCGATCGGAGACGAGCAGTTAAGTGGCCGGATTGCCGCCTGGCATCGGTCGCTGCGCGAGCAGGCGATGGCCGACGATCGCGAGACGCATGGGGCCTGAAGCGCGGAGCGTACGAGCGGCGCTCGTCAGGATTTGCAGCCGCCTCGGCTATGCTTGCCGCTGGCGCCGCTAGCCCTGGAGACGGCGCGCGTCGCGATGTCAATCCGGACGGTCATGCCTGACGAGCCGCTCTTTCACAAGATTCTGATCGCCAACCGGGGCGAAATCGCGCTCCGTATTCTGCGCGCCTGCCACGATCTCGGCGTGCGCGCGGTCGTTGCCTACAGCGATGTCGATCGCGAATCGCTCCCGGTGCGGCTCGCGGACGAAGCCGTCTGCATCGGGCCCGCCCAAGTGGCTCGCTCGTACAACAACATCCCGGCCATCATCAGCGCGGCGTTGATCACCGGCTGCGATGCCATCCACCCGGGGTACGGATTTCTGGCCGAGAATCCCTACCTGGCCGAGGTCTGCCAGCAGGTCGGGGTGACGTTTATCGGTCCCGGCCCGGAAGTGATCGAGCTGATGGGGAACAAATCCGAGGCCCGCAAGCTGATGAAGCAGGCTGGCGTACCGATCGTGCCCGGCAGCGAGGGCCCGGTCGAAAATCTGGGGGAGGCCCGCCAGACCGCACGCCAGATCGGCTATCCGCTCCTGGTGAAGGCCGTGGCTGGCGGCGGAGGACGGGGGATGCGCATTGTGCAGGACGAGGCCGAGCTCGTGCGCGCACTGCCGCTGGCGCAGGCCGAGGCCGAGGCCGCGTTTGGTAATGGAGCGGTCTATCTGGAGCGCTTCGTCGATCGGCCCCGGCACGTCGAGGTGCAAATCCTGGCCGACAATTTCGGCGCCGTCATCGCCGTGGGCGAGCGCGATTGCTCGATCCAGCGCCGGCACCAGAAGTTGATTGAAGAAGCCCCGGCCCCGGATCTCCCTGCCAAGACCCGCGAGGCGCTTTTTCGCGCCGCGGTGAAAGGCGCCAAGGCGGGAGGGTACACCAACGCGGGAACGATCGAGTTTCTTGTTGATGCCGGCGGCGATTTCTACTTCATGGAGATGAATACGCGAATTCAGGTCGAGCACCCGGTGACGGAAATGATTACCGGGATCGATCTAGTGGCCTGGCAGATACGCATCGCGGCTGGACAGAAGCTGACGCTGACCCAGCGGGATTGCGAGGCGCGAGGTCATGCCATCGAGTGCCGTATCACCGCCGAAGACGCCGATCTCGACTTCGCGCCGGGTGTGGGGACGATCGAAACGTACGTCGCGCCGGGCGGGCCAGGCGTGCGTGTCGATTCCCATCTTTACGCCGGGTATGGTGTGCCGCCCTTCTACGATTCGCTCCTGGGCAAGATCATTGCCTGGGGGCTCGATCGGGAGGAGGCGGCCGCCCGCATGGAGCGAGCGCTGACGGAGACGGTCATCACCGGGATTCCGCAGACGGTATCGTTTCTGCGCGGCATCGTGGCGGCCGAAGAGTTCCGCGCTGGGACCTACGATACTGGCTTCATTGCCCGGCATTTCGATCGGCTGAGGATTCCTCCGGGGAGTCAGCCCCAAGGCGGCATCGTTGACGAATAGGCCACGCGCATGACAGGGTGCTCGTGTGGCTGAGCAGACACGCCCGTTCAAGGAGATGCGGTGACCGACGAAGAGAGGCGAGATCAATCATCCCGGGAACGGCGCGGCGGTGGAGGCAGCGCACGAGCCATGGAGGTCGCCGCGCTTCGCCATCAAGGGCGAATGCTGGCCCTGCAAGTGCTGTTCGAGGTCGATCTGACCGGACACGATCCCGAAGAGGCGATCGGCCGCGCCTTCTCCGAACATGAGCCGGTGACGAGCGACGTGCAAACCCAGGTGCAGAATTTGGTGCGTGGCGTTTTGGCGAAGCGCGAAAGTCTGGACCCCATTATCGCGACGGCCGCGCCCGCGCGCGCCTTGAACGAGCAAGCGGCGATCGAACGGAATGTCCTGCGCCTCGCCACGTTTGAGCTTCTCCATTCGCCCAACGTCCCACCGAAGGCGGTCATCAACGAGGCCGTCGAGCTCGCCAAGCGATTCGGGGGCGAGAATTCCGGCAGATTTATCAATGGCGTGCTGCGGACGCTGTACGAGGATCAATTGCGGAGCCAGGAGCCCGCCCCGGCGCCCGAGGGATGAATCTCGGGAGGCCACTCGGATGGTCCGGCAGCAGGCAACCGTGTATCATCGCGGCGGTCAGGTCCGTACCGCGGGAGGTATGGCCGATGGTCATATTCATCACCGAAGGCAACATGACCTGACCGACCAAGGGGCCCGGGGGAAGGGATCCCGTTGAGCCATGGCGCCTCCGTGGCGTGGCGCATGTGGGGAGGATTGAGGGTGGCAACGACTTTAGACCGCGTCCGTGTAATCGTCGCCGACAGGTTGGGCGTCGACGAAGATAAAGTGAACATGGATTCCGAGTTCATTGGGGACCTCAACGCTGATTCGCTTGATCTCGTCGAGGTCATCATGGCGATGGAGCAGGAATTCAATGTCGAGATAAAGGACGAGGACGCCGAGAATATCCGCACGGTTGCCGATGCGGTCCAGTACATTGACGAGCACGGCGGGTGAGACGAGGTCCGTGGTGGCGAGTGGATAGCCGCGATGCACGGAAGCCCCGGGGCGAGCGCACCAGGTGCGCCGCACACTGGGTCACCGCGGCCAACACCCGCGCACACCAACTCGGAGAGAGCCAATCATGGCCCGCGCATTGAAACCATCTGTCCTGAAGAAGATACCTCTCAAGCTGCCGGCCCGGCTGGCATCTGTGCCGCGTTTGCCGGATCCCAACGAGCCCGACCAGTTCGAGGAGATGACGCTTCTCGAACACATGGAAGAGCTGCGCGACCGCATCGTCAAGAGCGTCATCGCGATCGGGCTGGCGTTCATCGCTGGCATCTTCCTGGCGGGGCCGCTCCTGCGCCGCATTCAAATGGAAGCAAACGCCACCGGCGGACTGGACGTGGTCAGCCCGACCGATCCCATCACGCTCTACTTCAAGATTGCGCTGTACGTCGCCATTGGCCTCGCCTTACCGGTGCTCCTCTGGCAGGTCATTGGCTTCCTGGTCCCTGGTCTCACCAAGAAGGAGAAACGTCTCCTCTATCTTTCGCTCCCGTTTGTCGTCGCGCTCTTTCTGGGTGGGGCGGCCTACGGGTTCTTCTTCGCGGCGCCCCGGGCCCTGACCTTCCTGTCGAGCTTCATGCCCGACATCTACGAGTGGTCGCCCGAGGGCAACCAGATCATCACGTTCTATCTGACATTGATGATCGGTCTTGGCCTGGCGTTTCAGTTGCCGGTCGTGATGTTCATCCTGGCCAAGCTGAGTGTGGCCAGCCCGCAGAAAATGCGGGCCACCCGCAAATACGCGATTCTGATCCTGCTGATTCTGTCAGCGGTAATCACCCCATCGACCGATCCCTTCAATATGGCCATTGTCGCGGTGCCGCTGCTCATACTCTACGAGGCAGGCATTGTTGTTGCAGCGATCTTCGCGAAGAAGCCGGTCGAAGTCGC
>JBBRVX010000167.1:0-12031 GCA_038246475.1 Thermomicrobiales bacterium | reverse complement strand
CTGGGTCCAGCATCGCGGCAAGGGGATGACGCTGGACGACTACAACGGCCTCGGCGCCAGCGAGCCGCTGGCAGCGGCGGCGTTGACGGTCTTCCTGATCTCGCTGATGGGCATTCCGCCGACGATCGGATTCTTCGCCAAGTACCAGGTCATCGTGGCCGCCATCGAGATCGGCCCGATCGGCTTGGCGCTGTCGCTGGCCATCGTGGTGATGTCGGCCGTCTCCGCCTTCTACTACCTCCGCGTGGTGGCGGCGATGTACTTCAATCCGCCCGAAGTCACGATGCGCCCCGCCCAGACGGGGCTGCTCAATGCCGGCATCGGCGTGATGGCCATAGCCACCATCCTGGGCGGCATCGTCTCGTCCGGGCAAATCATCGATCTGGCCGACCGTTGGTACCGGGCCCTGACCGTGGCCGCGTTTACGGGAATGGGCGGCTGAGCTCGACGACCTGAAGCGGGTGCGTCGGAAGGGCCCCATTCCTGTTTCATAGCGCTCTGTCTCCTCTCCACGTAATGCAAAGGCTCACCCGCGAATAGGGCAGCGCCGCTCTCGCGAGGAGCAGTAGCGTGGGTGCTACCTTACGGGGTGGCATGTGCGGCGCCGGGTTCCTTGCGATCGAGTGAACTGGCCGCCATGTCCGGACGGGATGCACGAGATGGTGAACCAGAGCGGAGCACAGGGTTGATCTCCCGGCGGGAGACCACGCTCGACTCTATCCGGGCGACGCCCGCGCGATTGCTTGCCGTGGCGATCCTCTTGCTGGCCCTGCTCACCGCGGCAATGCTTCCGTTTCGCGAACAGCTCGGCGTGCTCAATGTTCTCCTGCTCTATCTCCTGCTGACCTTCCTTCTGGCGTTGACGGCGGGACTCTGGCCGGCGGTGCTGAGCGCGGTTGTTGGTTTCCTGATCTTCAACCTGCTCTTCATCCCGCCGTATTTGACCTTTTCCGTGGCCCAGCCAGATCATGTGCTGGCGCTCGTTGTCTACCTCGGTGTGGCGATCGTGACGGCTCGCCTGGTGTCGAGCGTCCAGGCCCGCACCGACGAAGCGGTGCGTGAAAGCCACCGCATGGCGCTCCTGGCCGAACTGAATGCCGCGCTGGTTGGCGATGTCACTCTGGAAGCCATTCTGGCGCGGATCGCGGAGCGGGTCGTCAATGTGTATGGCGCCGCTGGCTGCCGGGTGCTGCTCATCGGCGGCGACGACGTACTCAACGTGAATGCTGTTTATCCTCCTGCCATTGGCGACAAGATCGATCGCACCGGGCTGGCCCTGGCGGAGTGGGCCATTGCGCAGCGGCAGCCGATTGGACGGAGTGCGCGTAGCCGTCGTGTGGTGAGCCCGCGCATGGCAGTGGCGCCGCGAGCCGCACCGGGCGAACGCAAGCGCTTCGATGTGCTTTACCTGCCGATCAAGACCGCGCAACGGGTTTCCGGGGTGCTGGAAGTGATTGGGCGCCCCGGAGATGAGGCGTTTCATGCCGAAGATGAGCGGATGTTGACGACGTTCGTCGATCAGGCCGCGCTCGCGCTGGAGCGTACCCGGCTGAGCGAGGAGGCCGCGCAGGCCGCGGTTCTGGCGCAATCGGACGAACTCAAGTCAGCGTTGCTGGCAGCGGTTTCGCACGATCTGCGGACGCCGTTGGCGTCGATCAAGGCCTCCGCGACCTCGCTGCTCGACGAATCGGTCGATTGGGATGCCGAAACCCGGCGCGATCTGCTGACGGCCGTGGATGAAGAAACCGATCGCTTGACCCTGATGGTCAGCAATTTGCTCGATCTGTCGCGCATTGAAGGGGGGGCGTTGCGGCCGCAGATGGACTGGTACGATCTCGACGAGCTGCTGGCCGATGTGCGACATCGGCTGTCTGGGCGCGTGGAAGGGCATCCGGTGCGGATCAGGGAGGAGCCCGATCTCCCCCTCCTGCAATTTGATTACGTACAGATTGCCCAGGTGCTGGTGAATCTGATCGAGAACGCGGTCAAGTACACGCCCGTGGGCACGGCGATTACGATTGCGGCGCGGAGGATACCGGGAGCTGTTGAGGTGTCGGTCCATGATGACGGGCCCGGGATTCCGCTGGAAAAGCAAGATCGGCTGTTCGAGAAGTTCTACCGCGTCGATGCTGGCGGGGTGGCTCCAGGGACTGGCATTGGTTTGGCTATCTGCAAAGGACTGGTCGAAGCGCACGGCGGACGGATTGGCGTCGAAAGCGCGCCAGGCAGCGGCACGACGTTTCGTTTCGCCCTCCCCTTCGCGGGCTCTTCCCCAGCTCAGGATGACGACGAAGTCCCATCGCCCGTTGCTCCTGCCCAGAGCGCCGCGGTATGAACAGCCGGAACGAGCGCGTCCTCGTCATTGACGACGAACCGCAAATCCGGCGGGCCTTGCGCACCGCGCTCGACGCGCATGGGTACCTGGTCGAAGTCGCGGCGGATGGCGCGGCAGGGCTGGAGGCGATTGCCACGTGGGCGCCGGATGCGATTGTGCTCGATCTGGTGATGCCGGGGGTGGACGGCTTCGAGGTGCTGCGGCAAACACGCGTCTGGTCCGATGTGCCGGTGATCGTGCTTTCCGCGCGGGGTCAGGAACCCGACAAGGTGGCCGCGCTGGATCAGGGCGCGGACGATTATCTCACGAAGCCGTTTGGCATGGCCGAGCTGCTGGCTCGCCTGCGGGTGATGTTGCGCCGGGCGCGCGGCCCGGTCCCGCCGAGCCTGCAAGCTGGCGACGTGACGATCGACCTGGAGCGGCGGCTCGTCTTCCGCAACGGCGAGGAAGTGCACCTGACACCGACGGAAATGAGCCTGCTGCACGTTCTCGCCAGCGAAGCGGGGAAGGTGATCACCCATCGGCAGATTCTGCAAAGAGTGTGGGGGGGATACGCTGCCGAGAACTCCCCGCAACTGCGTGTCTACATCAACTATCTGCGTCGCAAGCTCGAGGTCGACCCGACCCAGCCCCGCCTCATCGTGACCGAGCCGGGTGTTGGGTACCGCCTCAAGGCCGAGCCGCTGGCGTCCGCCGGGAATCCCTGAGCCCGCTCCGGAGCGAGATGAGGAAGCTCGTCAGGAGATTGAAGCAAGCCCTGGATGCCTATCCAACGTGGACAACCGGGCGCCTCGCCGGATCGGGTTCGGCCTTCCGCAGAATCTCCCGGGTGGTGGGGGCGATGTCGCCTTCGCCGAAAAAGATGAAACGAGACAGATACTTCAGTGGGTTGCCCTCGGCCCAGCCGAAATAGGCGTGCGGCCGCTGGCCCGTGCGGTCGCGGATGGCGAGCAAGACGGCCGCGATCGTGTTCGGGACGGCGGTGCCCTCGGCTCGCAGCACCCGGAACCCCTCGATCTCCTCGCCAGTGACCTGCACTTGCGATGCGAACTCCGAGGGGTCGCGCACCGTCACCTCCAGGAAGATCACCGGATCCCCCTTGGGTATGTGGCTGGCCTCGCGCTCGCCGCGCTCCTTGAGCAGGTATTCGCGGGTGTTGCGTTCGTCGGGATGATTGGCGATGAAGCGGACGGTGCCGCGACGGCTGGCCTGGTCGATCCAGCGTTCCGCCGTGTGATCGAAGTCGACCGCGGTGGTGCGCAACTCGACCGAGCGGACGGTGCGCGAGATGAGCGAGACGATGACGATGGCGCCGATGAAGAAGCCGGCAATCCTGATGCCATCGGGCCGCTCGATGATGTTGGCCAGGGTGGTGTAGGCGAAAACCAGGGCGATCAGGGCGAAGCCCACACTCAACCAGCGTTGCCCGGCTTTGCGCGCCGCGAGGGTGACCGCCACCGTCGCCGAGGTGATCAACACCAGCACCCCAGTGGCGTAGGCCCCGGCCTGGGCTTCGACGTCGGCGCGAAAGAGCACGGTGATCACGAAGGCAATCAGGGTAAAGACGAGGACCAGCGGCCGGGTGGCGTTCGCCCAATCGGGAGCCATCCCGTAGCGAGGCAAGTAACGAGGCACGATGTTGAGCAGCCCGGCCATGGCCGAAGCGCCGGCGAACCAGAGGATAAAGATCGTCGAGACATCGTAGACGGTGCCGAAGCCATCGCCGAAGAACTCGTGCGCCAGAAAGGCGAGGGCGCGGCCAGAGGCCTCGCCCCCCTCTTCGAATTCGTCGTGAGGGATGAGCAGGGTGGTGACGAAGCTGGTGGCGATGAGGTAGAGGCTCATGATGAGGGCGGCGCTGGTCAGCAATTTCTGGGTGTTCCGGATCCGCCCCGCGGGATTACTGGCGGTGTCGCTCGTCTCTCCCGAGACCAGCGGCATCACCGCGACGCCGGTTTCGAAGCCGGATAGACCGAGCGCCAGGCGAGGGAAGACCAGCAGCGCGACCGCCACCATCATGACCGGGCTGCCGTGCTGAACGAAGAGCGCTTCGCGCCAGGAGCCGAGCACAGCGGGATTCGCGGCAATGTGTTGCAGGCCGACCAGCACGACCACGGCATTCAGCGCGAGGTAGACAATGACGAGCACCACGGCAATGCCGATGGCCTCTTTGAAGCCTTTCAGAAAGACGGCGCCCAGACTGGCAATGAGGACCAGGGTCATGGCGACCTGGTGACCCTCCAGGGCGGCTGGGAGAAAGGGATTCTCCAGCACGTGCGCGGTGGCATCCGCCGCGGAGAGAGTCATGGTGACGATGAAGTCAGTGGCGACGAAGCCGAGCAGCACCAGGACGAAGAGCTTTCCCTGCCACCAGGGCAGCAGGCGCTCCAGCATGGCGATGGAGCCCTCACCGCGCGGGCTCTCGCGGGCGACCCGCCGGTAAACCGGGAGGGCGCCAAAAAGGGTGAGCAGGACGAGAATGAGCGTGGCGATCGGCGACAAGACTCCGGCGGCCAGGGCGGCTATCCCTGGCTGGTAGCCAAGGGTGGAGAAATAGTCGACGCCGGTCAGGCACATGACCTTCCACCAGGAATGGGCGTGATGGGCGCGTGGTTGTTCGTAGGGGCCGTCCATTTCTTGCGGCTGATCCTTCAACAACCACCGGGAGAGCGATTTTTGTTCTCTTATGGGATGACTTGGAGCGATCCGCGTCGTGGCCATTCCTTCTCCGCATAGATCATCGTTTACATATGGAGGGCTGCTGTTTGCCGCACGTTGCGCCCTCCTTCCCAGCGCAACCACTGAGTCTAACGGCGCGGTTGTTACAACCCCATAAGAGGCGGGAGCCACGCCATTAGAATCGCGTTAGAACTCTCGCCGTTCGCAGGAGAAGGGTGGTGGCCGCGCGTCTGGGCTTCTGATTCTAATGGAGCTCTAATCGCGGATCCGACGATTCTTGCGCGGCTCTAACACCACTGGCCGTATCGTCTCTTGCCACGGTTGCCGCCTGCAAACGGGTGCCGCATGAGCGCGACACAGCGTCGGATCGGCCCTGATCCCATCGTGGCGGCGCCAGATCCGGCAGGGGTGTCCGCACGATGCCACGTCCTTTCCCGCCAGGGAACTGCTCCATGGCCAGGAAGGAGCCAACGAACGCGGAGCCGCCTCTTGAAGATAGGAAGGTCCTTTCATGGCTCTCGTTGTTGGCACGCTGGCAATCATCGCCACGGCCGTGGTTCTGGCATCCGTGCGCGTGCATCAGATCGCCACGTGGCGCTCCGTGGTCATGGTGGCGGCGTCGACGGGATCGCTCAAGGCCTGCGTCGAATTCATTCGCTTTTGCGAGCGGCTGTAAGACGGGGGTGCTGCAAGGAGGAGGATGCTCGATGGGTTCTTCATCGACCGTAACGCCGGAATACCATCAGGCGCCCGAACGACATGAACGGTCGCGACCTGGCAAGGGAATGGAGGACTCGCGGAGCTTGGAAAACGCCAATGCCATGGGCGTGGTGGCTGAGCGAAGATGCGAGCGTCGCATCACCGGGCTTATCGCGGCCGCCTGTCGACTCGCCGCCTCTTCCGAGGGGGTCAGGAGTGTTCGTATCATCGTTCCCTGTCATCTGACCACCCCCCACCTCGTCCGCCTGCACGAGGTGGCAAGGCATCGCAATGCTCGCCTCGACGTAGCTGGCGGCGGGACGATCATCGTCCACGCGGACGCATTGGCGAATGAGCAACCGGCCCACTCCCCCGGTGAGCGAATCTGGAGCCTGATCGGAAGTTGGTGGCCAGGCTCCGGCTCGCGCCCTGGCCCCAAAACGAGCTGGCCGCTCCCGTCGCCGATTCGCCACGGGGACTCGACGCTCTAACACAAGCTGGGAAACATCCAGTTGAAGGCGATCTCCGGGCGGCCGCAACACGGCCCGCGCAGATGCATCGTCATCCCTGTCGCCTCCGCGGAAACCGGAGAAGCGCCCCGCGCGGACGGGCGTTCGAGCGGGCGCGGGGCGAATCCGCTGCGCCCGGCGGCCGATCTCGTACGTGACGTTCACGGAGATCCCGAAGCCGGCGCACTAAGTGCTGCCAGCCGTCCAAATCGTCATAACGAAACGGCTCCAATGCGTGCTCCTTCATGCAGCGGGAACGCTGCCGATCGCGCGGTCTAGCAATCAGATAGCCGCAGCTGCCACAGGCGCCAGCGGGGTGGGGTGAACGGTCAACGGCAGCTACGCCGCGGGCGGCACGAAACCGCAGGGGACCAGGCAGCCCATTTCGCAACCGAAGAGTGCGCAGTTGCCGTTCGAAAGTGGGAGGCAGGCCGATCCCGGCGGGAAACCCAACGCCGCACAGTCGGCGTCCTTTGTGCAGTCGACGCAGAAACCGGGGTTGTTTGACCCGGTCGAGTCGGCGCAGAAACTGCTGCCCGCCGTCGTGCGGAAGCAGCGGCAGTTGTCGTTGCCGTTGCAGATGGCTGGCTGAGAATCCGTCACCTCACAGAATGCCAACGCCTGTTGATCGCAAGTTCCAGAGCCACGTGCGCGGCACGATTTCTTCCCCTTCTTCCCCTGGCAGATGTCCGAGCAACACTGATCGGCCTTGGTGCAGCGCTGGCCCACGCTCAGGCAGCCAAACTCGTTTGGCTTCCCCTTTCTGGTCCGGTGCTTGCGCTTCTTCCTGGCTGCCGCGAGATCAGGAAGATGCGCCGCCCCGAGACCGAGTCCCAGGCCCGCGAGGGCGCGCATCACATCGCGCCGCGATGGCACGCCGTGCCACGCAAGCGTCAGGCGACTGATTCGATGCTGGTTCACGTTCCACGCCCCAATCGTTCGCGGCGATACGTCCGGCCGGAGCATCGTGCTTCGCGCCAACGCATCCATCATCGCGGCAGCGGCCAGCCCGGGCATCCCCTGAACTGTGTAGATCAACTGTGTAGTTCAGGCGCACCGGGCTGCGTCAACCTCCCGCACCGAGGCGCTGTACCAGCGCCGAGTCGGCCCGGCTCAGGGATTCGATTGTGGCGAAGGGGAAAAAGCCGGGCGAGGTGGCATCCTCCCGCTCACCGCACGTCCTCCGGAACTACATACCGCGTCTACATAGTCCAGGGGATGCCGGAGAGCGCTGGCGTTGGCATGATGGCATTGGTGTGCCAGGCATGACGTTCCGACCGTGATGCCTGGGTAGCCAGGGCAGCTTGATCGTGGCGGCGCGAGGCGCAGATGGTCCCGATGTCTCGCCGCCCATTCGTTTTCGCGAAGGAGACGTTCTTGGACACGCATGCTTTTGACGCCTTGACGCGGCGAGCTTCGCTCGTGACGCTGGGGGCGGCCGGGTTGGCGGCTTTGGCGGACCCCCTGACCACCGCCGCAAGCAAGAAGAAGAGAAAGAAAGGCGACGTCAACAAGCGCTGCCAGCAGCAGGTGGCGGCCTGGACCGCCTTCGTTCCTTCCATTTGCGCTGATGGCCCTAATTGCGAGCCGCTGATCGCCTGTGGCGTGCCACTCGCGGTCTGTGATTTCACCGGCTTCCTTGTGTGCCTCAGCTCCCCACAGGCCGAGACGTTGGTCCCGCGATTCGCGCCGCGCCATGGCGGTTAGCGGGGCGCCGTTTCGATTCCTTGCAAGGGCCAAGGTGAACATCGATGGTCCTCACGATGCGCCGGTACGACTTTGAAGAGGAGCTCATGAACGACAACTCTTTCGATACCTTGACCCGGCATGCCGCCGGACGCGTCTCCCGCCGGGCCTCCCTCCTGGCGCTGGGCACGGCGGGAGTAGCCGCCCTGGCGGGGCCGATCAGCGGCGAAGCCAGGAAGCGGAAGCGGAAGCAGAAGCAGAGCGTCGGCAAGAAGGCCAGGCAAAAGTGCCAGCAGCAGGTGGGGCAGTGCGTCGACTTCCTGACGCCCATCTGCGTGGGCGATGTGACCTGCCTGGCCAAGGTGCAGCGCTGTTGCGCGGTGGTCGGGAACTGCGATCCTGTCGGGTTGTTTACCTGCGTGGCGACCCTCTGAGAATGTGGAGCGGCGTGCGGTGAACGTGATCCTGGAGTTAGCCGGCGAGTAGGGAAGAATTCGGAGCGCCAGCCTCGATACGCTACTCAGTCAGGTATCACGCGGCCACCGCCGTGATGGACACCTCGTGCCATAATAGGAAGAATGTCGATTGAGGCAGGCGCCGCGTGGCGCCTGCCTGGACCCATCCTGGGATGTCCAGCCCGGGCGAATTGAGTGGACAGAACAATGAGTGACCTCAGCGCGTTCCACGGACCGAACGCCGGCTACGTCCTCGACCTCTACGACCGCTACATTCAGGATCCCGCGTCTGTCGATCCTGAATCGCGCGCTACCTTCGACCGGATTGATGCGGCGGAGGTGGCGGCGCTGGCGGAGGCGCGCCCGAGAACCGCGAGCTCGACGATACCAGTGGCGACCACGGCGCCGACGGGACCGATTTTCGATGTTTCGGCGGTGGTCGGCGCCGCGTCGCTAGCCCAGGCCATCCGCGACTATGGGCACCTCGACGTGCAGCTCGATCCCCTTGACACTCCGCCACATGGGGCCCCGGAACTGCACCCGACATTTTACGGTCTCACCGATGCCCAACTCGCCAGGCTCCCCGCGGAAGCGGTGCCCTGGCCGGCGTCGCCCGAATCGACGAACGCCAAAGAGGCGATTGATGACCTGCGCCGGATTTACAGCGGCGGCATCGGCTTCGACTTCGATCATGTGCAGATTGCGGAAGAGCGGGCCTGGCTGCGCGAGGCCGTCGAAAGCGGAACCTTCACCACGCAGTATTCACCGGAGCGGAAGAAGAAGCTCCTCCAGCGACTGACGGATGTCGAGGGATTCGAGCGCTTCCTGCATCAGACCTACCTGGGCCAGAAGCGCTTCTCCATCGAGGGCGCCGACGCGCTGGTGCCGATGATGGACACCATCATTCACCGGGCCGCCGCTGGAGATGTGCGCGAGATTGTGCTCGGCATGGCGCATCGCGGCCGGCTCAATGTCCTCGCCCATACCTTCGGCAAACCGTACGCTGCCATCATTGCCGCCTTCGAAGGCAGCAAGGCGCGCGGGGATGCCACCCCGCCCGATTCCGCCAGCGACAATGGGGTCACCGGCGACGTGAAGTACCACCTCGGGGCCCGGCTGGCGAAATCGGCCGATGGCACGACCGTCGAGGTGCCGCTGGTGCTCGCGCCAAACCCCAGCCACCTCGAGTTCGTCAACCCGGTGGTCGAGGGGATGGCGCGCGCCTCGCAGGACGAGCGTCGTCAACCGGGCTCGCCGCCCCAGGATCGCAACCGGGCCATGGCGATCCTGTTGCATGGCGATGCGGCGTTCCCCGGTCAAGGCATCGTCGCCGAAACGCTCAACTTCTCTGGTCTCCCCGGCTACACCACTGGGGGGACCATTCACATTATTGTGAACAATCAGGTGGGTTTCACGACCGACACCCGCGATTCCCGCTCCACCGTCTATGCCAGCGATCTGGCCAAGGGATTCGAAATCCCCGTCGTCCACGTCAACGCCGATGATCCCCTCTCCTGCCTCTCCGCGGCGAGGATGGCGACGGCGTATCGCCTTCGTTTTGGCAAGGATTTTCTGATCGATCTCGTTGGCTACCGGCGCTGGGGCCACAACGAGGGCGACGAGCCAACCTTCACCCAGCCCCAGATGTACGCCAAGGTGACCCAACACCCGACCGCCCGCCAACGCTTTGCGCGGCAGCTTGCTGCCGAGGGCATCGTCACGCCCGAAGAGGCAGATGGCATGCTCAAAACCGTGCTCGACACCCTCGCCGCCATTCGCAAGCAGGTTGTCGAGGCGGGCGGCGTCGTGGCAACGACCGATGAGAACGGCCGGCACGACCTCGTATCGGTGATCGACACCGGCGTTCCGCTGGAGGCGTTGCGGGCCTACGATGCGGCAGTGCATGCGCTGCCGGAAGGGTTGCAACTGAGCCCAAAGCTGGCGCGCCAATGGGAACGTCGCGCTGGCCTCATGAATCAGGCAGACGGTGAAGGCAAGATCGACTGGGCGCACGCGGAAACGCTCGCCTTTGCCTCGATTCTCGCCGAGGGCACGCCGATCCGCCTGACCGGGCAGGATTCTGAACGCGGCACCTTCTCCCAACGTCACCTGGTGCTGCACGATTTCACGAGTGGCGCGCAATGGACCGCGCTGCAATCGCTCCCAGGGGCGAAGGCGTCGTTCGCGGTCTACAACAGTCCTCTCTCGGAGGCTGCCGCGGTCGGCTTCGAGTATGGCTACACCGTGCACGCGCCGGAGACGCTGGTGCTATGGGAGGCGCAGTTCGGCGATTTCGCCAATGGCGCTCAGGTGATCATTGATCAGTTCCTGGTGGCCGCCCACGCCAAGTGGCAACAGGAGCCCGCGCTGGTCCTGCTGCTGCCGCATGGCTACGAGGGACAGGGTCCGGAGCATTCCTCGGCGCGGCTGGAGCGCTTCCTGCAACTCTACGCCGAGGGCAACCTGCTCATCGCCAATCCCACGACCTCCGCGCAATATTTCCACCTCCTGCGGCGGCAGGCCAAATCGCTGGCGTCGGATCGCCATCCGCTGATCGTCATGACGCCCAAGAGCCTGCTGCGCAATCCGCTGGCCGCTTCAGCCCCCGCCCAACTCACGGCGGGATCGTTCCAGGCGGTGCTGGACGATCCGCGGCGGGCGGAAACGGCGGAGGCGGTCACCCGGCTCGTCCTCTGCTCCGGCAAGATCGGCGTGGAGCTGGACAGCAGCCCAGGGCGAGAGGAAGCGGCTAATGTCGCCGTCGTGCGGCTGGAGCTGCTGGCGCCATTCCCGGTCGACGCGCTGACAGCTGTGCTCGAACGCTATGCGAAGGTGAAGGACGTTGTCTGGGCGCAGGAAGAGCCGCGCAATATGGGCGCCTGGGCCTTTGTCGAACCACGCATCAACGCGCTTCTGGCCGCGCGGGAGGGTGGCCTTGTCGTCCGCTACGCGGGCCGTCCTGAACGAGCCTCGCCTGCCGAGGGATCGCTGGACCGGCATGGCGCGGAACAGGCGCGCATCATGCATGCCGCGCTGGCAGATGCCCCGGCGGCCGTGGTCAAGGCGAATGGGCGGAGCCGACAGGCGGACACGAAGTCAAATGGGGTGGCCCGCAATGGCGCCCGGACGAAGGCGACCCGCTCGAGCGCGGTCAATCGGTAGAGCTGTCCGCCCGGAATGGGCCTGGACTGAAGCGGAGTTCGCAACATGGCGGTCGAGATTCGGGTTCCACCCCTTGGGGAGTCACTGGTTGACGCGGTGGTTGGCGTCTGGCTGAAGCAGGAAGGCGATGCGGTCAGCCGGGGCGACAGCCTCGTTGAACTGGAAACCGACAAAGTCAACCTGGACGTGACCGCCGAAGAAGATGGCGTCCTCGCCAGCATCGCGCGGCGCGAGGGCGAGGTGGTGACGGTGGGCGAGGTGCTGGGTGTCGTCAATGCCAGTAACGGGGCATCAGCTCCTGCCCCTGCCACCACGGCCTCTACGGTTGCGGCGCCTGCCGCCCCTGCCGCCACTCCGCCGGTGACCGCGCCGGTTGCCGCGGCCGCTCCGCCGCCCGTGACCCGATCTGCCATCCCCGCGCCCATTCCGGTGGAGGAAAATGGCGATGGCCAGGGGGGCGGCCGCGCCGCGCCCGCCGTGCGCCGTCTCGCGGAAGAGCATCACAT
>JBBRVX010000166.1:0-12097 GCA_038246475.1 Thermomicrobiales bacterium | reverse complement strand
TTCTTCCATTCCTTGAACGCGAAGGGGCCGGTGCCCATGCACTCCTGGGTCAGGCGCTCCTCGTTCCCCTCGGCAAAGGCTTTGGAGATCACCGACATGTTGAACATGGCGACATCGGAGAGGAAGGGAGACCAGGGTTGCGCCAGCTCGACCACCACGGTCGTATCGTCCGGCGCGGTGATGCCCTCCACCTGCCCGTCGGCATCGCGTTTGAGGGCGGTCAGCGTGAAAGTCCAGTGCTGCTCGGGATCGTTCGCGGCCCGGATCCAGGAGAAGAGCACATCCGCCGACGTCATCGGCGTGCCATCGGAGAAGAGGATGTTAGGGCGGAGGTGGAAGGTGTAGGTAATGCTGTCGTCCGATACCTCCCAACCCTCGGCCAGGCCCGGCACCAGTGAGATGCCGTCTGGCGCCACGCGCACCAACTGATCGTAGATGCTCATGAAATACCAGATATTGACGTTGCCGTCGTTGGTGACGGGATCGAGATTGTCGGAATCGGTGGAGCGACCGAAGCGCAGCGTGCCGCCCGGGGTGGCGTTCGTGAGATCGACGTCCATCGCGGCGATCGGCGTGCCGCCGACCGTGACCGTGATCGGGCTTTCCGTCTGCTCCTGGGCGCGGGCGCGATAGGTGCGGAACATGGCGTCGCCGGCCGAGAGCGACAGACCGAGGGCCAGGGCACGGGTGAGGAAGGCGCGGCGATCGAGCGAACCCTCATGGATCTGGCGAGCGAGGTTCGACAGCAGCGCGGTGCGTTCGGATCGAGCGTCCAATGAAGCCCTCCTTCGTGTCATAGTCCTGACGAGGCGACGACCGGCGGCAACGTGCCTGACACGTCCTCGCGGAGTGCCCCAACGTCGTGCCACGCAATGCGTAGAGGATGTTCCCCCGTGCGGCGCAAAATGTCAATTCGTGGTGCGACCGACGGCACTTTGCAATTCGTGGTGCAGGAAGGCGGAGGTCGGGAGTCGGGAGTCGGAGGTGGGGAGGGAAAGCGCACGATCGGTTGTCTGCCCTTCGTCTTCCGACTCCCGACTCCCGACTCCCGACCCCCGACCTACGGCTGTTTGCCAAGGTAGCCGGCGAGGCGGTCGGCAGCAGGGGCGTCGCCCGAAATCGAAACCTCATCGTTGAACGGCATGTGCTCCCGATCGCGGCCGGCAAATTGCTCCCGGGAGAGCGCCAGGGCAATTTCGCAAAGCTCCGGCGCCAGATCGGTGTTCTGGCCAGTGGGCTTGGCCAGATCCCAGGTGTGTGAAAGCAGATCGATGAAGCGCAGCATGGCGAACCCGGCGGCCGGCATCTCCCCGAACGACATCTGCACCGTGCGGCCCAGCGCGCCGGGCTCGGCGAACGCGGCGCTTGCCGCCTGCCACGACTCCTGATAGGCGTCGAGTGGGGAGCGGTCGCCGATAACGTCGCCGCTGGGTCGCTGGGCGCTCCCCTGACGGACGAGATCCGCGGACCACATGTTGCCCGCGACGAGGTGATTGATGAGCGTACGCACATCCCATTCGTCGTTAGGCGTCGGCAGCGTCATCTGCTCGGGCGTGATGTTGCCCAGAATCTCCACCAGAACCTCGTTGGCCTGGTGAAGCAGAGCAAGGGGATTGTCGGTGGACTGTTGCTGATCGTGCATGGAACCTCCTGTTCGAGGGTCATAGGGTCATGGGGTGATAGGTCATAGGGTGATAGGGTCATAGGGTGATAGGACGACGGGCCGTCTGCGAACGAAATCCGTCCTCCCTATGACCCTATCACCCTATGACCCTATCACCCCGTAAAGATACCGAGCGGCATACACGCCGAGACGAGCCAGTTCGGCGCGTCGACGGTTTCGCTGATCTTGAGGTCCATGGCGACCGAGCAGAGGATCAGCGCCTCGTGGTCGTTCAGGCCGTGCTCCTGCTTCAGCCAGTCGATCATGTAGCGGACCGCGTTCTGGGTGTCGATCCAGAGATCGGGGCCGTGGCCGGTGGTGCAGTACCAGCCAAGCGCGTTCCAGGAGGCGGTCATCTGGCCACTCATGCGGAAGCGCAGCTCGGGCAGGTTTTCCCCTTTGCGTAGGTCGAAGCGGAGGGTGACGATGGCTTCCATCTCGATGCCGGTGCCGCAGACCTCGCCGTCGCCCTGGGTGGCGTGGCAATCGCCGCAGGAGAAGAGGGCGCCGGGCGCCTCGACCGGGAGGTAAAGCGTCGAGCCGGCGACGAGCTGCCGGATGTCGAGGTTCCCCCCGACGCGGCGCGGGGGGACGGTGCTGTGCTCGCCGGGCTCGCCGGGGGCGATGCCCATGACGCCGCAGAAGGGCTCGAAGGGGAGGACGATGCCAGCCTTGAACTCGGCGCGGTCGCCGGCGCTGAGGTCCCAGTGCATGAGGAAGGGGGTCTGGAAGACCTCATCATCCTTGAGCAGATTGAAGCCGGGCAGGACGAAGGAATAGCCCCAGATTCTCGGCTTCACCTCGACGATCTCGACGACGAGGGTGTCGCCGGGTTCGGCGCCGCGAATGGCGACGGGACCGCTGATCTGGTGGATGAGGTCGAAGTCGAGGTTGAGCAGGTCAGCGGCGGTCGAAGCGGGGGTGATCTGGCCGCGGGTAATCTCCGGCGTCTCGAAGATGACGGAGTCGCCCGGATCGACGGTCAGCGCGGGCGGCGCGTCGCGGTCCCAGCGATAGACGACGGCGCTCTTGTCGAGGTGATGCGTTTTCGGCATGACGTCTCCTCCCTCTTCTGATTCTGACTTTGCGACATGAGCGGCATGGTAAGCGTTCGGCAGCACAGTTGGATGGGCAGCCTCGCTTCCGCCCCAGGGATGGACTCGCACGATGGCGGCTAGAGTAAGTGGCCCACACGATCGCCGACCATTGTGGTCACGATGCCCCGGCCGCCTCCAGAATTGCCGCGATCTCCGCGCAGCCTCGCTGGCGCGCGTGGTGCAAGGGCGTGACGCCGTCGCCATCTGCCAGATTCACGTCGGCGCCAGCATCGACCAGCAGGCGCACGATCGCGATGTGGCGAGGGCCGCAGTCAGCGAGGATGATGGCCTCCAGCAATCCCGTCCAGTGGAGATTGTTGACATGGTCAACCTCGACTCCAGCCGCAATCAAGGTGCGCACCGTTTCGACATGACCACGCTCGCAGGCGGGAATCAGCGCCGTGCCGCCATAGCGATTCGTGCTCTTGAGGTCGGCGCCATGCTCAAGCGTCAGACGCAGGATCTCCAGGTGGCCGCGCGCGCCGGCGTAGAGATAGGGGCTGTCGTTGATAGCGTCCTTGGCGTTGACGTCGGCGCCCGCCTCGATGAGGGCTTTTGCCGCCGGAAGCTGGTTCGCATGGGTGGCCAGCAAGAGCGCGGTGCGGCCGTCGTCGTCGCGTCCATCGACCGGCGCGCCGTTCGCCAGCAGCTTGCGAATGGCGACGACATCGCCCCGCGCTGCCGCCGCATGCAGCTCATGTTCGACCATCTCACCTCCGGTGCTGCTGATGTTGAGTAGCAAGGATAACGGAGCAGGTCAGGGCGCGGTCGCTGGTTCAAACGTCAACGCCACTGCTCTTTGCGTAGTGGGCCCGCGCACGACCGTGGCAAGTTGAGCAGACCCCCTTGAGGCGGATTCGGTTTCGCGCTAGGGAGCTGGCTGGGATACGAGCCGGAGCTCTGGCCGAACGTGAAGAAACGATGAGAGCTGCAAATTGCAGAGCAAGAGTTTGGTCGGCATTTCGGGGCGACGATCGTGCCGCGCGTTGTGACACGGGCGGACGTCGGAGGCGACGGCGTCACCGATGAAGGTCACAATGTGTTCAGGCGGATGAATACGAGGAAGCCACCATGGCGCGCATAGCAATCCATCCCGGCGAGATCCTTGGCGACGAGCTCGAAGAGCTCGGCATGAGCGCCGCCAGGTTAGCGCGCGAAATTCACGTTCCGACCAATCGGATCACGCAAGTTGTAAAAGGCACACGGGCGATCACCGCCGATACCGCGCTGCGCCTCGGCTGGTGGTTCGGAACCGGACCTGAGCTGTGGCTGAACGTGCAGAAGCAGTACGAGCTGCGGGTGGCGGAACAGCAAGTCGGGTAGGAAATCAAAGAGATGGTTGTTCCTCGCTCGATTCGTTGACACGTCGCTGCTGAAGATCGGCAATCAGCGCTTCGATGCCGCTCTTTAGCTCACACTCCCAGATGATCACCACATCCCAGCCTAGTCTTTGCAGAGCCTCCCGATTGCGTTCATCGCGCGCGACGTTGCGATCGATCTTTCGCGTCCAGTAATCGCGGTTGGCCTCGGGCATGCGCGACCGTTTGCAGCCATGCCAGTGCCAGAAGCAGCCATGCACGAACACGGCGAGCCGGTATCGAGGGAAGACGAGGTCAGGTTTGCCGGGGAGATGCGGATGGTGCAGGCGGAAGCGAAATCCCTCCCGATGGATGGCCCGGCGCACCTTCATTTCTGGCGCACTGCCCGTGGATTGCACCCGCGCCATGATCGCGCTGCGCTCTGATGGGCTGAAGGGATCACCCATGGTGGACCTGTCGAAAAGAATCGGATGACTCATACGGAATGCGGATGAAGACTGCCATTTTCATTGGAGTGCTTGGATCGTTCCCCCTCTCCCGGCCCGCCCTGACAGGGGGAGATATGCAAAAAATGTCATGTGCAACACGACAATACGCCCCTCTCCCGGCCCGACGGGGCTAGGGGAAGAGAGGGGTTGGGGTGAGGGCTGGTCGCGACGGGAGCGGCATTTCCCCGCATACCTCCCCCTCTCTCGGCCCGACGGCTGACAGGGGGCGGGGGTGAGGGCTCGTCGCGGCGCCAGAACTGATTACCCGCATTGCGGGGTGTACTGCTTCTACACCCACGACGGTGAGACAATCTACGCCGAGGGCCAGGAGCGACGGGCTATTGCCAGACCGGCGCAACTTCGTCAGCAAGAGCCAGTTGCGCGGCAGTCGCTCTCCTACCCCGGCCTCGCACTTCCTGTGCGGCGCTTCTCTTTGCCATCGGCGCCAGCAGGTGTTGTGATAGCCAGCCGACAACGGGAACAGCGACTCCATCGCCCATGGCGTGGTAGGCGTCGTTATACGCGTTTGGCAGGTTGAAGCTCTCGTCGACCCCCATCAGGCGCGCGGCTTCTCTGGGGGATATCAATCGCGTACGCACCGTTCCGTCATGTACGGTCATGATCGTTTGCCGGCTTGATCCCCCAGTCGGCGTCCGCAGGCAACCGGCCATGCCATCAAAGCGGACTTCCGCGCGTTGCTGGCCCTCGCGCGTCCGCTTGTAGAGAAATCCGACCGATCTCCCCTCGTTCTTGACGGCCTGCTCGATCTTTTGCCGATGAAGAGGGGACATCATATGCAAGAGCCGGGCGGTCTCGTCGTCTGAGTTCCAGCGCACCCCTTGTGGCTCGTTTTCGATCAAGGATGCTACTGGCACAACGGGTTCAGTTGGAGTTGGCAGCTTCCACCATCGCCAATGACGCACAACGCGTTCTGAAAGCTTGCGGTGCGCGTCGATGAGCGTCGCTGGCGACCACTCCTCGCCTGGACCCTTGGCGGTCCATTCCCGACAGTCGATGTCGCGATCGACGGCAACCACGAAGACGCGCGGTCTCGACTGGGGAACGAAACGGTTCGCGTCGATGACCAACGCGCCGAACTGCATGTTCAAGCTAGCTAGCGCTTCACAGAGCGACGTGAAATCGGCGCCGCGCAGCAATCCGACGACGTTTTCGAGGACGATCATCGGGGGACGCTGACCAAGGCGCTGCAGCTCGCTCATGATCCGGTAGAACTGCCAGAACGTTCCGCTCCGTTCAGCCGTCATGCCTCGGCCCCACCCGGCCAGTGATAGATCCTGGCAGGGAAAGGATGCCCAGGCCAAATCGGCGCCCGCGGGCAAGTCGGCTCCATTCACCTTGGCAATATCGCCTAGCAGGAATCGATTTGGGTCATGATTTGCTCGGTAGA
The DNA here is from genome assembly GCA_038246475.1 of Thermomicrobiales bacterium. Lineage (GTDB taxonomy): Bacteria > Chloroflexota > Chloroflexia > Thermomicrobiales > UBA6265 > JACCXM01. The sequence goes on along the minus strand of JBBRVX010000166.1, from coordinate 6,122 downwards.
TGGCGGCCTTTTTCGGGTCGAAATCATTCGCCCAGATGCAATCCCACTCTGGGGCAAGCGCCAGATCGACCATTCCGACGCCGGCAAAGAAATCGTAAAACCGCAGCGCCTGCATCCGAGCTCAGCATCCTTTCCGTCGGGGCGGCCGCAGAGCGTTTCAATGGTCCGTGATAATCCTAAAAGTCTTAAGATCACTCTCCAACATAGCACGGATGATCGCTAATGGAAGGGTCGGAAAGTCACCGCTTGGGCGCGAGGAGATCATCGCTATCTGGGGTCAGTGCACATCCACGCCTGCCAGGGGCGAATCCAGCAGACGACCAGCACTCAATCTCCGGCGGGAGCCGCGCAGCGTGGTCAGGGCGTAGATCAGGCCGAAGGCGGCGGCGGCCAGGAGGATGATGGCGGGGCCGGAGGCGATATCGCCGTAGTAGGAGACGAACATGCCGGCGAAACCGCAGGCCGCGCCGAGCAGCGCCGAGATGATGACCAGGCGACCAAAAGAGTCGGTCAGCAGCCGCGCGGCGACCGGGGGAATGACGATCGCGGCGGCGATGAGGGTGACGCCGACGACGTTCATGCAGACCACGATCGTCGCCGCCAGCGCCAGGGCGAAGCCGGCGTCAACCCAGCGGGTGGGCACGCCGTAGATCGGGGCGATCTCCGGGTCGAAGGTGGCAAAGAGCAACTGCTTGTAGCAAAAGAAGATGGCAACGGCGATCACCAGCGTCACGGCGCCGATGGCGATGAGATCCTGCGGCGTGACCCCCAGAATGTTGCCGAAGAGGGCGCTCTCGAAGTTCTGTTCGAACGAACGCGTCTTGGAGATGAGGGCCACCCCCAGGGCGAACGAGGCCGTGGTGATGATGCCGATGGCGGCGTCGGCGCCGATGTTGCGCCGCCGCGCCGTGCCTTGAATCAGCAACGCTGAAAGAAAACCCCAGGCGCCGGCTCCAATGAAGAAGTTCCAGCCCATCATGGCGCTGACGACCGCGCCGCCGAAGATGGCGTGTGACAGGCCGTGGCCGATGTAGCTCATGCGGCGCAGGACGATGTAGACGCCGATCAGTCCACAGAGCCCGCCGGTCAGCGTGGCGGCGATGAGGCCGTGACGAAAGAATTCGTAGTTCAGCGGGTCGAGCAGGGTTTCGATCATCTGTTAGCAATCACCGTCAATCGGCGACCGAAGAAAGCGCGGGCGCCGTCTCGCGCGTTCGCGCGTCTGGATGGTCGTGGCGGTGACCCTGGCCAGAGGCTGGCGGTTCCGGCGTGAGCCCCAGTCCGGAACGTTCGTGGGCGATCCCTTCGGCGTGCAGATGGGCATGGTGGAACGCGGGCTCGGCAAACGGGCCGTGGCGCCCTGCCTCGGCGACCAGCAGTCCGCCGGTCTCCTCGTCGCGGACGACGCGCATCTCGCTGCCGAAGGTGCGCGAGAGGATTGGGGCAGTGAAGACGTCCAGGGGCGAGCCCTGCGCCACGATGCCGCCGTTGACGCACACCACGAACGGCAGATGCGCGGCGACGGCATTCAGCTCGTGCGTGGTCATCACCACGGTGATCCCCTGCCGGTTCAGCTCCGCGAGGAGATGGAGAATATCGTCGCGGGTCTTGACATCGACGCTGGCGGTCGGCTCATCGAGGATCAGCAGCCGCGGTTCTCCAATGAGGGCCCTGGCCAGGAAAACGCGCTGTTGCTGCCCGCCGGAGAGCTCGCGGATGTGGCGCCGGGCCAGCCCCGCCAGCCCGAGCCGCTCCAACATCTGATCGACCGCGCGGCGATCCTCCCGGTTGGGCCAGGGCAGCGGACCCATGCGCCGCAGCCGCCCCATCATGACCACATCCTCGACCGTGACGGGAAAGGACCAATCGACCGTTTCAATCTGGGGCACGTAGCCGACGCCCGCGGGCGGGACGCCGGGGTTTACTGGCGCGCCATTGACGGTCACTGCTCCGGCGACGTGCGGCATGCTGCCAAGCATCGCCTTCAACAACGATGTCTTGCCGGCGCCGCTAGGCCCGATCAGCCCGGCGAACTCCCCTTCGGCGATCTCGAGCGTGACATCGGAGAAGACATCCGCCGCGCCGTAGCTGGCGCTGACGGTCTGCATGTGCACGGCGGGACGGAGGTCGGGGGACAGAGGACGGAGGACGGAGGACGGAGGAGGGAGGACGGAGGACGCGGCGGCGGCTGCGGCTGCGTCCGATGTCCCGTTTCCATTCCGCGTCATCGGTGCGGTTTCGATCATGTGATCACCATCATTTGGCGTAGGTATCGGCTGGGGATAAGGCCGTAACGGCACTGGCATCACCGCCCAGCGCCGTGAGCATCAGGTCCATATCGCGGATCATCATTCCCAGGTACGTGTGCTCGGGCGCGTTTGGATCACCGGGAGGCGCGTCGTCCCGGAGCTCGTCGATGTATTGCGCGTCCGCCTCCTGGGCGATCTGCTCCAGCACCGCCGAGGCGAAGACCTCGGAGCCGAAGACCGCCGGCACGCCTTCGGCCCTGATCTGGTCGATCAGCGCGGCGACTTCCTGGGGAGATGGCTCGGAGAAGTCGGAGGGCTGGGCCGCGCCGATCACCGTGAAGCCATAGCGCGGCGCGAAGTAGGCCCAGGAGTCGTGATAGGTGAGGAGCTTGCGATTCGCCGCGGGGACCGTCTCCGCCGCGACGGCGATGGCCGCGTCCAGCGCATCGATCGCGGCGCTGTAGCGCGTCAGGTTCTCGGCGTAATAGGCATCGTTGGCGGGATCCTTCGTGGAAAGCGTCGCGGCGATGATCTCGGCATAGCGCTTTGCGTAGGCCGGATTGGTCCAGAGATGGGGATTGGGATGTCCACCTTCCTTTGGAAAGGAGAAGTCGAAGAGCCGCTCGTCCTCGGAGATGGTCTGCTCGCCGAGCGACACGATCTCCGCCCCGTCACGTAGGTTGGCTTGAGCGAGCTCCAGCGTCGGCAGTTCGAGGTCGAGCCCATTGACGAAGACGACGTCGGCCTGGGTAAGGAGCTTGGCATCGGAGGGCGCGGGCTCGAAGGTGTGCGAGTTCGTGCCGTCGGGGACGATGCCATGCAGATCGATGCGCGTGCCGCCGATGTTGCGGGCGATCGAGGAGATGGGCGCCACGGTGGTGACGACGTTCAGCTTGCCGTTGTCTTCGACGAGGTCATCGCTCCAGCCGAGTGTCGGTTCGTCTGCCGCTGGAGTCGCGTTCTCCTGGGCCATGGCCGGAAAACGGTTGGCGAAGGCGACACTGCCTCCCGCGAGGAGGGCGACGATCAGCACGCGCCGGCGATGGAGCTTGCGATCGAACATGCCGTGCACCTCCTGCCGCTTCTGGAACTCGTGGCGTGGCTCGATGTGAGATTCCGTCACTCTATGCATCTGCAAAGTATCGCACAAGCAGAGTATCGTATCGTACGCTTGTGTGATCTGGAACACAATGTGCTTTAAGAGCCCGCGCGACACACGAGCTGAGCGCACCTCAGTTTTCGATCCAAACAGCAGGACATTGATGAGCGTCAAACGAAACGGGCATGAGGCCTTACACGAGCAGGTGAGAAACCGAAGCGGGCTGGCCGACCGCCTGCGGCGAGTAGGGCAACGGGTGACGCCGCAGCGGCTGGTCATTCTCGGCGCGCTTATCTCAGGCGAGCATCTCTCGGCGGACGAGGTCTTCACCCGGGTCGAGGAGCTCATTCCGGGGGTGAACCGCTCGACGGTGTACCGCACGCTCGAGCTCTTTCGCGATCTGGGGCTCGTCAGTATGACCGATCTGGGGGGAGGGGCTCGGCAATTTGAGCTGATCGACGAACCGCATCATCATTTGATCTGCCATCGCTGCGGGGCGATTCTTGAGCTTGATGACGAGCTGGTCGATCCGCTGCGGGAGCGGATTCACGAGCGGTACGGCTTCGCGCCGGCGATCGACCATCTGGCCCTCTTTGGATTCTGCGCCGAGTGTGAACCTGCCGCCGAGGGACAGGAGCAGCATGGAGTCAGTGGGGAGCCGTAGTCCCGCATCCGATCCGGCCTTGACCATCCGCCGGCTGGAGCGCCTGTCACCGGGCGAGCGTGCGGAGCTGGCGGGTATCCTCGTCGCCTGCGTCAACGAAGGCGCATCGCTCGGCTTCCTTGCTCCGCTCGCGCCCGAACGCGCGCGCGATTGGTGGGTGGGGTTCCCGCGCGCCGGAGTCGTCGTGCTGGTGGCCGAGCTGGACGGACGCCTGGTGGGGACGGTCCAGCTCCATGCCGCCGAGAGCGAGAATGGCGCGCACCGCGGGGAGGTCGCGAAGCTCCTGGTACATCCCGCGGCGCGGCGACGGGGCATCGCGCGGGCGCTGATGATCCGACTCGAGGCAGAGGCGCGGAAAGCGGGGAAGTCGCTGCTGACCCTGGATACTCGCGATGGCGATCCCAGCAACACCCTCTACGCCGCTCTCGGCTATCAGGAGGGTGGCCGGATTCCCGGCTGGGCGTGCGACGCCACGGGAACACTCAGCGCCACGGTGTTCTGGTACAAGCGGATGACGGGTGACGGGTGACGGCCAGGCGAGAAGTCGAGGAGGCGAGGAGTCGAGAGAGACGGAAAGTCGTGAGTCGTACGGCGATCGCCGCCTACGACACCCAATACCAGAGGGCGAACTGGGTGGTGAGCAGGATCGAGAGCGTGACGGAAATGATGATCGCCGGGATGCGCAGCCAGCCCCGGTGGAAGATCGCGCCGAGGACGATGAAGAGGGGGAAGAGGACGAGCACGAAGCGGGGCATGCTCATCAGGGCGTGAACCTCTGACGGTTGCAGCAAGGGGATAAGCAGGCCGGGCAGCACCCAGGCCGATTGATAAAACGGCAAGAGGCGCATGCCAACGACTGCCAGGAAGAGGAAGAGGATCGTCACGGCGAGCTCCAGCACGTCGCTGTTGGCCGCCGAGACGCGCCATTCCGTGCTGGTGACTGTCGCCCAGGACGGGTTTTGCCAGAGGGTGTGGAACCAGCCCCAGGCGATGCCATCCGGCTCGCCGCCGAGGGTGTGGCAGGTCTGCACCGCGCAGCGCAACGTCTCCCAGGGCATGGCGCTGTAGCGATTCCACTGCTCCTGGACATCGATGAAGGCGTTCCAGTTTCCTTGCTCGCGCTCCAGGAGCGCGCCGAAGAGGGCTGGACCGGCGAGGGGGAAGAAGGCGGGAACGAGGTCCGGCCAGTAGCCGCGCCAGTCGCGACGGTGTCGATCCCAGAGGAGAACCAGGAAGGGGAGGATGAGGAAGATGCCGCCGGAGCGGCAGAGGGCCGCGGCGATGCCGACCAGCCCGGCCAGCCAAAGGAGGCCGCGCCGCCAGAGATACAGGGCGGTAAGGACCAGAAAGAGAAAAAGCGATTCCGTATAGACCGCGGAGAAGAAGAGGGTGGTCGGGAACAGGGCGATGGCCCAGATGGCGCGGCGGGCGACGGCGGGATCACCGTAATCAAAGGTAATCAGGCGGTACATGACCAGCAACGCGCCAAGAAAGGCGACGTTGGCGACGAGGTAGCCGACAGTATCGACGGTCCAGCCGGTAAGCAAACTGCCGCCGTGCATGATGCCCGGCAGCAACGGCCAGAAGGCGGCGCGGGCGCTTTGCAGGCTATCGCCATACCCGTCCAGGGCGATCAGCCGGTACCAGAGCCCATCCCAGTTGCGTAGCGGCTCAACGATCCAGTAGGCCAAACCGGTGAGGGACGGAGGTATCTCGCCATAGGGTGGGGACGGCACGGGATTGGGGACGCCGAAACGCAGGGCATAGGTGGCGGCGACCTGCACCAGCAGCCAGTGGATGACCCAGACGCGGAGAGGAAAGGCCCACGCCTCAGAGGCGTCTCCGCGACGACTCGTGCCGCGCTGTCCGCTCGCGCGTTCGCGCGCTCCGTTCGTCATGCGTCACAGGATAGGTCGGGGCGCGGGTGTGTTGCCACTCGCTCGGGTGATAGGGTCGTAGGGTGATGGGGTGGTGGGGAGGACGACGCGGGGGTTTCGTCTCCCGTTCTCCCTATCACCCTATGACCCCATCACCCTATCACCCTCACTATGCCGCCCGTCGCCCGGCCGCCGCGTAGCGGGGAAGGATTTCCCGCTCGCAGAAGCGGATG
>JBBRVX010000165.1:0-12153 GCA_038246475.1 Thermomicrobiales bacterium | reverse complement strand
ACGAGCCGCCGCTGGCTCGCCCTGGCGATGGCTGATCCGCGAGCTGGCTCAGCGCCGAACCGCGCGCGAGCGCTGAAGACTGGCGCCGCACTGGCGAGTCTCGCGGGCGACTATGCGCTCAACCAGGGATGGGCCGAAGCAGCCGTGACGCTGGCGATAGAAAGCGGCGACCGCGTTGAGGAAGCCGAAGCGCGCTGGATGGTGGGCATCCCCATCTCTGTGCTGGCGCCACCGATGTCGCGGCACGTGAATTCGATCACGCGCTCGCCTTATTCGAGCACGCCACAACCTCCACCGATCGGTTCTGGGCCGCGAATGCGCGATCGACTCGCGGCGTGCTGGCCATGATGACCGGCGACCATGCGCTCGGTCTGGCGCTCTATGAACAAGCCCTGGCCCAAGCCCGCGCCGTCGGCGGCGAGGGTATCCTGCTCCTCATCCTGAGCGATTTCGCCGGATGGCTGCTGGAGCTTGGCGACATCGCCCGCGCCCGGGTCTTGTTGGTCGAAGCGCTTGGCTTGGCCCCACGTCATCGCGGGCAATGGCTGGTTGGAGTGACGCTCATCGGACTGGCCCTGGCCAATGCCCTTGAGAACGCGCCGGAAACCGCGGCTCGCCAGCTCGGCGCGGTCGAACGGATGCGCATCCAGATGGGGCTGGCCATCCCGCCTCCCTACCAGTCGCGCATCGATCGGGCTGCCGCGCTTGCTTCGCGCGCCTTGGAGCCGGAAGCGTATGACGCGGCGTATGAGGTGGGGCGCACTGATCCCTCGGCGGTCATCGCCCTCGAACTCGATCGACCGGGAACAGAGACGGCTGGCCTCAGCTCCACGCAAGGCGCCAGGCTAGGCCTCTCAAGACGCGAGCGCGAGGTATTGACGCTAATGACGGACGGGCGTTCCGACCGGGAGATCGCCACCACGCTCTACATCAGCCCGCGCACCGCGTCGTCTCACGTCAGTGCAATTTTGCGCAAGCTCGAGGCCAACACGCGAGCGGCAGCGGTGGCTCGCGCCGTCCGCCTCGGTTTGTGCTGAGCCGCCTGGCGCCGAAGGGATGTGCCACGTCGCGACTCTGCGCATCATTCTCGATCCGTAAATGCGTAATTCCCCTCATGCAGCAGCCTGTCCAGCATTTCAAGATGGTCTCGCATCAGTCGGTGATGCGCTGCGCCCACGGCTCGCCCGCGTCACGAACGCGGCGCGGCCTGGCCAGCCAGATCGAACCAGATAGCGAGGCTGCCGTGGATCTCTCGACCGTGATGCGACCGCTAGGACTTTCGCCGTCGTGGCAACTGGCCCTCGCCGGCCTCGCCACCATGGTGATCCTGGCCCTGCTCGATTTTATCGGCGCCGTCTTCGCCAAGGAATGGGCGGACACCCGCAATCCCGTCTGGTTCGCGGCGGCGCTGACCGCCTTCGTCCTGCTCTTCGCCTTCTACGCGGGTAGCCTCAAGACGGCGGAGCTTTCGATCGTGACCATCGGCTGGGTCGTCTTCTTGCAGGTTGGCCTTCTGCTTTACGAGCGCATCCGCTTTGGCGCCGAGCTGGCCCCGGGCAAATGGGCGGTGATCGTGGTCATCCTGCTGTTGCAGGCCTACCTCGTGCTGGCGCCTAACGGGAAGGCCGGCGCCGATATCCCTGAAGGCGCAGCTTCAACGGCGGTAGCAAGGGCGCAAGTCGCCGCCATCAATCAGCGTTGAACGGCTTCCGCACCGGTCTGGATCGAACCGAGGATACGGCAGGCGAGCGCCGTCGCCTCTTCCAAACCGACGCCGTTCATCGAACGCATCCTCGATCACGTTGGGCTGATTCGCCACTTCGCGGACGTCGCGAGAAGCAGCATGGTCCAGTAGCGAACGTCGAAGGAGGCGGCGATCGGCCACGCGCTCTCGATGCTTCCCGCCGTGCCCGTGAGAAAGGGAGGTAGAGGCAAACTACCGCTCCGGTCGCGGGAAACCCTCACCCCTGCCCCTCTCCCGGCCCGACGGTTTGCAGGCGGTAACTTTGCCAACTTTGCCAACATTGCCAACATTGCCAACTCCGGGGGGCGGGGTGCGTTGGCAATGTCACAAGCACCCCGGACCTCGCCTCGTAGCGGGAAACGCTCGACCTGATACGGAATCCGGGTGATCAGGTCCGGGCCCGCGGCGAGGCGTTGTCTGGGATTGCGGGCGGCGCGGGGCCGAGTCGCCCTCGTTGAAGCGTCACGGAAGTCTCTACGCTCTCGCCAGCAGAAGGCTCAGCAACCTGCTTTACGCGACGTTGATCAGGCTGATCGCTGGCTCAATGCGGAACGCCAGCCGCTCGTGGGCCTCGCGCAATGCCCGCTCGGCGGCTTCCGGCGTTTCACTTCGCGCGAAGATGAAGCCGAGGTAGCTGGCCCCTTCAGGGAGGGACAGCACCGGCTGATTGAGCGGCGCGGTAATCTCGATCCCGGTCACGCCCGGCACGGCGCTCGCGTCATCGATGCCCGTCACCCCGCGCAAAATGCCGCCGCGTGGGATGGGGATCATCATCACGCCCGCCGCGCCGCCGGATCGTTTCATTTCTGGCAGCGGCATCCCGACCGCGTGCCGCAGGATCAACTCTTCGAGGCTGATGCCGGAGCCAAACTCCAGAATCGTGGAACAGAGCCCGCCGATCGAGCGTCCGGCCATCTCGATCAGCCAGATGCCATCGCCATTGATGCGCAGCTCGGCGTGCACGGGGCCTTCGCGCAGGCCCAACGCCGCCGCCGCCTCGGCGGTCCGTGTCGAAATGGCCGCTTGCGTCTCTTCGGGCAAGCGGGACGGGGTGACGTAGATCGTTTCTTCGAAGAACGGGCCCTCCAGCGGGTCTGGCTTGTCGAACAACGCCAGGGTCTGCAACGTGCCCGCGGTGAGCAATCCCTCCAGGGCGACTTCGACGCCCGGCAGGTAGCGCTCGACCAACAGCGTGCCCTCCAGCGCCGGCTCTCCCTCGCGCAGCACGATCTGCCGGGTCCGCTCCCATGCCCGCGCAAATTCCGTGGCGTCGTCGGCGCGAATGACGCCGCGGCTCCCGGAGAGCGTCGTCGGCTTGACGACGACCGGGAAGGGGATGTCCCCCGCGACGATGGCCGGATCGATCGCCAACCGGTAGCGGCGAAACTCGGGAACCGGCGCCCCTCCCCGCCGCAGCGCCTCGCGCATCACCCACTTGTCGCGCGCGGCCAGCGCCGCGTTTGGATCGTTATGCGGCAGGCCAAGCGCCGCCGCGACCCGCGCCGCGAGGAGCGTCGCGCTGTCATCGAGCGACAGCACGGCGGCGATGGGATGCTCGGCCGCATAGGCAATCACGGCCGCGACCGATTCCTCCATCAGCCGGAAGTCGAGCGGCGGAAGGCCAGAGCAGGCGATCGCGGCGTGCAGCTCCAGCGGCGTATCGACCGCTTGCACCACGTCGAGGCCCAATCGAGCGGCCGCCTCCAGGAACGCCCCGGCACGGTAGGTCGCCGGGCTCGCCATCAAGATGATTCGCGGACGAGTGCTAGCAGGCGCAGGGGATCGATGTTCACTCATCGCAGCGATGTCGTCCGGGGAGCGGGATCAGGAACCGCGCTCCTCCACAATCTCGGCCGCGACATCGGCCACGCGGCCCAGGGCGCAGACAACGATCGTGTAGACCCCGCCGGAGCCATCGGGGGTGACGGTGATGTCGCGCACGCTGAGATTGGCGTACGGGCCTTGCGAGCGATCCTTGCTCAGCCACTGATTCACCGCGTCCATTGCGCCGCTGGTGTCCCGCGCGGCGCTGGGGCTGTGGAAGAGAAAAACCCGTGTATCGGCGGGCACAAGTTCCATAATGCGCACTCCTTCATTAGCGGCTGTTCAAGCGTCGCGCCGCGCGGTTCGTTCCCGCGATGTCGCGGCGTACAGGGTCCCGAGTATACCGGGCATTTTACTGTTTTCGGGGAGTCCCAGAATTCAGCGCGACCTGAGGTCGCGGATCAGGGGCGGTGTGGTCGTCAGGCCATCGCCAGGGCGTTAATGGTCTTGCCCTTCATGGCGAATTTCGCCAAACGCCCCTGGATGATGCGTCATCCAGGGGCGTTGCCGCATCGCGGCAAAGGAGAATCAGGCGGTTTGCGCCTCTGTCAGGCCCGAGGCGTGAGCGTCCGTGCTCGCCTGTCCGGCAATCGGCGGGGCGACCTCCATCCAGCCCTGCCGCACGGCATGCAGGATGGCGCCGACCCGATCGGTGGCGTTCAACTTGCGCAGCACCGAGGTCATGTGATTTTTCACCGTCTGCTCGGAAACGAAGAGCTCATCGGCAATCTCGCGGTTGGAGAGTCCCTGCGCCACGCAGTCGAGCACCGCCAACTCTCGTGTGGAGAGCGGCATCGGCCCTTCCCCACCCGCCGGCTCGCCGGGCAACTTCAACTCGGCGCGCAAGCGGCGGGCCAGCTCCGGCCGCGCCAGCATCTCCGTGCGCAACAGATTTTCGCCTGCGCAGACCCGCGACAACGCGGCCGTAAACGCTTCGGCGCCGATGTCCTTTTGCAGGAAGGCCACCGCCCCCGCGCGCACGGCCTCGATGATGCGATCGTCGTCAACATGGACCGAAAGAACCACGATGCGCGCTCGCGTTTGCTTGCGGCGCAAAATGCGGGTGATTCGCAGCCCGGTGATGCCTGGCAACTGGACATCGAGCAGAATCAGCCCTGGGCGCAACTCCTCGGCCGCCCGAATGGCTTCATGCGCGTTGCCCGCTTCCCCGACGATCTCGTAGCGACCGGTCGCTTCCAGAACCCGCCGCAACCCAGTGCGAAACACCGGATGATCATCGACCAGTAGCACTCGCCGTGCAAGCACGAAGCAGCCCTCCCCCCGTCATACCTGACCATTGGCCGGACCCCTCGATCGCAGGAAGCGCCATCCACTCGCCTCATCGCCAGGTCCAGCCGGCCAGCCCCACTCCTCCCCAGGTGGGTCGTCGCATACGGGGGCGTCCGCGCCGGACCGCACTTCCAGCAACAGACAACGACGAACCTGTCATTCATGCTATGGGGCGAGAGCCCGAAAGGCAACGGACAGAAAGGCACAGGCGCCGGGGGCTACACAGCGGAAATCGTGACTCTCAGTCACGAATCTGGAGGGTGTCGAGCCGGGCCAAGGTTCAGCAGGGCTCCGCACTATCCCTCTATCCCCCTGTCCCCCTCCGCGCTCGCCAGCAGGAGCAGCAGCCCGATGAGGGTCTTGGCCTCTTCAATTTGGTCGGGACCGGGCATGACGAGACGATGGATCTCCGCAAGGGGCACGGAGGTGAGCCGGATCAGTTCATCGGGATCGATGGCGCCGTTGCCGGGCACGCAGTCGTCCGCGCGGAAGATCGTCATCCGCTCGTTTGTATATCCGGGCGAGGTGTAGAACGAGACCAGCTCGATCAGTGCCCCGGCGCGATAGCCGGTTTCTTCCTCGAGCTCGCGCCGGGCGCAGTCGACCGGCGCTTCATCAGGCTCCAGCGTTCCCGCCGGCAGCCCGAGCAGAACGCGACCGATCGGGTGATGCCCCTGCCGCAGGAGCAGGACGTTCCCCTCGCGGGTCACCGGGACGATCGCCACGGCCCCCGGATGCTCGACCGTCTCCCGGGTGGCGGTTCGCCCCGACGGCAAGCGCACCTCGTCGACGCGGACGTGCACCCACTTGCCGTCGTAGCCACGACGGGATGAGAGGGTCTCACCGAGGAGGGGGACATCGCCGTGGGGATCGGAGTTGGACATCGGCCGCAAACCTCCTGAACGAAGGACGGCACCCGAAGTCGGGTGCCGTCTGGAGGCGCCAGGCGGATTCGAACCGCCGATCAGGGTTTTGCAGACCCGTGCCTTACCGCTTGGCTATGGCGCCACGGGATTGCCGCTGGTCAAGGGCAAGCGACAGTTTAACACGATGGCCGGAAAATTCGGTGCCTGCTGGTCAGATGCGACCCAGACGAACTGTCCAATTTTACCGATTCGGGACTCTGTGCAGCCCTGCCGCCTGCCCGCGACGCTGGTTGCCGGCGTCATCCACCGCTCCTGACGCTGGAGGCGCGTTTCGGAAAGAGTACGGGGAGGAGAGCACGCGCGTCGTCGGTGGCGACCAGACAGTCGGGGAAGGCATGTTGAAGCTCCGGCAAGGATCTGAACCCGAACAGGAGCTGCAGGAAGGTCAGGTTGGGGAAGGCGGCGTTGCCATCTTCGACGCGTTCGGGTTTCCATCGCTCCACCGCGATCCGGCCTTCGACGATACGCAGGCGGATGCCGTTGCGATAAAGGCTGATCGTCACATCACCGCTGTAGCCGGACTGTGGCGACTCCGCGAGGCGCGCTTCCAAGGCTGGGGCAATGCGGCTCATGAACGCGGCCAGATCAGGCACGCGGATGTACCATGCATAGGGTCTCCCGATCTTCGGCAGCCGCTCCGGAACGGTGTCGTAGAGAGGATGCTCTTCCCCGAAATCGAAGCAGATGCCTGTAAAGTGGCCGCCATCTCGCTTCGCGTACGCCTCCCCGACGCTGTCCAGATAGCGCATCACGCTCGGGGTTGGCCCCAGCAGCGGTTCCCCTGGCTCCACCTCAAAGAGACGCACCCCTAGATCCGATCCCCAGAGCCGGCGGGCATGGATCAGGGCCCCGGCCGGAACGCCTCCCTGGCCCTGCCGCTCGATGACGCAAACCTCCTTGGCGGCCCCGCTGCGGTCACTCCGGCCGAAGAGGTCGAAGCGCCAGAACACCTCGTCGCGCGGCGCGGCCACCAGCGAACGCGAGGCCTCCTGGTCAACCATGGCCATGATGAACGGCAGGTCGTCGGTGGCAGCGGGCCGGAAGGTATAGGGCTCCTCCTTCCCCTCTTCCAGCGCCGGCACGTTGGCCCGGTAAGCAACCCGGTTGCCGCCCAGGCTGAGCGCCATCTCGTACCCGAACTGCCGGTAGTACCAGGGAATGCCGGTAATGCCCTGCACCAATTCGCCCCGTTCCGCGCCCCAGCCGTGGATCACCTCCATCTGGGCGCGCACCAGACCACGCCGCCTGTAGGCGGGATCGGTGCTGACGATATCGGGCTGACCAAACGCGAAGGGAATGCCATCATAGGTCCAGGTTTGCGAGATCAGCGCCATCGAGGAGACGATCTTTCCCGTCGCGGCCTCCTCGACGATGGTGAAATCGTCCGGGGCGAACGTTGGGTGCGTTCCGCTCAGCAAATCGAGAATCCATACGTAGAGGCGTTCAAGCGGCGGCTCCTCGCCGATGTCGAGCAGCGTGTTGGCATGGAACTCGGCCACCTTCTCCCGATCCGCGGGCCGGGATCGGCGCAGCAGTAGGCCATCGCCTAGATCTCGTGGCAACTCGTGCATTAGCCCTGGCCTCGACGTGCAGCCTTCCTCGTCCGCAACCCCTTGAGCCCAACGGCTTCTCGATTGATCGTCGTTGCCGTTGGGCTCCGCCGGGCGGGATCAGTAGGAGCGTCGCGATGGAAGCTCTCTAAGGGAAACCGCGCGAACGCGGCTCACCAAGCTCGAGACGCGAGACTTCGCGCCCCGGTCTCGCCGCGACCCTGCTCCCAGTTACATCGCCGTGAGCGATTCGGGGGGCGAGTAGCCCGCGGCCGTGGCCGATTCCACACTGGAAAAGCAGAACTCCGGGATCATCGATCGGTAGGTCGAGGTTCCCGGTTCGAGGAACAGCATCGAGCCGCGGCTCGCCTTGATTGGATAGGTGGGGGGGCAATCGCGGCCGCCGTCGCCGCGCACCGATCCTGGCGGCGCCTCGCCGCCATCCGCCGCCATGGATTCGGCTACCGGGTCGAAGCGTCGGCCATTCCCAGGCTGGTCGATTTCGACGACATCGATGATACCGGCATCCTGGCTACTGCCGGGCTTGGCCACGGCGATCTCCTCGGCCACGATCGGCTCGCCATTGAGGCTGGCCTCGGCCGCGGCACGAGCGGCAGCGAAGCGCGCCTCTTCCTCGGCCGCCGCGGCCTGGACCTCGGCCAGCGCCTCATCGGCCTGGCTGGCCAAACGCGCCGCGTCAAGGTCGGCCTTCGCGCGGGCCGCCGCCAGATCGGAGGCCAAATCCTCCATCTGGTCGGTCGCGGTTTCCAGTTGGAGCGCCGCCGCCGCATCAGCCGCATCCTTGAATCGGCCGGCAATCGGCGGTGGAGCATCGGCCCTGGCGACAGGGGCCGCCAGCGGTGGGGGAGTCGCCGCGGCCAACGTAGCGCGATGCTCCGGGGCTGCCGTGGCCCGGAGTTGGCGTTCCTCAGCGGCCTTGCGCTCGGAGGCCTTCGTACGCTCCTGGCGCTGATACCAAAGAAACCCAACAACGAAAATGATGATGACCAGGATCAACAAGCGAGACATGCTCACTCCTCCTTCAGCGGGATCGTGACGTCAGGGAACGATGGCCCATTGCCAGCCGCGGTCCGGGCGGCAATCATCGCCCCGCCAGCTATTCCTGTGCCCGTTGCCCGCGGGCACGCGACTGGCGAAACCCAGCCGCTTCAGCGGCTTCCGCCGAGGCGAAACAGAATTCGGCCACGGTCGGGGCGTACGAGCTCTGCCCCGGCTCATGGTAGATCTTCGAGCTCGTGTTTCCCTTGATCGGGAACTCCGGCGGGCAGTTCGCGGAGCCATCGCCCGCGGTGGCGCCGAAGGGCGGCTCTACCTCGCTGTCGAGCTCGCCCAGCGCCGAGCGCAATGCTTCCTGACCAGGCGCTACGCCGGCCAGAACGACCTCGGCGATATCGGCGCGAGCTTCCGTGGCGCCCTCGCGCGCGGCCTGCATCCGCCGCGCTTCCGCTTCGCCAGCCGCACGATGCGCCTGTTCCGTTGCGGATTGCTCCGCCAGCGCCACGGCCTCTACCCGCTCATTCGAGAGTGCTGTCGTTTCCGGGGCGCTCTCGGCGGCCGAGGGTCCGTCGACTCTGGGCCGGGGTTCGGTCAGGGGCCGTGCCGCCGAGGCCAGACCTTCCGCGGCGGCCGCGGCGGCCGCGCCGGGCGGCGGGGCCGCCCGCATGAGGTGAGCCACATTTCGCGCCGATTCTTCGGCTTGGGCCACGGACTGCTCGCGATGCAGCGCCCGCATCCGTTCTTCCTGCGTCCGCCGCCGTCGCATCGTCCACCAGAGGAAGAGCGCCGCGACGACCAGCAACAGGAACGTCATCGGATTCCCGAAGCCGCCGGTGGGCGCTGCATCGCCACCCGGCGGAGGGGTCTCAGTCTGCGCGACCATCTCGATCTGCACCTTCGCTCCGTTCGGCGCTCCCTCTACCATGGTGGCCATCCTCTCCTGCCGAGCATCCCGGCTCGGTAGCCTTCACCGGCGTCCACGCCGCGTCTCCGCCATTTTACGTCACCGTGAGGACGTTTCCTGATGCTACGCTTCCCGTTATGGCGATGCGCAATCCTGCTCCACTCCCGGAATGTTCTCCATCCACTGCCGAACAGCCGCCGGTCCGTATCGTGACGCCTCGGGCCCGGCGACCCCGGGGACTCTACGATCTCTCCCTGGCCGAACTCGAATCGCGCGTCGTCGAGCTTAATTATCCCGCCTATCGCGCCCGGCAAGTCTGGAGCTGGGCCTATCGCCAGCTCGTCAGCGACTACGCGGAGATGACCAATATCCCGCTCCCGCTGCGCGAGACGCTGGCGAGTGAGGCGCCAGTCCGCATCATCGAGCCCGTGCGCACACTGACCGCCGATGACGGCGAGACGATCAAGTCACTCTATCGCACCGGCGATGGCGAGCTTCTGGAAACCGTGCTCATGCTCTATCCGGAACGGGCCACCGTCTGCGTCTCCTGTCAGGTCGGGTGCGCGGTCGGGTGCGCCTTCTGCGCCACCGGGCTCATGGGCCTGGCCCGCAACCTCAACGGCGGCGAGATCGTCGCCCAGGTCGTCGGCGCCATGCGCGAGGCCCGCGAGCGCGGCCGCACGCTCACCAACGTGGTCATGATGGGGATGGGCGAACCGCTGCAGAACTACGCCGAAACGATGCGCTTCATCCGCACCATTCACGATCCTGCCGGCCTCGATCTCGGCGCGCGGCGCATCACCATTTCCACCTCCGGCATCGTGCCGAAGATCGACGCGCTGGCCGATGAGCCATTGCAGGTCAACCTCGCCGTCTCCCTTCACGCGCCGCACGATGCGCAACGCTCGGAGCTGGTTCCCATCAATCGCCGCTACCCAATAGCCGTCTTGATGGCGGCGATCGATCGCTACATCGAGAAGACGGGGCGGCGCGTCTCCTTTGAATACGCGCTGATGCGAGGCATCAACGACAGCGAAGAGACCGCCCGTGACCTGGCCGCGCTCCTGCGCGGCAAACTCTGCCATGTCAATCTGATCCCGCTCAATCCCGTCGATGTGCTGCCGTTCGAGCGGCCCGACCCGGCCAGCATCGAGCGCTTCGCCGCCATTCTGCGCGCGGGCGGCATCCCGACCACCGTCCGCTACTCGCGAGGCCTCGATATCGACGCGGCGTGCGGCCAGTTGCGGGCCAAAGAAGAAGGCATCCGCGCGGCGTCATGATCCGATTGGGCGCGTATGTTGCGCTGATCCTTCTCCTGGCGCTTGGATTGGCATTCGTGCGGCGAGACCGGATTCAGAACAGTTCGGCCATCACGCCGTCTGCCACGCCCTTTCCTGCCGTCGATGCTGCCAGGGGAAGGCATTGCGGCGGCGCGGCGTTTGCCCTCACCCCAACCGCCACCCGCAAGCGGGTACCCGGCCCAGTGCGCTGGGAGAGGGGCTTATTGTCGCGTGAGACAAGGGATTTCGAGCCTACCTCCCCCTGTGAGGCCGTCGATGTCGAGATTCCGAACGCCGCTCCCATCTCGCTCCTGATCCAGAACCGCGGCGCGACGGACGATCGGCTGCTCGGCGGAGGATCACCACTCGCGGAGCGCGTCGATCTGCACCAGACGCTCCTTGTTCACGGCGTGCGGGATATGACCACTGCTCCTGACGGACTGGTGATTGGAGCCGACGCGACCACCATTCTCGAACCAGGAAGCGATCACCTCATGCTCGTTGGGCTGCAACGTGACCTGGTGCAAGGAGACGCTTTCCCACTCACCCTGCACTTCGCGCGGGCGGGTGAGGTAGCGGTGCAGGTCCGGGTGCGGCGCAGGGTCGATGCCGCCGGAATTACGCCATTTCCACCGGTCGTCGCTGGCGACCTTGCCATCTCGCTGGCGTCATCGCCCCCGGTCGGCCTATGGGCCACGCCAGCAAAACCGTAGCTCGCGCCATCGCCACGCTGCATGCGATCGGTAGCATGTCACCGTATCCTCCACGTTCTTGGTGAATTGCCGGGAGACGCGCTCCATGACCGAGATCACTGTCAATGGAAAATCCGAAGAGGTCGATCTTGCCGGAGACACCCCGCTGCTCTGGGTCTTGCGGGATGGGCTTGGGCTCACTGGCACGAAGTACGGGTGCGGCATCGGCGCCTGCTGGGCTTGCGCGGTGCATCTCGATGGCCGCGCCGTTCCCTCTTGCCTGATTTCCCTTGAGGATGCCGCGGGGAAGGAGATCGTCACCATCGAACGTCTCGGGCAAGGCGGCCTGCATCCGGTGCAGGACGCCTGGATCGCGATGCAGGTCGCCCAGTGCGGTTACTGCCAGAGCGGGCAGATCATGACTGCCGCCGCCCTGCTCGCCAGCAATCCGGAGCCCTCTGCCGCCGAGATCGACGAGGCTATGGCGCCCGTGCTCTGCCGTTGCGCCACCTATGGACGCATCCGTCTGGCTATTGGCGAAGCGTCGGCGCGGATCGCCCGGGAGACGGGATCATGACCCTGGAGATAACCCGCCGCCGGTTCATGCAGTCCAGCGGCGCGACGCTGGCGCTGGCGTTCACGATCGGCGCCACGCGAACGGCTCCACCGTCCGCCGCGCAGGGAACAGCAACACCGCTCCCCGACGAGCGGTCCACCGCAGCCTTCGCTCCCAACGCCTGGCTTTCCATCGAACGGAATGGCGACACAACCATTGCCTTGAGCAAATCCGAAATGGGGCAAGGGGTGATGACCGCGCTCCCCGCCATCGTCGCGGAGGAGCTCGACGCGGATTGGGCTCGCGTCCGGGTGGTCCCTGCCTATGGCGATCCCGCCTACGGCTCCTTCGGCGGCAATCAGTTCACCTT
>JBBRVX010000164.1:0-12349 GCA_038246475.1 Thermomicrobiales bacterium | reverse complement strand
CGCCACGCTCCCGGAGTTCTTCTGGGAGCTGTCTCTCGGCATCTACCTCATCGTCAAAGGGTTCAAGCCGTCTCCTCTCATCTCGCAGCATGTCCATGACGCTGGTCACGCTGCTGCCTGAGGCAGCAGCGGCCAGCGTCGCCGCATGAATCATCGTTGGAACGCAATCGAAAACGTCACCCTACCCGAACGCGATCGTCAGCGGGTGCTCCAGATACCTCTTCACCACTTGCAGGAAGCGGGCGACCTCGGCGCCGTCGGTGACGCGGTGGTCGGCGGACAGGGTGATGTTCATCCGCTTGCCGGGCACGATCGCGCCGTTCTCCACCACCGGCACGTCCTTGATCGAGCCGATCGCCAGGATCGCCGCCTGCGGCGGGTTGATGATGGCGATGAACTCCTCGACGTCGAACATGCCCAGGTTGGAGATCGTAAAGGTCCCCCCCTGGAACTCGTCTGGCAGCAGCCCGCCCTGGCGCGCGCGGCCGATGAGGTCCTTGGTCATGCGGGCGATGGTGAGCAGCCCCTTCTGATCGGCGTCGGGCACGAAGGGCGCGATGAGGCCGTCTTCGATCGCCACGGCGACATTGATATCGATGTTCGGGTGCTCGACGAGCTGATCGTTCTCCAGCGAGGCGTTGAGATTCGGGAACTCGCGCAGCCCCAGCGCCGCCGCCTTCACGATCAGATCGTTGAATGAGACCTTGGCGTCGTCGGGGGCCTGGTCGTTGATCTGCTCGCGCAGCTCCGCCGCTTTCACCATGTCGACTTCTACCGTCACGTAGAAGTGCGGCGCGGCGGCCTTCGATTCCGCCATGCGGCGGCCGGTCGTGCGCCGGATCTTGCTGAAATCGCGGGCGATGCCCGCCGGCCGGCCGGCATGACCTGGCACAGCCGTCGTTACCACGGCCGGGCGTGCGGGGGTGACCTCGGGCGCTGCCGCCGTTACCGGGGCCGCGGGCAGCGTGCGCGGCGCGCCGGTCAGCAGCGCGGCGATGTCGTCCCGCACGATGCGCCCGCCGGGACCGGTGCCAGCCACGGTCGAGAGATCGATGCCATGCTCGGCCGCCAGGCGCTTCACGAGCGGGGAGGCCCGCAAGCGTTCTCCGGCGCCTACTTCGGTCTGGGCCTGCAGCGGAGCAGGTGCGCTGACCGCCGCCACCGGCGCCTCGGCCACCGCCCGGCCATTCGCGCCGCCCGCGGCCGCTGGCGTGGATTCTACCGCCGTTTCGACGGCAGCAGCGACGGGCGCGGCAGCCACCGCCGCGTCTGCTTCGGCGGCCGCGGCGACATCGGCCGCATTCTCTTCACCGATCGAGGCGATCGCCGTCCCGATCGGCACCGTGGCCCCTTCATCGACGTAGCGCTTGGTGAGCACGCCCGCCTCGGCCGATTCGATCTCCAGCGAGACCTTGTCGGTCTCGATCTCCGCCAGGGGATCCCCGACCGCGATCTCGTCGCCGACCTGCTTCAGCCAGCGGAGGAGGGTGCCCTCTTCCATGGCGTCGCCCATCTTGGGCATGATCACGGTCGGCATCGCGTTCCTCCGCTATTGGTTTCCATCAACGAACGACCCGTGACGGTTCTTGGCTGACGACTCACGACTCACGACTCACGACTTGCGGTACAGCGCGCGATGCACCGCATCGACAATCTGCTTTTCGTTCGGAAATGCGGCGATCTCCAGATTGCGGGCATAGGGCGCTGGCACTTCGGCGCCGCTGACGCGCTCCACCGGGGCATCGAGATCGTCAAACGCCTGCTCCTGCAAGATGGCCGCGACCTCGGAGGCCACGCTGTACCAGCGCCACTGTTCCTGCACCACCACCGCCCGGTGCGTCTTGCGCACCGATTCGACGATCGTCTGCTCGTCGAAGGGGCGGATCGAACGCAAGTCGACGACTTCGGCCGAGATGCTCTCTTCTTCTCCGGCCAGCGTATCGGCCACCCGCAGCAGCATGTTCACCTGCCGCCCGTAGCCGATGAGCGTGACATCCCTCCCTTCACGGGCGATGCGCGCCTTGCCGAAGGGGACCAGCACCTCGCCGTCCGGCACCTCGCCCTTCGTCCCGTAAAGCGCGCCGGCTTCAAGGAAGATGACCGGGTTGGGATCGCGGATGGCGGTCAGCATCATCCCCTTGGCGTCCTCTGGCGTCACCGGGGAGACGACCTTGAGGCCGGGGAAGTGCCCGTAGAACCCCTCCAGGCTGTGGGTGTGCTGGGCCGAGAGCTGCACGCCGCCGCCGTTCGGGCCGCGGATGACGAGCGGCACGGAGACTTGCCCGCCCGAGAAATAGCGAAGCTTGGCGGCGTTCTGGATGATCTGATCGGCGGCCTGGAAGGAGAAGTTCCAGGTCATCATCTCGACGATCGGGCGCATGCCCATCATCGCCATGCCGATGGCCGCGCCGGTGAAGCCCCCCTCGGCGATCGGGGTATCCATCACCCGCTTGGGGCCAAATTTCTCCAGCAGGCCGTCGGTGACCAGGTGCGTGCCGCCGTAGACCCCGATATCTTCGCCGAGCACGACAACCGCCTCGTCGCGCTCCATCTCATCCGCCATCGCCGAGCGCAAGGCCTCGCGATAGGTCATAACGCTCATGCGTCCTCCGGGGGTGATGGGTGATAGATGATAGGTGATGGAGACACGATGATGGCCGTCGAGCTAGCAGGGTGTATTGAGCGACGCTCCGCCTTGTGAAACACCCAACACCTATCACCCATCACCCATCACCCCGTCCGCGTACACATCCGTATACAGCTCGTCGAGCGGCGGGTCGGGACTCTCCTCGGCGAAGCGCACGGCCTCGTCGACGACGGCCTTGGCTTCCGCCTTGATCTCGTCAAGGGTCTTTTCTGCCACGCCTGCTTCGAGCAGCCGCGCCTCAACCAGGCCGATTGGATCGCGCTTCCGCCATTCGGCGATCTCTTCCTTGGTGCGATAGCGCTCCAGAAAGTCGGCCGCCCCGTGCGGCGCGATGCGGTAGGTCATTGCCTCGATCGCGAACGGCTTGCCCGTTTCGCGCACCCGCTTGACCGCTCGCCCGGCGACTTCCAGCACGGCGAAGAGATCCATGCCGTCGACATCTTCATGCTCGATGCCGTAGGAATCGAACTTCGCCGAGAGATCGGTCATGATCGTGGCCCGCTCAACGCTGGTGCCCATGCCGTAGTTGTTGTTCTCGAGGATGAAGAGGGTGGGGTTCATGCCGTCGCGGCCCCAGAGGCCAGCCAGGTTGGCGGCCTCGTGAAAGGCGCCGTTGTGGATGGCCCCGTCGCCGAGATAAAGCTGAACTATGCCGTCCGTCTGCTGATAACGCAGGGCATAGGCCATGCCGACCCCCAGCGGGATATGCCCGCCGACGATGCCATAGCCGCCCCAGAGTCCGTTCTCGACATCGAACAGGTGCATGGAGCCGCCCTTGCCCTTCACCAGGCCGGTCCCCTTGCCGTAAATCTCGGCCATCACCTCGGTCGGCTGACTGCCGAGCAACAGGGCGTGGGCATGGTCGCGATAGGCGGTGATGACCTTGTCGGTATCCTTGTAATAGGCGAGCAGGCCGGTGGCGACCGCTTCCTGCCCGCTGTAGAGATGGAGATAGCCGCCGACCTTGCCGGTGCGGAAGCCGCGTTGGGCGGCATCCTCGAAGAGGCGGATGGTATTCATCTTCCGGTAAAGGTCGAGGATCGCCTCGCTGTCGAGGTTCGCCGCCTCGGCCCCATTTCGCGATGGCGCCGTGGTCTTTACAGGAGTCTCTTTTCGCGCCCGCGCCGCTACGGGCCCGTCGTCAGACGACGACGCCTTTCTGCTCCGGCTCTGGCCCTTCGTCGTCGACATGCGCTTGCCTTTCGCGCCTCCGGCGGGTCTCGCCCGTGGCCGCGTTGCGGATTCGAAGATCGCGTCCGGGAGGCACGCGACACCAGGCGGCCGCGCCGCCCAGCCTTTCGCGGAATTGTACCGTACCGCTTTCACTTTCCCGGTGATCGAGACTGCAGCGGCGCACAAACGCGTACGCTCACGGTAGGTGATGGATGATGGGTGGGGACGACAGAGGGCCAATGCGGAATGCGGGTAAGGGTAGCGCGGCAAAGTTTGCCAAGTGCGCCAACTCTGCCGACTCTGGGGGCAGGGGGTGGCAGAGTCGCCGAAAACCCACTGCCGTGGGACTGGGGTGAAAGTGCGCCGTGGCACTCTCCGCTGTCGAGGTGGCAGTGGCTACCGACCTCCGCGGGCTCTTCAATGCAGGTCAATCTGCTCCAGTTCGGGATAGATGCGAAGCAACGACTGCAAGGCATCGGCCGTTTGGTGCTTCAAGCGCTGGTCAAAGAACGCCGTGGTGATGGCCCGCGTGATCTCAAGGCAGCGCTCCGGATCCGTTTGTCCACCGATCTGCATGAATTCGCGGAGCCGTTTGTCCCCAATGAAAAGTCCAATATCGGCAAACTTCATGTGGTCGCTGCCTGCGATGGTGTACAGGTTCCCGGATGCCGCGAGCACATCGGCGAGCCCAGTGATGTTTTGCCGCGACGTGGTGAGCGCCACATCGTCCACCTGCGTGTCGACCCTCGTCTGTTGGCCAGCCGGCGTGGCGGCCAGCGCCTCGAGCAAGCTCGTGCGGTGCTCGATCGCCTGAACGTGGTATCGGTCGTTGGCCAACATGAGAAACGGCGCGATCGCGGTGGGGCTTCTGGGAACGACATAGACGGCGCCGTCCAGGTTGATTGCGGCTTTGACCCGACTGTCGCCGATTGCCATGTTGTAGGCGACCGCACCGCCGACGGAGTGTCCAATCACGCCGATCTCGCCCAGGTTCAATCGCCCGTTGAAATCCGCGTCGATGGCGCCATCATTCATCTCGGCCAGCGTGTCGATGACGAATGCGTCATCGTCGGCCATGATCTGGGTGATCGACTCCGCTGGCTCGATCGCGTCGAAGCTGGTCGTCGCCTGAGCAGCCGTCGCGATCCGGTCGGGAAACGCCGTTGCCGCCGATACGTAGGTATGGTCTATGTCGACCACGATGTAACCATGGCTGGCCAGATCCTCGCTCTGCGACGTCTCTACTTCCATCGTCGTGCCCGCGCCGTGGGAAATGAGAACCACCGGATAGCTCGACTCGTTGTCTGAAAGCTCCAGCTCTTCCTTGCCATGGGTTGTTACGAGTGTAAGGTGCGAAAACGCAAAACTCGGCAGTCCATAAAAGGAAGCAAACGCCTGCAGGAGATTGAGAGAGCCGCGGAAGTAGCGCGAGAACGGCTTCGCTTCATCTGGTCGTGCCGGGTAGCAGATCTTCACCATGAGCTCTCGCTGCCGCGGCGCCGTGTCCAGGAATGGATCCATGCGGGTTTCGTCGATGAGGTGGAAATACTTGATGCCCACTGCATAGTCGCCTGTTGGAGCGGGAAGGGCAAATACAGGCAGCGCGTAAGCCAGCGCAGACGTCGCCGCGAGAAGCACAAAGGCGCCGGCGAGGGCAACACGGGCCACGTACCATTGCAATCTTCCGCTAGGGAAGACGCCGATCCTTTTCACCACCGCGCAGAAGACGAGAAGCACAACAAGAGCATAGGAGAACGTCATCTGATAACGAAAGCCTTCGAACATGCCATGGAGTGACAGCATCACAATGGTCACTACCGCGAGCCCTGACCACACCGCCTGCGACGGCGGCTTGAAGGTCATCAGGAGAGCAAGCAGGTTCAGGAGGATCAAGACAACTTCGAACGCCCTCATGAGCTGCCAGGCGCCCCGGATTTGTCCTTTGCCACGATGCTTGCGAGGGCGTTCACGAGGAGACAACTGACCGTCAGGCTCACGATGCCGGGGAGGACGAGCACGACCGAAGCGATCGCTATGACGACAAAGATGCCGCTGACATGAGGGTGTGGTAGGGCCAAAGCAAGGTTGACCATCAGCCCGAGACATGCCGCGTACAGGGGAAGGAAAAACAGCGCGACGACGACAGCTTTCCCGACAACGGCCTTGCGAAGAACTCCGCCTTTTGTCAAGGAGTCTGCGTGCTGTCGACCTACATGCTGCAGTTCATCGACAGCGAGCGCGAGCCAGAAGCGCAGCCCCACGTGGCCCTCGGACCGCTCAACGTCTTCGTAGTGGTCTGCAAATGTTTGCCGCATCTGGGCGCCGAACGTTTCCCGAAAGCCGCGTGGGTACAACGTCACGAGGAGGCTGTACAGGCGGATGGCGTGCTTCATGGAAGGCCCCCTGCGGTTTGGAGGTTCGGAGCCACCCCGTAGCGATTGATGACTTCCACCGTATCGAGATAGCGTTGCATTTCCGCGTACAGCATGTCTCGGCCCCGGTTCGTGAGCCGGTAGTATTTGCGCCTTGTCGCGTCGTCATTGGCCCTGTCGCCAGCGTCCTCGATCTGCCCATCGGCAAGCATGCGTTTCAGGGAGCCGTACAACGTACCGTTCCCCATGGTGACATTGCCCCGCGAATCGTGCCGCACGGTTTTCATAATCTCGTAGCCATGCTTATCGCCTGTGGCCAACGCGAAGAGAATGTGGAACACCGCTGGTGTGAGCGGCGGCGAAGCGTGTGTCTCCTTCATAGCTTCACTATAGGTCCGTGGCGGACATATTGCAACTCGTTGGGGACGCTTCAGGGATCATGGCGAGGGATCGCCGGCAACGCGGCAATCAGCCTGGCCAGAACATCATCCGAGTAAGAACGGGTGAAGAGATCGAAGGCATTCTCGGCAATTTGCGCGGCGAGCTCCGGATCGTGGAGCAGGCGCAGGCAGGCGGTGGCGAAGGAGCCGGGATCGTCGGCGAGCAGCAGGTGGCGGCCGTCTTCAGCGGCGATCCCCTCGGCCCCGATCGTGGTCGCCACCACCGGCCGGCGCAGGGCGAAGGCCTCCAGCACCTTGATCCGCGTCCCGCCGCCGGCTCGGATCGGGACGACCGCCAGATGCGCGTCGCGGTACCAGGGGGCCACATCCGGGACCGCGCCGATGACCTCGACCCCGGCTTGTCCCCCGAGACGCAACACCGCGGGACCGGCGCCGGCGCCGACGATGTGCAGCGTCACCCTGCGGTCGGCTCCCGCCTGGATGCGCGGCAGCATGGAGGTGCAGAAGTCGTGCACGGCGTCCTCATTCGGCGCGTAGCCGAGTGTGCCGACGAAGAGGAGCGTGAACGACCCACCCGGTGGCGGGAATGGCGTCGTCACCGGGAGCGGGAGCGTGTTCGGCAACACGACCACCTCGGCCCTGCCCACTCGCCGTTCCAGCAGCGCCAGCCGATCCCCCTCCGAGCAGACATACACCCGATCGAACCGGGCGAGGGCGGCGTCCTCCCGGATGCGCGCCTCCCCCGCCGCCTGCTCGGCCCGCGCCGCTTCTTCCAGCCGGGTGTTCGCCCGCGCCACGATCGCCATGCGGCGGCCGCTGACCGATTCCAGATCGTCCAGGTCGATATGGCGAGCCGTCGCTTTCCGCAGCCACGGTCTGGCGTCCGGCAGTGCGGCGAGTCTGAAGACATGCACCACATCAAAGCGCTCCCGTCTCGCCAGGGTTTGTGGGGAACCAGGAAAGACGACACGCTCGCAGGAGGCGGCGATTTCGCCGGGTATCCCGCCGCTCCATGGCAGGTAGCGCGGCGAAACGAGGAGCGTCACCCGGTAGTGGCGCGCCAGGGCCCGCAGCATCGACCCGGCCCGCATGGCCAGCCCATTGCCGGTCAGCGCCGGAGCGACCGGGCAGACATAGAGCAGGCGTGGCCGCCTCGCGGGGGTGATCAGAATCGCGAAACCTCCGGCCCGTCCCGCATCGCCCGGTAGAGCTCCACCGCCCAGCCAGGCAGGAGCGCTTCCGGCGGCTCTGCATAGCGCTCGAGACGCGTCGTGTAATCATCCAGCGCCTGCCCTGAGCTCTGGTGCGTCCAGGTGTGCCCGCGCTCGGAATCGAGCCCACCGTGCCGCACCGCCAGAAAGGCGTCAATGGCGTCGACCATCAGGCGTGCCGCGCCGAGGCGCACCTGATCGAGCAGAAACCAGACATCCTCGTCGCCCGGCAAGGGTCGAAATGGCGCTTCCTCCCAGACATCGCGCGGAAAAAGGAGCGTCGCGCCCGGCATGTGGCCCGCGGCCGAGCGGCGTAGCTCCCAGGAGGCCAGATCGAAGAAGAGAAATGGTGAAAGAAAGGCTAACGTGGGCCGGCAAGCGATCCGCCACGCCTCGTCGAGCGCGGCGATCATCGCCGTCAGAAACCCCGGCCCGTACCAATCGTCGTCGTCCATCTTCTGAATAAGTTGGCCGCGAGCCACCGCGATCCCCGCGTTGAGCTTGCTGCCCAGGGGCGTGCCCGGTGGAACGCGCACCAGCCTTCCGCCCAATGCCGTCACTGACGCATCATCCGCCGGGAAGCGATCGCCGTCATCGACGACGATCAGCTCCCGTTCTTCCTCCAGAAAGGTCTGCTGGCGGTAGCACGCGAGGGCTACTGACAGGAACCGCGGCCGGTCGCGCGTGGTCAGCACAACCGACACGCGCGGGCGGCGTTCACGATCATAGCTTCGACGCACAGCGAGATTCGGAACTGGCTCGACGATCGCCATCTGCCGGCGCGCGGACTCCTCCGAGCCTGAGCCACTCACCGATGGCGAGTGGCGCTGCCCGAGACGATCAACTGCATACGACAGTGCCGTTGACCATGGTGAGCGAGCAGGGAGTGCTGCAGCACACCCCATCCTTCACCGGCGCGCCACCGACCAGCGTCGGGCAGCAGTTCAGGTCGCCGCATTTCTGCACCGTGAGGCAGTAGAAGGCGGGACCTTCCTCCGTGGCCGAGTAGCAGGGTCCCTTCCCCTCCTTGGCCTTGTCGATGCAGGCGCTCCGCGCTTGGCCACTCGATGCGAACTTCGCTTCGCACCAGCGATTGCACGATTCCTGGAACTTCTTGAACTTCTTCTTCCGCTTGGTCTTCCGCTTTTTCGCTTCGCTCGTGAATGGCAGCGCGGCTGCCGATCCAGCCAGCAGTGCGCCGAGCGCCGCGCGCCGTGATGCGCCGGACGCCAAGGATCGAGCGAACTGGTCGAGTAGCTCTGTCACGTGATCCGCTCCTTTCCATATGTTCGGCATCAACACGATGCCGGAACCCTGATCTCTCCATGCCAATGCCGTATAAAACGGAGATCAGTCTGCGGATCGTACGCTACGCGGCGCTCTCCCGGCGAGGGGGGCGATGGTTGACGACATTCCTGGAGCAATCGTCTCCCTGGCTGTCATCGGTTGGGAGTCGTTCACGCCGATTGGGCGATGAGGGCCGCAATCGCCTCAGCGCCGATGGCAGGACCCGCCGCGATCACTCCCCGCGCATCAATCGCGAATGCCGCCGGGGTGTCCAGCGTGCGGAACAGGCGGGCAACTTCCCGCTGCCGCTGAAGCACCACGGGTGCCGCCAACCCGCGCTCCGCGACGAGTTGGCGGTTCGCTTCCGGATCGCCGCGGCTGACGAGAACGACGGCCGCGGTTGGGGGAAGATCCAGCGTCGCCAGCAGCGTGCGGCATGGTGGGCAGGTTGGGTCGGAAAAGAGCAGGATGAACGGGATCCCTCGCTGGTCCGCAAGCGACCAGCGTCCACCTCCGAGCATCGGCACGGTGAAATCGGGCGCGCTTTCTCCGGGCGCGAGTGGCGTCCAGGCGGCCGCGTCGCGCGCCGGCAGCGGCGTGACCGCGACCGGGCGAAGGTCGTCCTCCGAACCGATCCCTTGTGCTGTCGCCAAGAGTGCTGCTGGCCCGATGAGGAGAGAGCCGCTGGTGCGCCGTTCGGCATCCATTCGGTATCCGGCGGGTGTAGCCGAGACGCGCATCAACCGCGCGACCTGCCCATCCAGATCGCGCAGCACGAGGCAGGGAAGGTCCCGCCAGAGGGCCGTCATCGCGGGATCGCCGAACGCTCCCATGAGGATGATCACCGGCCTGGGCGCAAGGAAGTTCGGCTGCACTCGTCCGAGCTCGTGGGCCACGAGGCGGGAAAAGAGGCAATCGGTATGCGCGAAGACGAGCAGCAGCGGCTGGCCGCTCAAACCGGACAGCGTGATGATTCGCTCCGTCTCGGATTCGTTGCCGGGAAGCTTGGCCAGAGCGAAATCGGACAGAAAGGCGCCCGAAGGCAGACCTTGCGGAATGGGACGCTCGTGCCCGGCGGTATCGCTCGACAGGCGGAGCAGGAGGCGGCCCCGATCGAGGAGGAGCCGATAGCAGAACCAGCCAAGGATCGCGATTAGGCACAAGGCAACGAAAAACCCCGCCGCGAGCGCACTCGTCACGCCCTCCGTCATCGTGGGATGCGCTCGATTCGTGCAGCCATGGTGCGCGCCATTTTCGCCGAAACCACGCCCAATTCCGGGCAGCGTAGCAGAGAAGCCGGGGGCGATCACGCCGATTGTCCGCCTCGATGGCACGGGATGTGCAACGCATGACTCGTGCGAACTGGAGCGATTTTGCTCCAACGTATCGAGGAGAGAACAGATCATGACGGACGCTGGCGACCGCGACCAGATCGAAGGCAAGTTCAACGAGGGCAAGGGCAACGTCAAGCAGGCGTGGGGCGACGTCACGGGTGACGACCGCACCAAGGCCGAAGGGATGATGGACGAGGCCAAGGGCAAGGGCCAGGGCCTCCTCGGCGACATCAAGGACAAGATCGAAGACGTCAAGGACGACATCGAGCAGAAGACCCGCTAAACCCGGGTCTGCAACGTGCTTGTAGCGTTCCGCGCCGGGGAGATGCCTCCCCGGCGCGTTTTCGTTGCCAGAATCAACGCTTGGGCATGTCCACGTCCGCGGGCCTTCCCTGATCGTCCCAGCCTCGCACCTGGTAATACGCGGCGATCTGGCGGTCGAGCCACGCCGAGTCAATGTGTCCATCATCGCCACCCGGTTGCAACAATCGTGGCGGGAGGGTGTCGAGGGCGCGCGTCCAGCCCTGGGCCAGGTTGAACGCTTTCTTGATCGCGTTAATGCGAGCGCCGGCCGCGTGCAGATCGTCGGCCGTCGTCGGCAGCCCGGTGACGGTGCGATGCAAGGCCGCGCTTTCTTCATGCACGTCGCCCAGCGCGTGGCGCAGAAACTTGCACAGCGTCAGCGAATCGAGCAGTGCTGCCTGATCCTCGGCGGCGGCGGCGGCGGTCGCTCGCGCCCGGGCGTCGGCGTCGGCATCAAGCCGGTCGGAGAGATCGACCTCGTAGGCCGACGAGCGGTTGTGACAGGCGCCTCGCGCCGCCACGGCCAGCCCCAGGGCCAGCGTCGGCAGCTTGCGCGGATCGTAGCCGGGGAGCTCCAGCCCCTTGACGTGCATCGCCCAGAGCTCGCTCCCCTGGCCAATGTTCTCGGCCGCGGCCCGCGTGCCATCCGCGAGGAGATTCCCCAACCCTTCCCGCGCGGCGATCTGGCGCAAGGTTCTCAACAGCGATGCACCATCCCCCCAGCGCGGACCCTCCTCGGCCGGCACGCCGAGATCGACGCCTCGCTCGCGGCATTCCATGGCCCAGGCCACCGAGCCGCCAGCGGAGATGGCATCCATGCCCAGCTCGTCGCACAGGGCGGAGGCGCGCAGGACCACGTTCGGATCGCTCACTCCGCAGAGGGAGCCAAGGGCGAAGAGCGTCTCGTACTCCATCCGGGCGGAGGTTTCCACGCCGCCATCAGTGGTGCGGTAGTGATGCTCGCAGCCGACGGTGCAAGCCGCGCAGGCGTGCTTGCCAGTGTAGTGTTCCAGGCGGAGGGTTTCCCCCGAGATTGCCTCAGCGCCGTCGAAATGCCCCTGCTGAAAATTCTGGGTAGGCAGCAGCCCCATCCTATTGAAGAAGCTGACGTTGGCCACGGTGCCGATCTCGCGATACTTGGCCGTGGCGGGTCCCAGGCTGCGTTCGGCCAGATCGCGGGCCAGTGCCGCCACCGCGCGGGGATCCGCGGCGGAAGGAAGGGAACTGCCACGCACCGCAATCGCCTTCAGCCGCTTGGCGCCCATGACCGCGCCGCCGCCGGTGCGGCCCGCCAGCCGGCCATCGTTGGCGATCGCCGCGTAGCGCACGCCCTGCTCGCCGGCCGGGCCGATCGCCGCCACCCGAAACGCCGGTCCCAGCTCCGCGCGCAGGCGATTGGCCGTCTCCCCGGGCGAAAGCCCGAGCAACGCGGCGGCAGGGCGGAGCTGAACCGCGCCATCGTCGACGACCAGCACGCTCCAGTCGTCAGCTTGCCCGGTAATGGCGATGGCGTCGTGCCCGGTCCGTTTCAGGGCCAGGGAGAGATACGATGAAGAGAGCGAATCGCCAATCATTCCGGTCTGCGGCGAGCGGGCGGCGACGGCGATCTTGCTGGCCGTGG
>JBBRVX010000163.1:0-12461 GCA_038246475.1 Thermomicrobiales bacterium | reverse complement strand
GGGGATGAAGCTTGGCAGCGATCTTCGTCACTTCAAGCAGTTGGTCGAGCTCGGGGAAATCGTGCAATCGGACGACAGCATCGTCAAAGGGCCGAATCCGGCCCGGCCAGATGCCGCCGCCCTGAATGGCGCCAGCGCGACCTAGGAACGACCGCGTGGCGCGCGGCTTTCGCGCTCCACCATCGATGCGATGCTCTTCTGAAAGGGAACAACGATGAAGGCAACCTGCTTCATGGGACGGAACAAGGTCGAGGTGCAGGAGGTCCCCGATCCGCAAATCCTCAATTCGCGCGACGCCATCGTGAAGATCTCCTCGACGGCGATCTGCGGCTCGGATCTCCACTTGGTCGACGGCTACATCCCGACTATGGTGCACGGCGACATCCTGGGCCACGAGTTCATGGGCGAGGTGATGGAGGTCGGCAACGGCGTCAAGAAGCTCAAGGTCGGCGACCGTGTCGTAGTGCCCTTCCCCATCGCCTGCGGCGTCTGCTCCGCCTGTCAGAAAGAGATGTACTCCCTCTGCGAGAACTCGAACCCGAACGCCTGGATGGCGGAAAAGCTCTTCGGGCATGCGGCGGCCGGCGTCTTTGGCTATTCCCACCTGACCGGCGGCTACGCTGGCGGACAGGCCGAATTCGCCCGCGTCCCCTTTGCCGATGTCGGTCCGCTCAACGTGCCGGACGGCATGACCGACGAGCAGGTGCTCTTCCTCTCCGACATCCTCCCCACCGGCTACATGGGTGCCGAGATGTGCGATATCAAGCCGGGCGATGTCATCGCCGTCTGGGGCTGCGGCCCGGTCGGCCAGTTCGCCATCGCCAGCGCCTACCTGCTGGGCGCTGAGCGGGTCATTGCCATCGACCGCTTTCCGTATCGCCTCCAGATGGCCCGCGAGAAGGCCGGAGCCGAAACGATCAACTACGAAGAGGTCAATGTCCTCGAAGCGCTGCGGGAGATGACCGGCGGCCGAGGTCCTGATGCCTGCATCGATGCCGTCGGCATGGAAGCGCACGGTCACGGCCCGATGTTCGTCTACGACCGGGTCATGCAGGCCACCCGCATGGAAACCGACCGCGCGGTGGCCTTGCCCGAGGCGATCATGGCCTGTCGCAATGGCGGCACGGTCTCGATCATCGGCGTCTATGGCGGGTTCGTTGACAAGTTTCCGATCGGGTCGATCATGAACCGCTCGCTGACGATCCGCTCCGGGCAATGCCACGTGCAGCGCTACATGCAACCGCTGCTGGAGCGGATTCAGAAGGGCGAGCTCGACCCCACCTTCATCATCACCCACACCATGCCGCTCGACGACGCGCCGAAGGGCTATGACCTCTTCAAGAACAAGCTCGACAACTGCGAAAAGGTCGTGTTGAAAGCCTGATGTTCGCCCCGGGAAGTCACTTCCCGTCCTCCTGCACCTGCCCATCGCCAGAGCGCAAAACCCCCTCTTCCAGCGCTGGAAGACGGGGTAGGGTTGAGGGCAGGCGCTACGGGGTCGCCCGACCTTTCCTGGAGCGTGCTATTACCGGAAGAGGCGGTCCGCAGCCTCCTTCAGGAACGCGGGATCGACGCCTGGGGCCAGCAACTGCGGCTCTTCGTCCAGGTCCGGCGGTGCAAAGCCCTCTGGAATGCCATCCTCCACAATCAGCTCTGAGCCATCCTCGGGGTGCTTGCCGTTCCACACCTCGCCCACCCGTCGATAATCGTCCGGGCTCCAGCGGAACATGATCCGATGCAACCCCTCCTCCTCCAGCTTGCGCGCCTCGGGAAACTGCTTGTTGCTGATGTCGGGGATCGGGAAGAGCTTGCCCAGGTCAGCGCCAGTGAGGTGCTCCAGCGCCCGCGCATAGGCCACCACGTGCACCCCGCCGCGGACCAGCAGATAGCCAACCATGGCTCGTGCCGCCGGGTCATCCACCATCACGTAGACGCGAATCTTGTTCGCCCGCGCCCCGCACTCGAGAAAGAAGTTGTGCAGCAGATCGAGCTTCAGATTGCCGCTGGAGAAGACGTTCTGCCCCGTCCAGGGCTGCCCCATCGAATCGATCGGCAGCGCCTGCTGGCCGCTGGCGATGTAGTGATAGGAATTGCGGGCATCGACCGCCCCGGCCAGCGGAGCGCTGACCGGGTCGGGATCGCGCTTGGTCGTGCCGGTCAGCAGCAGATTGATGGTGTAGGAGACGAGCTCGATATGGCTGTACTCCTCGGCGGCGATGTTGGCGATCAGGTCATAGAACGGGCGTACCGAGCTCCGGCCGCGAAAGTTGAACGACTGCATCGTGTAATTCATCAGCGTCGACATTTCGCCGAAGCGGCCGCCGAGTAGCTCTTGTACCGCCGCCGCCGAGTTCGGCGACGGGTTTTTCGGCCGCGGGAGCTCGATCGGCAGGCGATCGATGCGCAGAATCATGAACATCCCTTCCATGTTTCAGGACACCGGCCTCGGGTGTCGCCAGGACCGGCAGGACGCCGGGATGTCTACCACGCAAGAGGCGTTCCCGGTCACGCCTCGTTTGGGAGCCACTCGCCAGAGCCACACCGGCTCGACCACCCCGTTCCTGGTCCAGCGCCGACGAGCCGGGGGGAGGCAGCCACCCTTCCCCGGGCACGACAAGAAGCCCCTCCCCCTGCGCATGGACAGGAAGAGGGGCTTGAGGTGAGGGTCGCGCATGGCGAGAGGAGCTTGAAGTGAGGGCTTCCCCCGATACCTAACCCCCGAACACCAGCTGGTCCTTACGGCGTCGGCGTGCCTTCGACATCCAGAATGTCTTCCGCCGCGTCTATCAGCCAGCGTCCGTCAACCTCTTCGTACACCAGGTAGACCCGGTCGCCGCCAAAGGACCAGATCGCGGCAGCACGGCCATCCTCCAGCAGACGCGGCTTGCGCGGTCCAACGGGGGGAGGCATCGCTGCGTTCTGCATCTGTCCCGCGATTGGCGTGCCGGCGAGCTGACCTTCCAGCGCCGCGCGGACCTCTTCCGGCGAATCCTGGGCCGGATTGGTGGTGTCCGGGCCAAACTGGGCGAGAAGGTCGTCGGTCATGAAGCTGAAGCCACGGGCATACTGACCCGCGCCTTCCATGCAGGAGATCCAGCCGAGCGTTGTCTCGGTGATCGCCTTAACCGTGACGTCGTCGAGCCGTTCCCCCGCGGGCAGCGCCTCATCATCGGTAATGGGTTCAGGGTAGGTCGGCGTCGCCGCGGGCTCGCCCGATGGCGAAAACCAGAACCCGACGAGCTCATTGATATCGCGCGGCTCAGCCGTGCAGGGTGGCAGCGTTTCTCTTGCGGTTGGGGTGGCATCCTGCGCCAGGCCTTGCCCCGGCGCCAGAAGCGTGACGGCAATCAAGCTGGCCGGTCCAAGAATCCGAAACTGTGGCATCAACACGATGTCCTTTCGTGAACCGCCCTCCTCCCGGGGACGACGGCATCGCCTGCGCGGGATAGGTGATCGCGCGCAGCTCCATACTACGTCCCCGCACGATTGATGCCGGGCCCCGGCGGTCGGCCTCCAGCGCAGGCTCAGCTGGCGGTCAGTCAAAGAAATCGCGGCCCTCCTCCGGCAGATACGCGCGCGCCGCCTCGACATTGAAGTCGATGCCCATCCCCGGCCGATCCCAGACTTCGATGAAGCTCTCCTGAACGATCGGATCGGGCAGCCCGACGACGATCTCGCTCCACCAGTCGGGTTTGCCGACTGGGTACTCGAAGGCGATGTAGTTGTCGGGTAGCGTCGCGCAGACCTGCACCAGCGCGGCCAGCCCCAACAGACCATTCCCGGTGCCGTGCGGCGCGATCAGAATGCCGTGCAGATCGGCGTACTCGGCGATCCATTTCAACTCGGCAATGCCGCCCACGTCGCACGGGTCGGGACCGACGATGTTCACCGCGTGCTTCTCGATCAGCTCCCGGAAGTTCTGCCGGCCATAGATCTGTTCGCCCGTATGGATCGGGGTGGCCGCCACGCGCGTCACTTCGCGATAGACATCCGCCAGCACCCAGGGCGTGTAATCGCCGGTGAGGAGGTCCTCCAGCCAGAGGACGTGCAGATGCTCGACCGCTTTCGAGAGGCGGATCGCGTCCGGAACCGTCCAGCCAGGTCCGCAATCGAGCGCCAGCCCAACCTCGTCGCCGAGGACCTCCTTCATCGCTTCAACGCAGGCGACGACGTGCTTCAGACCCTTCTCGGTCAGGAGGCCGCGATTCGGGTGGCCATGAAACGCCTTGCTCTGCGGTTCGCCGTAGGAAAAGTCGGGCACCTCAGACGGCATCTTGCTGTGAAAGGCGATGCCCATCTTGATGATGCTGAACGCTTCCGGAGCGGCCTTCATCAAGGCCATGTTCTCGGCGTAGTCTGCCGGGTTGTAGCCATTGATCGGGAAGCGCACCGCGCCGTTGTAGACCCGCACCCGATCGCGCACCTTGCCGCCCAGAAGCTTGTGCACGGGGAGGCCGGCGGCCTTCCCGGCCAGGTCCCAGAGCGCCATTTCGATCGCGCTGACCGCGCTACCCCAGGGCTTGAAGCCGCCGCGGGAGCGGATCTTGCGCATGATGCGCTCGACGTGGGTCGGGTCCTCGCCGATCAGCGCCGGCTTCAGATGGAGCACGTGCCAGGTCAGGTACGGCTTGTAGCTCTCGATCCCCGCGTAGCCGCTGAGCCCCTCATCCGTGACGATGCGCACCACCGGGTTATCCCCGATCACCGCGCATTTGAGATCGACGATCTTCATGCAATTCCCTCACCTATGTCACCAGGAACGGAAGAAGCGATTCGAGTAGCGCTTCGCGACATCTTCAGATTCCAGCCGAATCCTATCAAGTGACAATGCAGCGCACTGGGTAATCGATTGGCAAACGGTTGACCTTCTTATGCAGCGAGGCAGCATCAAAGGGAATGCATTGCCATGACTTCGCCGTCGGTCGGGCCTATGGTCTCCGGAATCGCTCCGGCGGGGCGAGTCACCCCGATTGCCACGGTCACTGCGGCCTCCAGCGAGAGCCCTCGACCGCTCTGCCACAAGGCGAACAACTGCCCGTCCCCCAAAGCCATGCGGCACTGGCTGACGGCCTGCTGATAACGCGCGTGATGGCGGGGCTGGGGGAGTCCAATCCTCTCGCGCAGCGCCTCAGCTGCCCCAAAAAGGCATGCCGCTTTCTCAACCCTGCCGGCCGTGGCGGCGACCATGGCGAGACCCCGCAAGCACCCGGCGACACTCATCTCCTCGCCATGCTCTTGCCGAAGCGCGAGGCTCTCTTCGAAATACTTAGCCGCTTGGTCAAAGTCACCGGTGGTCATTGCCAACTTGCCAAGATTCGTCAGCGCGTAGGCGATCCCGTGCGTCTCTCCTACGGTACGGAACTGGGCCAGCGCCTCCCTGAACAATGCTGCAGCCGGCTCAGCATCGCCCCGTTCGTAAGCCACGATCCCGAGCGCGTTGAGAACAAAGCCCATCCACTGAGCAGCGCCAAGCGACCAGAAGAGGTCGAGCGCCTCCGTCAACCGCGCCGTGGCCTGAGCGTAGTCATCGCGGTCTTTCGCAACCATGCCGAGGACGTAGAGCCCTTCGGCTTTCCCAGTGGTGTGTCCCAACGAGCGAAAGACGCCGAAGCTTTCATGCACTCGCGCTTCGGCCTGGGCATAGTCGCCTAGCGCCCAGGCTAGCCACCCAGCCGCGAGCAATGTGCTGGCCTGCTCGGCAGCCGGCGCTGATCGACTGCTAAACAGTGCACGCTCCAGCCAGGCCCGACCTTCGCTCAAGTGGCCCCGGACATACCAGAATCGGTACAGAACTGCCGTCAGCCGCTGAGGCGACTCAGCATTTCCTTCCTGCAGCAGCCAGGCCAAGGCACTGCGGAAGTTGTCATGCTCGGCCTCCGTCCGCTCCAACCATTGCCGCTGATCGGGGCCAGGAAGTTGCGCGTGCGACGCCTCAGCAAACTCGAGGCACCACGCCGCATGGCGCCTCGACACCGCGCCGGCTTCGTCGCTTGCCGCTAACTGCTCCAGCCCGTACTCTCTGATGGTCTCCAGCATTCGATATCGTGGCTCATTGCCGCGCGTGTCGTGCCAGACGAGGCTCTTGTCCACGAGCGACGTGAGTCCGTCGAAAATGGTGTCGGACACGGTGGTGTCGATGGACTGTCCGTCAGCGCAGACGGTCTCCACGGCCTCCAGCGTGCAGCCGCCGGCAAAGACCGCAAGACAGCGGAACAGCCGTTGCTCGTCGGGCGCGAGCAGGTCATGGCTCCAGGCGACGGCATCACGCAT
The DNA here is from genome assembly GCA_038246475.1 of Thermomicrobiales bacterium. Classification (GTDB taxonomy): domain Bacteria; phylum Chloroflexota; class Chloroflexia; order Thermomicrobiales; family UBA6265; genus JACCXM01. The sequence continues at coordinate 6,191 of JBBRVX010000163.1, read as the reverse complement.
GGTGCGCAACCGGTCCGGTTGATCGCGTGGTCCACCAGTCAGGAGTGGCAACCGCCGTTCCAGTCGCGTCAGCAGAGTTGCGACGGGGAGATGCCCAACCCGGGCGGCGGCAAGCGCGATAGCAAGCGGCAAACCATCGAGGTGCCGGCAGATCGCCACGACCGTCGGCGTATTTGTGGGTGTGAGCGCGAAATCCGGCGAGGCCGCCTGGGCGAGGTCGAGAAAGAGTTGCACCGCCTCCGTAGCCGCGACCTGATCGACCGATTGATCCCGCTCTTGATCGGGGAGCGCAAGCGGCGGGACCGGAAACGCACGTTCGCCGGAGACGCGCAAAATGGCTCGGCTCGTTACCAACACCGTCACGTGGGGACAAGCGGCGAGCAGGGTGATAACCTGGGGTCCGGCCATGAGCACCTGCTCGAAGTTGTCGAGGACCAGCAGCATCTGCCTGTTCCGCAACAGCGTGGCGAGGCGCTCTACCAGTGGACGGCCACCCATCTCACGAAGGCCCAGTGTTTGAGCGACGGTCGTCACGACGAACGCGGGCTCGCGGATTGCGGCCAGATCGACGAAGCGAACTCCGTCGGCAAAGGAACCGGTGAGCTCCTGGGCGACGTGCAGGGCGAGGCGAGTCTTGCCAACGCCGCCTGGGCCAGTCAGCGTCAGCAATCGCACGTCGTCGCGTCGCAGCAGCGCGGTGACGGCCGCCACCTCATCGGCCCGACCTACGAACGAAGTGAGCGGCGCCGGAAGATCGCTGGCGCCACGTTCGTGAGTGGCGCGGCCGGGGGTTGCCACTGGCCGCCGTTTCGCCGCCGCAACCAGCTCGGCCCGCTCCACGCCAACGAGTCCGAGGGCCTCGAGTAGAAGCCGCAAGGTGTCCTTGCGGGGAAGGACGCGGACGCCCCGTTCGAGATCACTGAGGCCGCGTGCGCTGAGACCCGTGCGCGCGGCCAATTCCTCTTGCGTGAGACCAGCCGTTTGCCGGTGCCGTCGCAGCAGATCTCCGAAAACCATTTCCGCTGGCGAAGGCACCGCGCCCATCGGCCTCCTCCACCTCGAGGCGTCTCCGCAGCATGCATCGAGGTTGGATCCATCCTACGCCTGTGGGCCAACTCACGCAATTGACGAAGGCGTGGGTCGAAGCGTGGGATGCGCATGGCGTCGGACTGTGCCAGGACGCACACTGGCCGCACGGAGGAATGGACCACGGCGTTGGCGCAATACGAGGGAGCTTGCCATGATCTCGCAGCTTGCACAGGAGGCGACTACGTTCCTCCCGGGCGAGGGCCACAGGAAAGTCTCTCGTACCGAACTCTCGCCCGTCAGCTACTTGCGTCGCACTGCCGCCGTCTTCCCCGACAAAACCGCCATCGTTCACGGCAACCGGGGAACGTCGTACAGCTACCGGCAGTTCGAGGAGCGGGTGAATCGCTTCGCCTCTGCTCTGCGCGCGGCTGGCCTGGAGAAAGGCGATCGCGTCGAGTTTCTCTGCCCAAACATCCCAGCGATGCTGGAGGCGCACTTCGCAGTACCCGCCGCGGGCGGCATTCTGGTTAGCATCAATACCCGGCTCAATGCGCGCGAGGTCGGTGACCTCCTCAACCACTCCGGGTCACGATTCGTTTTCGTCAATGCCGAGTTGCTTCCGCTCATCGAACCGCTCGATTTGGCGGGAGTCGTGGTCATCCGCATCGACGACACCGGTGCGGAGACAGATCCATACGAACTGTTTCTGGCCGCTGGGTCCCGATTGCCCATGTCAAGCCCGCTCATGGACGAAGAAGAGACTATTTCCATCAATTACACGTCGGGCACCACTGGTCGCGCCAAGGGGGTAATGTACACCCACCGTGGAGCCTATCTGATGGCTCTCGCCCACTTGGTTGAGACCGGATTGACTAGTGACAGCGTTTACCTCTGGACGGGGCCGATGTTCCACGCCAGCGGCTGGTGCTTTCCTTGGGCGGTCACTGCTGTTGCTGGAACCCATATCTGCCTGCGCAAAGTAGACTTTGACCTCATCTGGAATCTCATCGACACCTACAATGTCACGCATTTCCATGGATCACCCACCATCCATCAGGGGGTGGTCGCAAACCCGAAAGCCCATCGACTCGATCGGTTCGTGACCCTCATCGTCGCCGCCGCACCCCCCTCGCCGACGCTCATTACCCGACTCCGCCACCTCAACTTTCGACCCCTCCATATCTACGGTTCGACCGAGACCTACGCCCCGGCCACCATCTGCGAGTGGCGCCGCGAGTGGGACACGCTCCCTGATGACGAGCAGGCCAGATTGCTGGCGCGCCAGGGCGTGCCGTATCTCGGCGTTGATCCGGTGCGCGTCGTGGATGAGGCGATGCACGATGTGCCACGCGACGGCCGAACCATGGGTGAGGTCGTCATGCGCGGCAATACCGTGATGAAAGGCTATTACGAAGACTCCGAGGCCACCGAAGCCGCGTTTGCCGGTGACTGGTTCCACTCGGGCGACCTTGCGGTCATGCACGAGGACGGTTCGATCGAGCTTCGCGACCGCAAGAAGGACATCATCATCTCCGGCGGCGAGAACATCTCGACGATCGAAGTCGAACAAGTCATCGTCCGTCACCCCGCCGTGATGGAGTGCGCAGTGATCGCCGTCCCTGACGAAAAATGGGGTGAGCGTCCTAAGGCATTCGTCACCCTCAAGCCGGAAATGGAGGTGACGGCGGCCGAAATCATCGCATTCTGTCGCGAACGCATTGCCCACTACAAGTGTCCCGACGCCGTCGAGTTCGACGAGCTGCCCAAGACTTCGACCGGCAAGGTCCAAAAGTTCATGCTGCGGGAACGAGAGTGGGCAGGTTTCGAGAAGCGCATCCACTAGAACAAACGGGGTTCGGCTCCACTGCCAGGAGATCGCGATGGTCAATCAATTGGAGCGCGCGTGTGCCCCGATCGGCAGCCCAACGTTCCAGGCAGACCCGTATCCCACGTACGCGCATCTTCGCTCACTGGGCTCGGTACATCGAGATACGGCGGCGCCGATCTGTCACGTCGTCGCCTACCGCGAGGTTCACCTGGGCCTGCGCGATCCGCGCCTCGCCGCGGCCCGGTCAGGCTGTCTCCTCTCGGACGAACAACGCCAAGCCTTCGGTGCCCTCGCTGGGATCCTTCCAGACATGGTGGTCTTCGCCGATCCGCCACGTCACACGCGCTTGCGAGGGCTGGTTAGCCGGGCGTTTACGCCGCGGGTTGTCGAGGGACTGCGCGTGCGAATCCAGGCAATCGTCGACACCCAGCTCGCGCGCGTGGCGCCTGCGGGACAGCTTGACGTGATCGCCGATCTCGCTAATCCCCTCCCGACAATTGTCATCGCCGAACTACTCGGTGTCCCGGAAAGCGATTGCGATCACCTCAAGGCGTGGTCTGATGACTTCGCCGCGTTTATCGGGGGGCCTATCGGGCACGACGGCGTCGCGCGCGCCGATTGTGCAGTCCGAGAACTCACCTCCTACTTCGGGCAGGCCGTGGCACGCTGGCGACGGGAGCCAGGCGATAACCTGATAAGCGGCATCATCGCTGCTGAGGAGCGGGGCGATTCCCTTACGCTCGATGAACTACTGGCGACCTGCGTGATCCTCCTGGTCGGCGGTCACGAGACGACAACAAACCTGATCGGCAACGGGTTGCTGGCACTGCTGCGCAATTCGCATCAACTGCGACTACTACGGACCGACCCAGCGCTGATCGGACAGGCCATCGAGGAGTTGCTCCGTTACGACAGTCCGGCGCAAATGACCACACGGCTGGCAAGAGATGATCTGACACTAGGCGGAGTGCAGATCGCAAAGGGGGAACTCGTCAAGCTCTGGCTGGGGGCGGCGAACCGGGATCCAGAGCATTTTCCGGAGCCCGACCGCCTGGAGCTCGGACGCGCCGACAACCACCATCTTTCCTTCGGCTATGGTCCCCATTTCTGCGTCGGGGCCGCCTTAGCGCGGCTCGAAGGCCAGGTGGCGCTCGCGACCCTGGTCACCCGATTCCCGGACCTCAAATTGACGGACGAGCCGCTGGAATACCACGGGACACAGGTCTTCCGGGCGCTCAAGCGGCTGCCGGCTACGCTGTAGCAAACACACGGACTCTCGCCTGTGGCGGAACGTTTGAGACACGAGGTCCTTGTGCGGCGTTCGATCCCTAATGCGACCCGCGCGGCTACCGGCTTAGCGCGCGTCGCTACACCGTGCTACGCCCCAGCACAAGCCGAGCGGCTGGCTACGGCTCCCGGCGGCGCAGTACCATCCCCGTCGCCGTCGTCATGCCAAACCGCTCGTAGAACGGAACCAACTCGCTATCGCACATCAGCTCGATGGTCTGGATGTGGCTTAACCGTTCCAGCATCTGCGCCATCAACGCCTGACCGATGCCCTGATTCTGCCAGGCTGGAAGGACTTCGAGCAGGGTGATGAACGCGCCCTGCACCCCGTCGGTCAACGCGGCGACGAAACCAACCACTCGCCCCGTCTCCCCGTCGATCGCGATCTGGGCCAGATCGCTGCCTGCCAGCATCCGCAGATGCGTCTCCGGCGGAAAGGGATGCTGCCAGCCCACAAAGAATCCCTCCAGGTGGCTCGCCGCGATCCCCGCGAGCGAATCGGCGTACCGGATCATTCCTGTCTCCCGGTGATCGCCTCGCCCATCGGCCGCCGTATCACCATCCCGTCGACATGCCGCATCCCGAAGCGCTCGTAAAACGGCATCACATCCGGGCCGCAGAGCAGATCGACATTGGGAAGATGCCCCAGACGCTCGTGCATCCGCTCCATCAGTGCCCGGCCGATACCTTGACGTTGGTAGGCGGGAATCACTTCCAGCAACGGAATGAATCCAGTGAGCACCCCATCGGTCAGCGCGGTGACGTACCCCACCACGTGCCTGGTGTCCGAGTCGATCGCCAGCACGACGTGATCGCTCCCGGCGAGTAGGCGCAGGTGCGTCTCCGGCGACGGCGGCCGCGGCCAGTCCACAAAGAACCCGCGCAACTGTCCGGGCTCGATCCCGGCGAGCGAGCCGGTATATTCGATCATCCGCTAAACCTGCTATTACGAAAAAAGGGCCGTCGCACGGGACGATACGTCGCGCGACGGCCCCTTATCGGTTCAAGGAGGGAAGCTGTCAACCAGGAGTCTGCCTGCTTGAGTGGCGGCTACCGGAAATGTCCTCCCGCGGCGGAGGACAAGGTGAATGCCCATCCCATGAGGACGGTGACCGCCCCCGGAAACGCCTCCGCAACGCCCTTGCAACGGCGTTGGAGCGCGCCACTCTGCCGTGCTCCGCCCCGTTCAGGGGGCTTTCGTCGGGCTAGCGGGACGGCTTTCAGCCTCCCGCGGCAATCCAGCGGCGCTCAATAGGGCCAACGACGCGCCCTTGGCAACGCGTTAATCCGCCACCTTCTCCAGCACCACCACCGGAATCTCGCGCGTGGTCTTCAGCTGATACTCCGCGAAATTCGGCATTTGCGCCGCCATCTGGTCGTAGAGGCGCCGCCGCTCCTGGCCCTCCGGCACGGAAGCACGGGCGGGGAATGTCTCCGTGCCGACCTCCAGGGTCACCGCGGGATTTGCCCGGACGTTGTGGAACCAGTCCGGATGCTCCGGAGCCCCGCCCTTGGAGGCGATGACCACATAATTGCCGGTATCGGTGGTATAAGCGAGTGGGGAAATGCGGGGTTGGCCCGACTTGGCTCCAGTCGAGGTCAGCAACAGGAGCGGCGCCCCGGTAAACACGCCACCGACCTTGCCGCCGTTCTCCCGAAACTCGGCGATCACTTGCAGATTCCAATTCTTGTAATCCTCGTCGGTCATGGTGGAGGGGTCTGACATGGATCCTTCCTTTCTCTATTTGGCGCTATGAGTGGCGCGATCACCTGATCGTGCCTGAACCTTGCTAGACGCGCTCCAGCAGAACAACCGGAATCTGGCGCGACGTGTTCTTCTGGTAGTCGGCGAAGCCGGGCATCTGCGCCGCCATTTGGTTGAAGAGCCGATCGCGTTCGGCCCCTGCCGGCGCCGAGGCGCGCGCCGGGAAGCGTTCCGTGCCCACCTCGACGGTCACGTCTGGATGGGCAAGGATATTGTGAAACCAGTCCGGGTTGGTTGGCGCGCCCCCCTTGGAGGCGATGATCAGAAAGCGCCCGTCGTCGG